>NZ_SBHP01000001.1:0-489782 GCF_006980785.1 Tepidiphilus sp. J10
TCGACACGCATCGCCATGATGGGCGTACTCCTTTCTCGAAGTCATGGCGTCAGACCGAGCGCCGCGCACTTCCTGCCAGAGGCGCTAAACGGAATTTACAGAAAGGATGGTACACAACCCCGACGAGGAACTGACCGAAGGATTCGATCACCCGCCCGGCTGCATCCGGCCCCGTGTGTCCGTGTAGCAGCACCACGCGAGTGGACGCCACGTTCAGCGCAAGGCGCAGCAGCGTAGTGACCAGCAAAACGGTGGGAAATACCGAAAAATCCAGCGGGCGCACGGTATACATCGCCACCAACAGCACCACGACCGACATGGCGATGTTGAACGTGAAGAAGAGATCCAGCGCAAAGGGCGGCAGCGGCAGCACCATCATCGACAGCACGACGAAGATGAACACCGGCGCGGCCAGCAAGCGCATTTTCGAAGGCACGAACCACGTTCGCCAATCGATCAAGGTCCGCTCTCCTGCCATAGTCTCACTCCCTTACGGCGCACATCGCGCTCACGGCTCCCCGTCCCCAGCCTCTGCCGTGGCCACTTCACCCGGATCGAGTTCTGGTGGCACCGGCACTTCTTGTGGCGGCTGGGGCTTGGGTCCACCCTGGGCCATCCAGCGATCCAATTGAAACACATAGGCCAGAATCTCGGCTACTGCCGCGAAGAGGGTCGGCGGTATCGTCTCGCCGATCTCGACGTGCGCATAGAGCGCACGCGCCAAGGGCGGAGCCTCCACGCGGGGCACCTGAGCTTCGTCGGCGAGTTCGCGGATCCTCTGCGCGATGACCCCCCTGCCCTTGGCCACCACCATGGGAGCGGCCATCGATTTTTGATCATACTTCAGAGCCACGGCGAAGTGCGTCGGGTTGGTCACCACCACGTCGGCCTTGGGCACCTCGGCCATCATCCGTTTACGCGCCATCTCGCGCTGCACCGAACGGATACGCGCCTTGAGGTGCGGGTCCCCTTCCTGTTCCTTGTATTCCCGCTTGACCTCTTCTTTGGTCATGCGTAGTTTCTTGTAGTACTGCCACAATTGGAAAGGCACGTCGACCGCAGCGATCAGCGCGAGTCCGGACACGATCAGCAAAGCCCCGAATAGCATCTCGCGCAAAAAACTTCCTGCCGCATCGCTCACCGGCAGAACGCTCAAAGAGAGCACGACGTCGCGCTCACGCCGGAAGGTGATCCATACCATCGCCGCCACCACCGAGACCTTGAGCAGCGACTTGACGACCTCCATCGCCCCATGCAGCGAAAAAAACATACGGCGCAAGCCATTCATCGGATTGAGCCGCCCGAGACGGAAACCCAAGGTCTTGGGAGCGAACACCAGCCCACCCAGCATCAGGGGACCTGCCACCGCGGCAAGCATCAAGAAGAGCAAGAGCGGCGCGAACGAGATCAGCGATTCGACGTACAGCCGCTGCAATATCCCCAGCATCCGCGTCAAATCGAAAGCCGTATCGCGCTCGAAAGCGAACCCTTGAGTCAGCACCCCCACCCAACGCCGGCCCATCCACTCCCCTGCGATCATCAAAGTGATCACGCCAACGAAGAGCACGAGAAAGGTCCCGAGCTCACGCGAATGCGGAACCTGACCCTCTTCACGCGCCTTTTCCAACCGCCGTGGTGATGGTTGTTCGGTCTTTTCGAGATCGCTCTCTTCGGCCACGTCGTGGCCCTCCTTCTACCCGATACATCCATGATCGCAGTCGGGGCGCCGAGACCAAAGGCGAAAAAACGCCCCCTTGGTACCGTATTTCCCTACCCTGAAAAAAGAGCCGGCTGCTTTGCCGGCTCTCGGACCCTCGAAGAATAAGCGCTCGGCGTTCGTGCCTCAATCGAGCGCCTAAACGGATGCGCGCAGCGGACCCATCTTCCGGACGGATCCCGTCGGCACACGGCGAGGCACCCCTCGCCGCGGCCCCGCCTGCACTGCTTTTCGACTTCGATCAGATTTTGTCGAAACGGAAGATCCCGTTCTCCACCGTGACGCGGATCGTATCTTTCGGCCCGAACCGGCCCTCCAGGATCGCCTTGGCGAGCGGATTCTCGATGAGATCCTGGATCGCCCGCTTCAAGGGCCGCGCGCCATAGACCGGGTCGTAGCCCGCCTTGGCGAGTTCGCGCAGGGCCTCTTCCGTCACCTCGAGGGCCATGTCCATGCGCGCGAGCCGCGCCTCGAGCCGGCGCAGCTGGATGCGCGCCACTCCGGCGATGTGCTCCTCGGCGAGCGGATGGAACACCACCACCTCGTCGATGCGGTTGAGGAACTCGGGCCGGAAGAACCCGCGCACCTCGGCGAGCACGGCGAGCTTGATGACCTGATAGTCGTCCCCGGACATCTGCATGATGCGCTGGCTGCCGAGGTTGGAAGTCATCACGATCACGGTGTTGCGGAAATCCACCGTGCGTCCCTGGCCGTCGGTGAGCCGACCGTCGTCGAGCACCTGCAACAGCACGTTGAACACGTCCGGGTGCGCTTTCTCGACCTCGTCGAAGAGGATCACGCTATAGGGCTTACGCCGCACCTGCTCGGTGAGATAGCCCCCTTCCTCGTAGCCGACGTAGCCCGGAGGCGCACCGATGAGCCGCGCCACGGAGTGTTTCTCCATGTACTCGCTCATGTCGACGCGGATCATGTGATCCTCGGAATCGAAGAGGAAGTCGGCGAGCGCCTTGCACAGCTCCGTCTTCCCGACCCCCGTCGGTCCGAGGAAGAGGAAGGAGCCGATGGGGCGGTTCTCGTCGCCCAGACCCGCGCGCGAGCGCCGGATGGCATCGGAGACGAGCCGTACCGCTTCGTCCTGCCCCACCACCCGCTGATGCAGATGTTCTTCCATCTTGAGGAGCTTCTCGCGCTCGCTCTGCATCATCTTGCTCACGGGAATGCCCGTCATGCGCGAGACCACTTCGGCGATCTCCTCGGCGCCGACCTGGGTGCGCAAGAGCTTGAACGGCGCGCCGGATTTCTCCGCCTCTTCGGCCTTCTTCAGCTCGGCCTCGAGCTGCGGTAGCCGTCCATATTGGATCTCGGCCACCTTGTCGAGCAGCCCCTTGCGCTGATACTCCAGCATCTGCGCGCGCAGGCGGTCGATCTCTTCCTTGAGGTGTTTGGTACCCTGGATGCGCGCCTTCTCGGCCTTCCACACCTCTTCGAGCTCGCTGTATTCACGCTGCAGCCGCTCGAGCTCTTCCTCGATGAGCTTCAGACGCCGCTGCGAGGCTTCGTCCTTCTCCTTCTTCACCGCCTCGCGCTCGATCTTGAGCTGGATGATGCGCCGCTCGAGCTTGTCGAGCGCCTCGGGCTTGGAGTCGATCTCCATCTTGATGCGTGCGGCCGCCTCGTCGATGAGGTCGATCGCCTTGTCCGGCAGGAAGCGGTCGGTGATGTAGCGGTGCGAGAGCTCGGCCGCAGCGACGATGGCCGGGTCGGTGATCTCCACCCCGTGGTGGATCTCGTACTTCTCCTGCAGACCGCGCAAGATGGCAATGGTCTGCTCGACGGTAGGCTCCTCGACCATCACTTTCTGGAAACGGCGCTCGAGCGCGGCATCCTTCTCGATGTACTTGCGATACTCGTCGAGCGTGGTCGCGCCGATGCAATGCAGCTCGCCGCGCGCGAGCGCAGGCTTCAGCATGTTGCCCGCATCGAGCGCCCCTTCGGCCTTGCCTGCGCCCACCACGGTATGGATCTCGTCGATGAAGAGGATGATGCGCCCCTCTTCCTTCGTGATCTCGGTGAGGATGGCCTTCAGGCGCTCCTCGAACTCGCCGCGGTACTTGGCCCCGGCGATCAAGGCCGCCATGTCGAGCGCCAGGATGCGCTTGTCGCGCAGGCTCTCGGGAACCTCGCCATTGACGATGCGCTGCGCGAGCCCCTCGACGATGGCCGTCTTACCCACGCCGGGCTCACCGATGAGCACGGGATTGTTCTTGGTGCGTCGCTGCAGGATCTGGATGGTGCGCCGGATCTCGTCGTCGCGCCCGATCACCGGATCGAGCTTGCCGCGACGCGCCCGCTCGGTGAGGTCGATGGTATATTTCTCCAGCACCCCGCGCTGCGCCTCGGCCTCGGGCGTCTCCACCTTCTGCCCGCCACGCATCTGTTCGATGGCCGCCTCCAGCGCCTTGCGCGTCAAGCCGTGCTCGCGCGCGATGCGCCCCGTCTCGCCCTTGTCTTCAGTGAGCGCGAGCAGGAACATTTCGGTGGCGATGTAAGGATCACCGCGTTTTTGCGCCTCGCGGTCGGTGAGGTTCAAAAGGTTGGCCAGATCGCGCCCGATCTGCACCTCACCGCCCGTGCCCTGCACCTGGGGTAGCGCATCGATCGCCTGGTGCAAGGCCGCCTTGAGCCCGGCGACATTGACGCCGGCACGCTGCAGCAGGCTCACGGTCGAGCCGTCTTCCTGCTCGAGCAGCGCGAGCAACAGATGCTGTGGCTCGATGAATTGGTTGTCGTGCCCCACCGCGATGCTCTGCGCTTCCTGAAGCGCCTGCTGGAACTTGGTGGTGAGTTTGTCGAATCTCATGGAACGCTCCGTCGAAGGAAAGCAATGGATGCCTTGTATATAGGTGCCGGATAGGAGAAATTCAAGCCCGAAGGAGCAAAAGATGCCAAAAGATTTAGCCAGTGGCATTGTGCAGTGCATCACATTTTTCTTGCACCCTTCCAGGAACGATGCTATAGTAAAAAAGAGGCGTTTTATCCACGTCCGTCACCATACTTACTGCGGGAGCAGATCATGAAGACTCAAAACAATTTGGCGCAATTGCAGCAAAAGCAATTGGAAAACGCGATGAAATTCACCCAGATGGCCATCGACAACACCCAGCGCCTGCTCGCGCTGCAGATCGAAACGGCCAAAGCCCTCTTCGAAGAAGGCGCGCGCAGCACCCAAGCGCTGCTCGCTGTCCAGGCCCCCGAGGAACAGCTCAAGCTGCGTCAGGAGTTCGCGCAGAAATCGGCCGAGAAGATCATGGGCTGCATCAACGAGATCGCCCAACTCACCGTCAAGGCCCAGGCCGAGCTCAACCGCCTCGTCTCGGAAGCGATCACCACGGGTTCCCAGGAATGGACCCAGGCCATGCAATCGATGGGCACCAATCTGCCGAAAATGGGCGGTGAAGACCCGATGAAAGCCGTGCAGAGCGCGATCGACCAGTCCCGCGCCGTGCTCGAGCAGATGTCGAAAATGACCACCGAAGCCTGGCAGAGCATGATCTCCGGGGCGCAACAGCAGCCAGGCGGCAAGAAGTAAAACGACGACGCGAATTGAGCAGGGTGCGCTGTGATCACCAACGGCGCGCCCTATCCTCGTCTCCCTCCTTTGCCTCGACCCAACGAGCCCCTCCTTCCGTCTCTTCTTTCTTCCAAAACGGCGCTTCGGTCTTGAGGCGATCGATCAGGAATTCGCTGGCCGCAAACGCTTCGGCGCGGTGGCGGCTCGCCACCCCCACGAACACGATGCGCTCGCCCGGCAACAATCGCCCAAAGCGATGAATCACCGTGACCGCCGCCAAAGACCACCGCCGGCGCGCCTCCTCGACCAAAGTCTCGAGCGACTTCTCGGTCATACCTGGATAGTGCTCGAGCGTCATCGCCCGCACAGCCCCGCCCCGTACCGTCCCGATGAAGATGACGACCCCACCCACCTCGTCGGCCGCCCAGTGCAGCCGTTCGCTCTCGGCCCCGACGTCGAAATCCTCGGACTGTACCCGCACCACGTCCATGGCGTTCAACCTCCGGTGACGGGGGGAAAAAAGGCGATCTCGTCCCCATCGCAGACCGGCTCGTCCCAACCGCACAGGCTACGATTGCGCGCACAGCGAAGATTCTGCCACTCGAGCAAAGGCGCCCATTGCGCCCCCCGGCTGCCCAGATACGTCCGCAAAGCGCCCACCGTATGCACCGTCTCCGGCAAGGGGATGCGCTCCCCTTCGATCGAGAGCGCATCGCGCAGCGCCGCAAAATAGAGCACATTCACCACCATGCGTCCTCCTTTTCCTGCAAGCCGTGTCGCACTCCCCTCCCGTGGGTTCACGGCCAGTCGACGTGGGCACACGGCGCGTCGACGAAACCAAGCCCGATGACGGGAAAGCCCCGTGCCACCCCTAATTCAACAGCTCCGCCAAGGGCCAATACCGCACGAGATCCCCCGTCTGCACCGGGGTGCCCGGAGGAAGATCCACCAGGCCGTCAGCCCACACGAGCGAAGCCAGGGCCGACGACCCCTGGTCGGGGTAAGGCACGGCCCAGCCACGCGCATCGAGCCGCACTCGTAAGAATTCACGCCGGGGATCGGGTCGGGTACGCGCGAACCCCGCCGGCACGCGCCAGGTGCGCGACGCAGCCTCCTTCGCTCCTTGCAAACGACGCAGGAAGGGGCGCACGAACAGGACGAAAGTCACGAACGCCGAGACCGGGTTACCCGGAAGCCCGACGAAATGCGCCGCCCCGACACGTCCGTAGGCAAGCGGCTTGCCTGGCTTGATCGCCAGTTTCCACAGATCGAGCCGTCCTTGCGCACGCACCGCGGCCACGACATGATCTTCCTCGCCCACCGACACCCCCCCGCTCGTGATCACCACGTCGGCGGCATCGGCCGCGCGGTGCAAAGCCAGCCGCGTCGCCTCCAACCGATCGGGCACCACGCCGTGGTCATCGACCAGACATCCCATGCCTTCGAGCAGCGCGCGCAACTGATAGCGGTTGGCATTGTAGATCTGCCCCGGCCCCAAAGGGGTACCAGGCATCACGAGCTCGTCACCGGTCGAAAAAATCGCCACGCGTACCCGACGACGCACCGGCAAGGTGTCAAAACCCACGCTTGCGGCCAACGCCAGGGCCTGGGGGGTGAGCACGGCGCCGGCGGAGAGGATCTCGGCGCCGAGGGCGATCTCACTGCCAGCGCGCCGTACCGACTCACCTGGATGAGGCACGTGGCGAAACACGACCCGATCGCCCTCCACCTCGACGCGCTCCTGCATCACGACCGCATCGGCCCCTTCGGGCAAAGGCGCCCCCGTGAAGATACGCGCCACCGTGCCTTCGGCGAGCGGCAAACCGATCGTTCCCGCAGGGATACGCTGGCTTACCGGCAAACGAACGCCGACCCGTTGGAGCTCGGCGCAGCGTACGGCGTATCCATCCATCGCCGCGGTATCCTGTCGCGGTATGCTGATCGGCGAGTACAGCGCATCGGCAAGCACACGCCCGCGCGCCTCCAACGTATCGATGAGTTCCACGTCGCGCACCGGTTCGACCGCCGACAGCAGCCGCGCCACCCCTTCCTCGAACGACATCAAAGCTTGCGTCACTACGTTTCCCCTCTGGATCCGATGTCTTCACTGGGTGCATCCGCACCCTGGCTCGACGCAGCATTCTCTTGCGCCGCCGTCGTCGCGATGGTACCCAAAAATTCCTCTGCGCGGCGCACGTCACGCGTACGGCGCATCGGCGGCAGACTGGACCACAAAATCTTGCCATAGACTCGGGTAACCATGCGCGGATCACAGATACACAACACGCCCCGATCGCTTTCGCTGCGAATGAGTCGACCCGCACCTTGTTTGAGCTGAATCGTGGCCTGCGGCAACTGTAGCAGGGCAAACGGAGACTGCCCCTCCTTTCTCAGCCGTTCCATGCGCGCCGCGAGCACGGGATCGTCCGGCGGTGCAAACGGCAGTTTGTCGATGACGACGAGCGAGAGGGCCTCGCCGGCGACGTCCACCCCTTCCCAGAAACTCTGGCTGCCGACGAGCACGGCTCGGGGCGTGGTGCGAAAGCGCTCGAGCAGCGCGTGACGTGGCCCCTCTCCTTGCACCAGCACCGTGTACTCGGCCCCCAAACGCGCTCGCAGTCCCTCACCCAGGCGCTGCATCGCCTTGAGCGAGGTACAGAGCACGAACGCCCGCCCTTCGGCGGCACGGATCAACCGCTCGGCCAATTCCTCCACCGCCGGCAGATGCTGCGGCGAACCCGGCTCCGGCATGCCGTGGGGCACCAGCAACAAAGCCTGGCGGCGATAGTCGAAGGGGCTCGCCCAGATTCCTTCGCGTACCGGCAGTTCCTCGTCGAGCAGCCCGAGGTCACGGCGAAAATGTGCGAACGAACCGGCCACCGCCAGCGTCGCCGAAGTCATCACCCAGGCCCGCTTCCCCGCGCTCAGGAGCCGGGAAAACGCCGGCCCCGCCTCGATCGGCGTGCGGTGCAGCGTAAACCGCGTACCAACGGCCTCCACCCAGCGCACGAAACACGCTCCTTCTTCGCCCCATTGGGCGAGCAAGCGCTCGACCGCTTCGGCCCTGGTTACGAGCCGCTGCAAGTCCTCGCTGCGTTCCTGCTGGCTCGCCAGCACCTCACGCAAGACGCCCGCGCTCGTCATCAAGGTCTGCAGGGCCGATTCGAACCCAGCGGCCTGCTCCAGCGCCTGCTGCCGCGGCCAGCGCAGCGTCTCGGCTGGCAGGCTCAAGCGCAGGTCCTTCACCGCCTTGTCGAAGGCGTCGATCGCGTCGCGCAAGGGCCGAAAATCCGGCGCCGCCACCAACGCCTCCACCCGGGCATCGCGCACGAGCTCGAAACACTGGGTCGACGCCAGGCTCTCACCGAAGAAAACCGCCGCGAGCTCGGGCAGCTGATGCGCCTCGTCGAACACCACCAGATCTGCCTCCGGCAAAAGCCCGCCGACCCCCTCGTCGCGCAGCACCAGATCGGAGAAAAAGAGGTGGTGGTTCACCACCACGCACTCGGCCTCCTGCGCCGCGCGGCGTGCCTTCATGAGAAAGCACTCCTGCCAATGAGGGCAGTCCTGACCAAGGCAGTTATCGCGCGACGAAGTGGCGAAGGTCCAGACGAAGGAAGCTTCGGGCACAGCGGCACATTCCGCCTTGTCGCCAGAGACCGTGTGCTGCGCAAAGCGCGCGATGAGCCGCAACAGCGCCGCATCTTCGGCCGTGGTGAAACGCCCGTGGGCGAGGTTGCGCTCCAGGTGGTAAAGGCAGACGTAGTTCTGCCGCCCCTTGAGGAGCGCCGTGCGCACCGGAATTTTCAGCGCCGCCTTCAGGCGCGGCAAGTCGCGATGAAAGAGCTGATCCTGCAAGGTCTTCGTGCCGGTCGACACGATCACCTTGCGCCCCGAGAGCAAGGCCGGCAACAGATAGGCGAAGGTCTTGCCCGTGCCGGTGCCGGCTTCGGCGAGCAACACCCCTTTCTCCTCGATGGCGCGGGCCACGGCGAGCGCCATTTCGTGCTGCTGCGGCCGATGGACGAACCCGGGGATCGCCGCCGCGAGCCGTCCGCCCGGGCCGAGCTCCTCTTCGATGCGCGCCTCGAGCGTCTCCCCGTCCATTGCCGCTTCCGTCAATCGGGCCGGTGTGCTTCGGCCAGATAGTCGCGCGTGCGCATCTCGATCAGGCGGCTCGCGGTGCGGACGAATTCGTGCGCGTTCAAGCCCTCGCGGTAGAGTTCCTGTGGTTCGGCTTCGGCGGTGGCGATCAGTTTCACCCGATGATCGTAGAGCACGTCGATGAGCCAGGTGAAACGCCGCGCCTGCGAAGCCTGTGCCGGCCCCATCCGCGGGATGCCGCTTAGGAGCACCGTGTCGTGTTCGCGCGCGATTTCCAGGTAGTCGTTCTGCGAGCGCGGCCCGTCGCACAGCGCCGCGAAGGTGAACCAGATCACGTCCTGGTGCCGACCGAGACAAGGAATTTCTCGGCCGAAGATCGGGTAGGTACCAGGCACCGGCTCATGCCCCGTGAGGCGGCGGAAATCCTCCCGCAGCTTGGCCTCGTTCTCGGGCGAAGGCGGCACGAGGTAGAGCTCGACGTTCTCCAGGGTGCGCAGGCGATAGTCGGTGCCCGAATCGACCTCCAGCACGTCGAAGGTCCGTTCGATGAGGGCGATGGTGGGCAGGAAATTCACCCGCATGAGCCCGTTGGGATAGAGCCCATGCGGCGGATAGTTCGAGGTGAGCACGAAGACCACGCCGCGTGCGAGCAAGGCTTCCAGCAGCCGACCCAGAATCATGGCATCGGCGATGTCCGAGACGTGGAATTCGTCGAAACACAGCAGCCGCACCTCTGCGGCGATGTCCTCGGCCACCTTGGCAAGCGGATCGGGAACCTCCTTGTGCCGGCGCAAATTTTCATGCACGCGCTGCATGAAGGCGTGGAAATGCACCCGCTTCTTGGCGGCAAAGGGGCAAGATTCGAAGAACACGTCCATCACGAAGCTCTTGCCACGCCCCACGCCCCCCCAGAGATAGACGCTGCGCACCGCCGGCTCGGTCGGTGCCGTATGCTTGGGCTTCGCTGCGAAGACACGACGCAGAAAACCCAAGGGGACTCGCGCAGCCCCCTCGTCCCCAGGTCGTGGGCGCTCGGCGCGACACAACGCCTCACACAGGCGTTGCAGCCGCTCGACGGCGCGGCGCTGCGCCGGATCGGGACGATAGCCCCGCTCGGCGAGCGCCGCCTCATAGGCCGCGACGATGTCACCCGCCGCGGCCGCGACCTGCTCGGCCATCAGAAATGCAGCGCCCGGCGATCGACCGCCAGCGCCGCTTCGTGCATCACTTCGGACAAAGTCGGGTGGGCATGGCAGATGCGCGCGATGTCCTCGGACGCCGCCCCGAACTCCAGCGCCACCACCGCCTCGGCGATGAGCTCGGAGGCGTTCGCCCCGATGATGTGCACGCCCAGGATGCGGTCGGTCTTGGCACAGGCGATCATCTTGACGAAACCCTGCGGCGCCCCCATACCCAACGCCCGTCCGTTGGCGAGGAAAGGAATCTTGCCGACGCGATACTCCACGCCCTCGGCCTTGAGCTGGGCCTCGGTCTTGCCCACCCAGGCGATCTCGGGCGCCGTGTAGATCACCCACGGGATGGCATCGTAATTCACGTGCCCCGCCTGCCCGGCGATGCGCTCGGCCACCATCACCCCTTCTTCCATCGCCTTGTGCGCGAGCATGGGGCCGCGCACCACGTCGCCCACGGCCCAGACGTTGGGCAGGTTCGTGCAGCAATGATCGTCGACCACGATCTGACCCCGCTCATTGACCTGCAAGCCGACCCCCTCGGCACCGAGCCCGTCGGTGTTGGGCACGCGCCCCACCGAGACGATGACCCGGTCGGCCTTCAGCGTCTGCTCCTTGCCTTCCTGGTCGCGGTAGCGCAAGATCGCCCCATCACCTTTTACCTCGGCGCCCTCGATGGTGACGCCGAACTGGAACTTGAACCCCTGCTTGGTGAAGAGCGACAGCGCCTCCTTGGCCACGTCCGCGTCGGCGGCGGCGAGGAAGTCGGGTAGCGCTTCGAGGATGGTCACTTCCGACCCCAAACGACGCCACACCGACCCCATCTCGAGCCCGATGACACCGGCCCCGACAATGACGAGCCGCTTGGGTACCGATTGCAATTCGAGCGCACCGACGTTGTCGCACACGATGCGGTTATCCACCGGCAGGTTCGGCAGATGGCGCGCCTTGGAGCCCGTCGCCACGATCACGTGCTTGGCGAGCACCGTCTCCTCGCCCACGCGCACCTGCCAGCTCTCCCCTTCGCGACCGAGAAACTGCCCATGACCGGGCAGCAAGGTCACCTTGTTCTTGCGAAAGAGCCCCTTGATCCCCTGGGTGAGCTGGGTGACGATGCCGGCCTTGCGCTGCATCATCGCCGGCACGTCGATCGCCAGCCCCTGCACACGGATGCCCTGATCCGCAAAGGCATGGGCCGCCTCCTCATAGAGATGCGAAGTGTGTAGCAGAGCCTTCGAGGGAATACAACCCACATTGAGGCAAGTTCCGCCGAGGCGGGGTTCACCCTTGGGGTCGGCATAGGGATTGGATTCACAACAAGCGGTCTTGAAACCAAGCTGCGCGGCGCGGATCGCCGCGACGTAACCCCCCGGGCCACCGCCGATCACCAAGACGTCGAAACTTTGCATCGATCCTTCCTCCTCATGACGAAAAAGGGGCGGCATGTGCCGCCCCCTACGGCAATCACACGCCAAAGAGCAGGCGCGCCGGATCTTCCAGGGCTTCCTTGATCGTCACGAGACCGAGCACCGCCTCACGCCCATCGATGATGCGGTGATCGTAAGACAGGGCGAGGTAGTTGATCGGACGGATCACGATCTGGCCATTTTCGACCACCGGACGGTCTTTGGTGGCATGGATGCCGAGGATGGCCGACTGCGGCGGGTTGATGATCGGCGTGGAGAGCATCGAGCCGAACACCCCGCCGTTGGAGATGGAGAAGGTGCCGCCGGTCAGCTCCTCGAGCGATAGACGCCCATCCTTGGCCTTGGCGCCGAATTCGGCGATCTTTTGCTCGATCTCGGCCATGGAGAGCTGGTCGGCGTCGCGCAGGATGGGCACCACCAGGCCGCGCGGCGAGCCAACGGCGATGCCGATGTCGATGTAGCCGTGATAGATGATGTCGTCGCCATCGACCGAGGCGTTGAGAATGGGGAACTTCTTCAAGGCGGCACAAGCGGCTTTGACGAAGAAACTCATGAAGCCCAGGCGTACGCCGTGTTCCTTCTCGAATTTCTCACCGTACTTCTTGCGCAGCTCGATGACGGCGGCCATGTTGACCTCGTTGAAGGTAGTCAGCATGGCGTTTTCGTTCTTCGACTGGAGCAGGCGCTCGGCGATGCGCTTGCGCAGCTTGGTCATGGGCACGCGCTGCTCGGGACGCTCCCCGCTCACGGCGACGGGCGGCACGGAAGATGCGACCGCCGCGGCCGGTTTGGCAGCCGGCTGTGCCGCGAGCGCGTCTTCCTTGGTAATCCGGCCGCCGCGACCGCTACCCGACACGCTCTCGGGCGCGACGCCCTTTTCTTCGAGGATCTTGCGTGCGGCAGGGCTCGCCACCGCAGCTGCCGGCGAGGCTTGGGTTGCAGGCTGAGCCGTCGGCGCAGGTGCCGCAGCTGCCGCCGGCTCACCGGCAGACGGTTTGGCCTCGGTATCGATCTGGGCGATCACTTCGCCGGAGGTCACGGATTCTCCATCCCCCTTGAGGATCTTCACCAGGACCCCATCGGCAGGAGCCGGCGTCTCCAACACGACCTTGTCAGTCTCGATATCGACGAGATTCTCGTCGCGCTTGACGAACTCCCCCTCCTTCTTGTGCCAAGCCACCAGCGAGGCTTCGGCCACCGACTCGGACAGCTGGGGCACTTTCACTTCGATCAACATGTCATTCTCCTGACGGTCTGGTATGACTGCGCGCTCAATCGGCCTCGATCGGGCCGAACGCCCCTTCGATCACGGCCTTCTGTTGCGCCACGTGCTTGGCGAGGTACCCCACGGCGGGCGAGGAGCTGGCCGGGCGCGCGACGAGCAGTAGGCGACGACCGCGCCCGAGCTCGTTCTTCAGATGCTGGCGCGACAGCAGCCAGTACCACACGCCCTGGTTGCGCGGTTCTTCTTGCACCCAGACGAGTTCCTTGGCTTGGGCGAAGGGCTTGAGGGCAGCGTTGAGCGCCTCTGCCGGGAAAGGATAGAGTTGCTCCAGCCGGATGATGGCCGTATCGTCTATCCCTTTCTCGCGCCGGTAAGCGAGCAACTCGTAATAGATCTTGCCCTGGCACAGCAGCACGCGCTTGACCTTCTTCGGCGCGAGCTCTTCGACTTCACCGATCACGGTACGATACCCTCCGTGCAGGAAGTCTTCCATGGGTGAGCCAGCCTCTTTCAGGCGCAGCAGCGACTTGGGCGTGAACACTACAAGGGGTTTGCGCACGCGCCGCAGCATCTGACGGCGCAGCAGATGGAAGATCTGTGCCGCGGTGGTGGGCACGCACACCTGCCAGTTACGCTCGGCCGATAGCTGCAGATAGCGCTCGATGCGCGCCGAAGAGTGCTCCGGCCCTTGCCCCTCATAGCCGTGCGGCAGCAGCAGGGTCAGCCCGCACAACCGCCCCCACTTGGCTTCGCCCGAGGCGATGAACTGGTCGATCACCACCTGAGCGCCGTTGGCGAAGTCGCCGAATTGGGCCTCCCAGATGGTGAGCTGGTTCGGCTCGGTGATGGCGTAGCCATAGTCGAAGCCCAGCGTCCCCTCTTCCGAGAGGGTGGAATCATAGACGTAGAACGGCGCTTGCCCTTCCTGGATGTTCTGTAGCGGAACGTAAGTGCCTTCGTCGCGCCGCTCGCGGTTCTGGTCGTGCAGCACCGCGTGGCGGTGGAAGAAGGTGCCGCGCCCCACGTCTTCGCCCGACAGGCGCACGCCGAAACCCTGCGCCACGAGCGAGGCATAAGCGAGGTTCTCGCCGAATCCCCAGTCGGCCGGGATCTCGCCGAGCCCCATCGCCCGCCGATCCTCGATGATCTTCTGCACCCGCGAATGCAGGACGAATCCTTCGGGAATCGTGGTGAGCCGTTCGGCCAGGCGCCGATATTCGGGTGCGGGAATGGACGTATCGCACTCGTCGGTATATTCCTGTCCGATGAACGGGGTCCAGTCGATCGCGTGCTTGCGCACGACGTTGGCCACGACGGGATTGTAGAGGAGCTCGCCGCGGTCGAGATGTTCGCGGTATTCCTGGATGTAGCGCTCGGGGTCGTCAGAGGCGATCACACCGCTCTGCACGAGATGATCGGCATAGAGCTTGCGCGTGCCCGGATGCTGCCGGATGCGGCGATACATCAGCGGCTGGGTCACCGCCGGTTCGTCCTGTTCGTTGTGTCCGAGCTTGCGGAAGCAGACGATATCCACGACCACGTCTTTCTTGAATTCCTTGCGGAATTCCATGGCGAGCTGCATCACGAAGGCCACCGCCTCGGGGTCGTCGCCATTGACGTGGAAGATGGGCGACTCGGCCATCTTGAAGACGTCGGTACAGTAGGTGGAGGAGCGCAGGTCACGCGGATCGGACGTGGTAAAGCCGATCTGGTTGTTGATGACGATGTGCACCGCGCCGCCCACGCCGTAGCCGCGCGTCTGGGCGAAGTTGAGCACCTCCTGGTTCACCCCTTGCCCCGCCACCGCCGCGTCGCCGTGGATGATGATCGGCACGACCTGATCCTTGGCCTCGGCCGGGTCACGGCGCTGCTGGCGGGCGTAGGCCGAACCGAGCACGACGGGATTGACGATCTCGAGGTGCGAGGGGTTGAACATGAGCGAGAGGTGCACCGGCCCACCCGGGGTGAGCACGTCGCTCGAGAAACCCATGTGGTACTTCACGTCGCCGGCGGTGAGCTCCTCGGCCTTCTTGCCCTCGAATTCGGCAAAGAGCATGGCCGGCGGCTTGCCCAGGACATTGACCAGCACGTTGAGACGCCCGCGGTGCGCCATGCCGATGACGATTTCCTGCGCGCCATGCCGCCCGGCCACGCGGATCGCCTCGTCCAGCGCCACGATGGCCGACTCTCCCCCTTCGAGCGAAAAGCGCTTCTGACCGACGTAGCGGGTGTGCAGGTAGCGCTCCAGGGTTTCGGCGGCGGTGAGCCGCTCGAGGATGCGTTTCTGCTGATCGACCGTGAGCTTCGCCTTGCCATGCACCGGCTCGAAGCGCGCCTGCAGCCAGCGCTTCTGTGCCGTGTCGGTGATGTACATGTATTCGACGCCCACGGTGCGGCAATACGTCTGACGCAGCGCATCGAGGATCTCACGCAGCGTGGCCGTCTGTTTCTCCAGCCCGCGGAAAGAGCCGACGTTGAACTCGCGGTTGAGATCGGCTTCCGTGAGCCCATAGGTGGCCGGCTCGAGCTCCTCCACACGCGGCTTTTCGTGCAGTTTCAGAGGATCGATGTCGGCGACGCGGTGGCCGAGGAAGCGGTGCGCGTTGATGAGCTGCAGCACCCCCACCTGACGCTGGCCATCGTCGGTGCCGGTCTTGACGAAGCGCACCGGCCCCATCTTGGCCATTTGCTCGAACGCGGCGCGGATCGGAGCGTGTGGCACTTCCTGCTCCGGCCCCGGTCCCTGACGCAGGGCATCGAAATAGCGTCGCCATTCTTCGGGGACCGACTGCGGATCGACGAGATAATGCTCGTAGAGCTCCTCGACGAACGGGGCGTTGGCCCCGAAAAGGACGGTCGTGTCCTGGAATTCCTTGTACATGGGGATCTCTCTTTCAGGCCTGAGCCTGGGTTCCGGTCATACGATGGCTCATCCCCGAGCCTCGAGCGGCACGACGTCGCGACGCGGCGCACCGACGTAGAGCTGACGCGGACGGCCGATCTTGTATTCGGGATCGGTGATCATCTCTTCCCACTGCGTGAACCACCCCACCGTGCGCGCGAGCGCGAAGATGCAGGTGAACATCGAAGTCGGGATGCCGATGGCACGCTGCACGATGCCGGAGTAGAAATCCACGTTGGGATAGAGTTTCTTCTCGACGAAGTATTCGTCTTCCAATGCGATCTTCTCCAGCGCCATGGCCAACTTGAAGAGGCGATCGTTCTCCAGACCCAGCTCCTGCAGCACCTCGTGGCAAATCTGGCGCATGAGCTTGGCACGTGGGTCGTAGTTCTTGTAGACGCGGTGACCGAATCCCATGAGCTTGAAGGGGTCGTTCTTGTCCTTGGCGCGCTCGATGTACTCACCCACGCGAGAGACGTCGCCGATCTCCTCGAGCATGCGCAGACAGGCCTCGTTGGCGCCGCCATGCGCCGGGCCCCACAGGCAGGCGATGCCGGCAGAGATGCAGGCGAAGGGATTCGCCCCCGAGGAACCGGCCAGACGCACCGTGGAGGTGGAGGCGTTCTGCTCGTGGTCGGCGTGCAGGGTGAAGATGACGTCCATCGCGCGCACGAGCACCGGATTGGGCTCGTACTTCTCGCAGGGCGTACCGAACATCATGTGGAGGAAATTGGCCGCATAGCCAAGATCATTGCGCGGATACATGAAAGGCTGGCCCACGTTGTATTTGTAGGCCATCGCCACGATGGTGGGCATCTTGGCCACCAGCCGGACGAAGGAAACGGTGCGATGCTCGGCGTCGCTGAAGTCGAGCACGTCGTGATAGAAGGCCGAAAGGGCTCCGACCACGCCGACCATCACCGCCATGGGGTGGGCGTCGCGACGAAAACCGGTGAAGAAACGGTTCATCTGGTCGTGCAGCATGTTGTGACGCCGCACACGGTTGTCGAAATCGTCGAGCTCGGCCTTGGTGGGCAGCTCGCCGTTGCGCAGCAGATAGGCGACTTCGATGAAGGAACACTGTTCGGCCAACTGCTCGATGGGATAGCCGCGGTAGAGAAGTTCCCCCTTTTCTCCATCGATGTAGGTGATGGAAGAGCGACAGCTCGCCGTGGAGAGAAAACCGGGGTCGTAGGTGAAATGCCCGGTTTCGCTGCCGAGCTTGCGGATGTCGATCACGTCGTTGCCGAGCGTGCCCGAGAGAATGGGATAGTGATATTCCTTGCCGTCGATGACGAGCGTCGCTTTACGTTCCGTGCTCATGCTTTTTCTCCTTCGTTTTCGAGGGTTCCGAACCCCTCCTCACCCGTCAGGCGCGTGCGCCGGTGCACCCTCACGCCGCGCAGTTTTTCGACCATCCCGCTCCAATGCGGCCGAGGGATGGGACGGGTACCATTGACGAGAGCCCACAGTTCGTGGTCTTCCAATGCCAGCAGCTCTTCGAGGATCGCGAGTTCCTCGTCGCCGAGCCGGTCGAACTCGACCTCCAGGAAATCCTGGAAGATGAGGTCGAGTTCGAGCAGGGCCCGCCGACAATGCCAGCGGATCCGTCCCTTGGGGCTCGTCATACCGCACGCGAGACCATCAGCTCCTTGATCTTGCCGATGGCCTTGGTGGGGTTGAGATGCTTGGGACAGACATCGACACAGTTCATGATCGTATGGCAGCGGAAGAGCCGATACGGATCGTTGAGGTTGTCGAGCCGCTGATTCGTGGCCGTGTCGCGCGTATCGGCAATGAAGCGATAGGCGTTCAACAACCCCGCCGGGCCGACGAACTTGTCCGGGTTCCACCAGAACGACGGGCAAGAGGTCGAGCAACACGCGCACAGGATGCATTCATAGACGCCGTTCAACTCCTCGCGCTCCTCGGGCGTCTGCAGCCGTTCGCGCTCGGGCGGAGGATCGTCGTTGATGAGGTACGGCGTGATCGAATGGTACTGCTTGAAGAACTGCGTCATGTCGACGATGAGATCGCGGATCACCGGCAGGCCGGGCAGCGGACGCAGCACGATGGGTTGCGCCAGGCTGTCGATGTCGGTGAGGCAAGCCAGGCCGTTCTTGCCGTTGATGTTCATCGCATCCGACCCGCACACCCCTTCGCGACAGGAGCGGCGGAAGGACAGCGAATCGTCCTTGGCCTTGACGCGCACGAGCGCTTGCAGCAGCTTCTTGTCGGTCGGTTCGAGCTCGACCGAAATGTCTTGCATGTAGGGTTTCTGATCCTTGTCGGGATCGTAGCGATAGATGCGGAATTGCACCACTCGGGTCATGGTCGATTCTCCCGCCGGTCAGTACGTGCGCTTGGCGAGCGCGATGGGTTGGGTGTCGGGGTTGAGCGGCTTGAGATTGACCGGCTTGTACTCGAGCCGGTTGCCGTCGCGGAACCACAGGGTGTGTTTGAGCCACTCCTTGTCGTTGCGCCCGTTGGGGAATTCGGGCGTATCGGGACAATCGTCGCGCACGTGCGCCCCACGGGATTCCTTGCGCGCCGCGGCCGAGATCATCGTCGCTTTGGCCACCTCGATGAGGTTCTCGAGCTCGAGCGCCTCCATGCGCGCCGTGTTCCATACTTTGGAATGGTCGCGGATGGCCGTGCGACGCACGCGTTCCTCGACCGCGAGGATTTTCTGCACCCCTTCCTCGAGCTTGTCCTTGAAGCGGAAGACGCCCGCGTGGTTTTGCATCGTGCGCTGCAGCTCGAGCAGCACATCGGCCACCGGCTCGCCTTCTTTCTGGTTCTCGAGGCGCGCCAGGCGCGCGAGGCTCACCTCGGCCGCATCCTTGGGCAGCTCGCGCAAAGTCAGGTTGCCGCTCTTGATGTCGGCCACCGCCGTCTCGGCCGAGGCCTTGCCGAAGACGAGCAGATCGAGCAGCGAGTTGGTGCCCAGACGGTTAGCACCGTGCACCGAAGCGCAGGCGCACTCGCCGGCGGCGTAGAGCCCGGGCACCGGCGCGTTGGGATCGCCGTTCTTGGGCATCACCACCTGACCACGATAGTTGGTCGGAATGCCGCCCATCATGTAGTGGCAGGTGGGCACGACCGGGATCGGCTCCTTGATCGGATCGACCCCGGCGAACTGGATGGCGATCTCGCGGATGCCCGGCAGCCGCTTCATGATGATCTCGGGCGAGAGGTGCGTGATGTCGAGCAGGACGTAGTCCTTGTTCGGCCCACAGCCGCGCCCCTCGTTGATCTCGGTGACCATGGCACGAGCAACGACGTCGCGCGAGGCCAGATCCTTGAGGTTGGGCGCGTAGCGCTCCATGAAGCGCTCGCCGTTGCAATTGCGCAGAATGCCGCCCTCGCCGCGCACCCCTTCGGTAATGAGCACGCCCGCACCGGCAACGCCCGTGGGGTGGAATTGCCAGAACTCCATGTCTTCGAGCGGAATGCCGGCGCGCGCGGCCATCCCCAGACCGTCGCCGGTATTGATGAAGGCGTTGGTCGAGGAATGATAGATGCGCCCCGCCCCGCCGGTGGCGAAGATGGTGGCCTTGGCGTGGAAGATCGCCACTTCGCCCGTCTCGAGTTCGAGCGCCGTGACGCCGAGCACGTGCCCCTCGCTGTCGCGGATGAGATCGAGCGCCATCCATTCGACGAAGAAGTGGGTACGCGCGCGCACGTTGCGCTGGTAGAGCGCATGCAGCATCGCGTGCCCGGTGCGGTCGGCCGCGGCACAGGAGCGCATCACGGGCGCCTCACCGTAGTTCATCGAATGCCCGCCGAAGGGACGCTGATAGATCTTGCCCTCGTCGGTACGGTCGAACGGCATGCCATAGTGCTCGAGCTCGATCACGACCTCGTTGGCCTTGCGCACCATGAACTCGATCGCGTCCTGGTCACCCAGCCAATCGGACCCCTTGACGGTGTCGTACATGTGCCAGTGCCAGTGATCGGGCGTGGAGTTGCCCAGCGAGGCGGCCACCCCCCCCTGCGCCGCCACGGTGTGCGAGCGCGTGGGGAACACCTTGGTGAGCACCGCCGTGCGCAACCCCGCCTCGGCCAGTTGCAGCGCCGCGCGCAGGCCGGCGCCACCGGCGCCGACGATCACGGCATCGAAGGTATGCTTCGCGACTTTCACGGTCAGAGTCTCCACAGGATTTTGGCCGCCCAGCCGGCGTAGCCGACGAGCAGGAAGAGCGTGACGAGATGCAACGCCAGGCGCAGGCCCAGCGGCTTGATGTAGTCCATCCAGATGTCGCGCACGCCGACCCACGCGTGATAGGCAAGCGACATGAAGAAGAGGAAGGTGAGGAAGCGCATCAGCCCGCCCGAGAAAAGTGCCGACCAGTGTTCATGGTCCATCTTGGGCAGGGTTAGCGCCGAGAAGGCAAAAATGATGGTATAGAGCGCCATGTAAGCACCGGTGGCGCGCTGACCGAGCCAATCGCGCAGGCCGTAGCCGGCGCCGACGACGAGACGTTTCACCATAGCCAGACTCCCAGGATCACGGTGAGCGTGAGGCTGACGATCAGCACCAGCCGCGCGCTCTGGCGCGCCTGCTCGAGCTCGATGCCCTTGTGCAGATCGAGCAGCAGGAAGCGGATGCCGGCGCAGAAATGGTGCAGGTAGGCCCACAGCAGACCGAAGAGGATCAGCTTCACCAGCGGATGGCCGACGATCGCCTTGTACGTGGCGAACGTCTCGGGTGAAGACACGCTCAAGTCGAACAGATACAACAAAAACGGCAACAGCAGGAACAACCCGGCCCCGCTGATCCGATGCAGGATCGAGACGATCCCCGGCAACGGCAGCCGAATTTCCCGCAGGTCGAGAAACTTGGGCCGCGCCTTTCGTGCCACGCTTGCTTCGCTCATCGCGCTTGCTCCCTTGGTCACACATACGCGCCCGCCCCGGCGGACGCACCCTCGAAAAAACGGCGCTCGCCGACCCGACTCAGGTCAGCTCGTTGTGGTAATGGTATTGCGTGGTGAGATAGCGCCCACGGCGCCATTCCACCGGCCGATCATTGTAAGTATACGTCACGCGCTCCACCGATAAAAGCGGCGTTCCCTCCTTCACGCCCAGCGTCTCGGCGGCCATGCGGTCGGCGGCCACGGCGCGGATGCGCTCCTCGGCCCGCAGCATGCGCACGCCGAAGCGCGTCTCGAAGAAACTGTAGAGCGAACCCTTCCACTCTTTGAGCGTGTCGAGCGTGAGCCCCTCGAATACTTCGCCAGGGAGATAGATTTCGTCGAGCACCACCGGTTTGCCCGAAAATTTCAATACCCGCCTGAGGATGATGATCGGATCGCCCACGGGAATCTGCAGCACGCGGGCCGCTTCTTGTCCCGCCTTGGCGCGCCAGCAGTCGAGCGGCACGCTCTGCGGCTGGGTCAGGCTGCCGTCGTCGGGTACGAGCCGCAGGAAACGGAAGAACTGGCGCGGATCGTGGTGAGAGACCACGAAGGTTCCTTTGCCCTGCTTGCGCTCGAGCACGTTCTCCGCGGCCAATTCGTCGACGGCCTTGCGCACGGTTCCTTGAGAAACGCCGAAACGAGCCGCCAGCTCCTGCTCGCTGGGGATGGCCTCGCCCGGTCGCCATTCGCCGGATTCCAGCGCCTGGACGATCAACGATTTGATCTGCCGATACAACGGACTGAAGGAGGGTGCATTCGAAGCCATGTTTGCTATTTCAGCACAAAAAAGATAGGACGTCTACCATGTCTACCGTCTTATATAAGATATAAGACATGGATTGACAAGCTGCGATCACCCGACTAGGATTCAAAGGTTATCGTTCACCATGGAGAACACCGATGAGCAAAGCCCCCGTTCGCGTCGCCGTCACCGGCGCCGCCGGTCAGATCGGCTACAGCCTGTTGTTCCGCATCGCCAGCGGCGAAATGCTGGGGAAAGACCAGCCCGTCATCCTGCAGCTGCTCGACCTGCCCCAGGCGCAAAAAGCGGTCAAGGGCGTGATGATGGAACTCGAAGACTGCGCCTTTCCGCTGCTCGCCGGCATGATCGCCACCGACGACCCCAACGTCGCGTTCAAGGATGCCCAAATCGCCCTGCTCGTGGGCGCACGCCCGCGCGGGCCCGGCATGGAGCGCAAGGACCTGCTCTCCGAAAACGCGAAAATCTTCACCGTGCAGGGCAAGGCGATCGCCGAACACGCCAATCCCGACTGCAAGGTGCTGGTGGTCGGCAACCCCTGCAACACCAACGCCTACATCGCGATGAAGACCGCCGAGAAAGTCGGCCGCATCCCCGCGAAAAATTTCACCGCCATGCTGCGGCTGGACCACAACCGGGCGCTCGCCCAGCTGGCGATCAAAACCGGCCGGCCGGTGTCGAGCTTCGAGCACATCGTCGTCTGGGGCAACCACTCCCCCACCATGTACCCCGACTACCGCTTCTGCACCTCCAACGGCGAGTCGGTCAAGGATCTCATCAACGACGAAACCTGGTACCGCGAAGTCTTCATCCCCACGGTCGGCAAACGCGGCGCCGCCATCATCGAGGCGCGCGGCCTCTCTTCGGCCGCCTCCGCCGCCAACGCCGCCATCGACCACATCCGTGACTGGTGGCTGGGCACGAACGGTCGCTGGGTGACGATGGGCGTGCCTTCTGACGGCTCCTACGGCATTCCCGAAGGCATCATCTTCGGTTTCCCCTGCGTGTGCGAGAACGGGGAATACCGCATCGTCCAGGGCCTGCCGATCGACGATTTCTCCCGCGAGCGCATCCTCGTCACGCTCAATGAGCTCATCGAGGAACGCGAAGGCGTCAAGGACCTCCTCGGCTGAGCCTCCAGAAAACGATCGCTGCGCTCGGGCCTGGCCGACTCCTACGCGAGACGGCACCGCGCCCGATCCTTGATGCGATCGATTCGGGGGGTGTCGAGGCAAACCCGCTGCAAAAGCGGTATCATCGAGGCACGGAGTGCGCATTGCGCTTCCGTGCCTTTTTCCATCCCATCACTACGCCATGACCCGATCCCAATTACTGCGCCCCGCCCAAGTCCTCTTCGAACACGAGCGCGAACTGCCCGACATCCCGGCCGTGGATCACTACGCCGGTAGCGAGAAGTTCATGCGCCGAGCGCTCGCCCTCCAGGTCGACATGGGGCCCATGTTCGACGTCACGCTCGATTGTGAAGACGGCGCACCTGCCGGCAACGAAAAGGCCCACGCGAAGATGTGCGCCGAACTCGTCGTCTCGAGCGAAAACCGCCATGGCCGTGTCGGCGTGCGCATCCACGACCTCACGCACCCGCATTGGTTGCGCGATCTGGAGACCATTCTGCCAATCGCCGCGTCTCGCCTCGCCTACCTCACCGTGCCCAAGGTGCGTTCAGCGCGCGACGTGCGCATCGTACGCGAGGCGATGCGCTCGCTCCTGCCGCCCGGCACTCGCCCCCCGCCGCTGCACGTACTCATCGAAACGCCGGAAGCCTTGGCCGAGGTCACGCGCATTGCCCGTGAACCGGGCGTGGAATGCCTCGACTTCGGCCTGATGGATTTCGTCTCCTCGCACCGCGGCGCCATCGCAGCGGAAGCGATGCGCTCGCCGACGCAATTCGAACACCCCTTGATCCGGCGCGCCAAGGCCGAGATCTCGGCCGCCGCCCACGCCGCGGCCATCGTGCCGGCGCACAACGTGTGCACCGAGCTCGAAGATACTTCCCTGGTTTATGCCGACGCGCATCGTGCCCGCACTGAATTCGCCTTCCTGCGCATGTGGAGCATCCATCCCAACCAGATCCGCCCCATCCTCGAAGCGATGCAACCCAGCGCCGCGGAGATCGAAGACGCGGTGCGCATCCTCGGCTCAGCCCAGGACGCCGCCTGGGGCCCGATCCGCGATCGAGGCCGGCTTCACGATCGCGCTTCCTACCGCTATTATTGGTCGGTGCTGCAACGCGCCCGTCGCACCGGCATCGCGCTCGCCAACGACGTCCTGCATCGCTTTTTTGGACCCGACTCGTGAACCGCCCATCTTTTTTTGCGCAACGGCGCTTTCCACGCTGGATCATTCCCCTGCTCCTGTCGCTGCCGGTGGCCGGAGCCAACGCACAATCCTCCTATCCTGCGCTTTCCGAGGACGAATTCCGCGCCTGTCTGGAACGCCTCGCCCCCGAGGCCGAGCAACGCGGCATCCCAGCCGACCGGTTCCTCTCCCTCATCGCCGATCTCAGCCCCGACCCGAGCGTAATCGCCCGCCTAGACCGCCAGCCCGAGTTCGTCACCCCCATATGGCAGTATCTCGCCAATCTCGTCGACGCTCGGCGCATCCAAACGGCCCAGGAAAAGCTGCGCGAGAACGAAGGCTTGCTGCGCTACGTCGAAGCCACTTATGACGTCGACGCCGAGCTCATCGTCGCCTTCTGGGCGGTGGAGAGCAATTTCGGACAGAATCTCGGCCGCGACGACCTGCTGCAATCGCTCGCCACCCTGTCGTGCTTCGGCAGGCGCCAGAGCTACTTTCGCTCTGAATTCCTCACGGTGGTCAATATCCTCGAGCGCGGCGACACGGGGCAGACGCGGCTGCGCGGTTCCTGGGCCGGGGCCTTCGGGCAGACGCAATTCATGCCCAGCACCTTCGAGCGCTATGCCGTCGATTTCGATGGTGACGGCAAGCGTGACCTCTATCGTTCCCTGCCCGACATTTTCGCTTCCACCGCCAATTTCCTGAAACAAGCCGGCTGGCGACGCGGAGAACCCTGGGCGATCGAAGTCGTACTGCCGCCCACGTTCGATGCCAAACTCGCCGGACGTACGAAAAAACGCCCGACGAACGAATGGTTCGCCATGGGGCTTTCCCGTGCCGATGGCAAACCCTGGCCGCGCACCTTGCCGGAAAAAGCCGCGCTGCTTCTGCCTGCTGGCCGGCAAGGCCCGGCGCTGCTGGCTTTTCCCAACTACGACGCGATCTTCCGCTACAACGCGGCCGAATCCTATGCCTTGGCGATCGGGCTCCTCTACGATGCACTCAAAGACCCCATGAAGGCCGCCCGGTTCGACCCCAAGCAACCTTTCGTCCAACCTTGGCCCACCGACGACCCCCCGCTCACCCGGTCCGAGACCATGGAGCTACAAGAGCGCCTCTCTGCTCTAGGGTACGATCCAGGAGTCATCGACGGTGTGGCCGGCACGCAAACGCGCGAAGCCCTCACTCGTTTCCAGCAAGAGTGCGGCAATCAGGCATTCGAGGCCGATGGCTGGCCCGGCACGAAGGCGCTCGAGCAAGTACGGCAATTCGAAGGGGGATGCGAGCAAACGCGCTGAGCCGACGCTCCTCGCCGAATAACACCAAAAAAAAGAAGCCACCCTGTTCGGGTGGCTTCCCTGCTGCCAGGCGGTCCAACGTCCCGCCGCGGCGGGGCAGACGTCAGGCTTTCTGAATGTTCGACGCTTGCTTGCCTTTCGGCCCTTGCGTGACTTCGAAGCTGACTTTCTCGCCTTCCTTCAGGGTTTTGAAGCCCGGCATGTTGATCGCGGAGAAATGCGCGAACAGATCCTCACCGCCGTCATCGGGGGTGATGAAGCCGAACCCTTTGGAATCGTTGAACCACTTGACAGTACCAGTTGCCATGATGAAGCTTCCTTCGTTACTACTTTATTGAAACGGGCCGGATGACCCACGGTGTGCCGAGCAGGAATCGCGAATCTCCGCAAGCGGTGAAGACGATGCGCGCTTCGAACACTGTCGCTACAATACGCGCCTTTTACGCGGGCGTCAATACATTTTTCTCCATGCGCACAATTTTTTTACGTCAGCGCGCGCAGCAGCTTCACGGTGGCGAAACCGCCTGCCGTTGCCAGGAGCGATCCGCCCAGGTGCAACACCATGGCGACGAGCGCAAGCGCGAATCGTCCGTGTTGCATCAAGGCGAAGACTTCGGCGCTGAACGTAGAGAAGGTGGTCAGGCCGCCACACAACCCCGTGGTGACGAACAGACGCCATTCCAAAGGAATTTCCGGCCAGGTCGAGAACACCGCGATCGCCGCCCCGATCACGAACCCACCGATCAGGTTCGCCGCGAGCGTCCCCGGCGGCAGTTCGGGAAACCAGGTATTGAGCCGCACGCCCAGCTGCCAGCGCAGCAAAGCCCCCAAGGCCGCACCCACGGCGATCGCCGCCGCTTGCGCCAGCACGCTCCCACCGTTCATCATGTTCTCCTGATGCCACAGCCTTGATCTTGCCGCTCGTCGAGAGCCCCTGTTATCATCCCCTGCATGAGACTCACCCCTGCCCAAATCGAACGCATCCGCTCCCTCGTGACCGAACTCGCCGGAGCTCAGGCCACCGTACGGCTCTTCGGCTCCCGACTCGATGACTCAGCCCGCGGCGGCGATGTCGACCTGCTCATCGAAGTCGTGGAACCGGTTGACGAACCGGCCCTACTCGCCGCCCGCATCGCAGGCCGAGTAAGCCGCCTGCTCGACGGCCGCAAGGTAGACGTCGTGCTCGCCGCGCCGAACCTGAAAGAGCTCCCGATCCATCACGTCGCCCGCCGCGAAGGAATCGTCCTGTGATCGCCGATCGCCGCGCCGCCGAACGCTTGCAGCAGTTGCTACAACTGGCCGAGCGCGAGCTCGCCCATCTTCTCCTCACCGACCAGCGCCTCTTTTCCAAACCCTTTACCACCGCCAGGGCACTGCAGCTGGAAACGGATCCCGACCTCGCCGAACGCGTCGATGCGTTCGTCGCCCGCTTCGGGCGCTTGCAAGATACGCTGGGCGACAAAGCCCTGCCGGCCTATCTGGTCGCGCACGGAGAGCGCATCGCCACCTTCATCGACAACCTCGACCGCGCCGAACGGCTCGGTCTGATCCGCGATGCCCAACAGTGGATGGACATCCGCAAATTGCGCAATCTCATGATTCACGAATACGTCGAGGATCCGGCGATGCTCGCCTCCGCGCTGCAAGCCGCCCACGACTTCGTGGCTGAACTCGCCGCCGTGGTCGAGCGTTTGCGCTCGGCCACTTTCTAATCCCCGCCATCCTTCTCCCGCCGCCGCCAACGCCGGCGCAGCGGCGCGCCCTCACCAGCGGCGGAGTGGATTTCGGCCATGCGGCGCAGCTGCGCCGCCACGGCCTCGTTGACCGTGCGTGGCCGGCCGGTGGGAATACGTCCGTCGGGCGCACCGGCGGGCATACCGGTGAGCAAGGCCATCGCCTCGTCTACCGTATCTACCGCCCAGATTGCGAATTTCCCTGCCCGTACGGCTTCGACCACTTCCTCGCGCAGCATCAGGTGGCGCACGTTGCCCCGAGGGATGATCACTCCTTGCTCGCCGGTCAGCCCCCGGCGAGCGCACAGAGTAAAAAACCCCTCGATCTTCTCGTTCACCCCGCCGATCACCTGGACTTCGCCGAACTGATTGACCGAACCGGTCACCGCCATTCCCTGCGCGAGCGGCAGGCCGGAGATGGCCGACAGCAATGCACACAGCTCGGCGAGCGAGGCCGAATCGCCCTCGACGAACGCATAGGATTGCTCCATCACCAGGCTCGCCGACAGCGACAGCGGCTGATGGCGTCCGAAGCGCCCGGCAAGAAAAGACGCGAGGATCATCACCCCCTTGGAGTGAATGGCGCCGCCGAGCTCAGTCTCGCGCTCGATGTCGACCACCTCACCCTCGCCGCCCAGGCGCACCGTGGCGGTGATGCGCACCGGATAGCCGTAGCTTTGATGCGCGACGTCGACCACCACCAGGCCATTGATCTGCCCGGCGCGCGCGCCCTCGGTGGAAATGAGGAGCTCCCCCTCGAGCATCGCCTCGATCGTCTCCTCGGCGTGACGGGCAAGGCGACGCTCACGCGCCGCCACCGCCGCGCGCACGGCTTCCACCCCGATCTCCTGCGCTGCGTCGGCATGCGACAGGGCGTCCGCCTCTCGCAGCAGATCCACCAGAGTTCGCGTGCGCAAGGTGAGGCGATGGGCATGCTCGGCCTCGCGGGCGGCCTGATCGAGCACTGCCGCGAGCGCCGCGGCCGACGGCGGGCGCAAGGCATTCTCGCGCGCCAGATGCACCAACAATCGCGCCAGATCCGCCTCGGTTTCGGGCGTGCGCGGCACGTCGTCGGCCGCTTCGGCCGGAATCTTGAAGAGATCCTGGAAATCGTCGTCCAGATCGAACAAGATATGAAAAGTGTCGGCCGAGCCGATGAGCACCACTTTGAGCGGACAATCGATCGGCTCGGGCTCCAGCATGCGTACGCTGCCCCAACCGGCCGCCTCCGGAGGCGGTTCGATGCGCACCTCGCGCCGCTGCAGAGCGCGCTTCAAGGCGTCCCACGCCGCCGGCTGTGCCAGCAGCCGCTCGGCATCGAGCAGAAGAAAACCGCCCCGCGCGCGCACGAGCGCCCCGGCACGGATCAACTGGAAATGCGTGATGCGCTCACCGAGCTGCTGCAGCGTCTCGACCCAACCCACGAGATTGGCGTAGCTCGGGTTGTCTTCGAACACCACCGGGGCGCCCTCACCGGCCTCGTGCGCCACCAGCACGTGGATCTGGTAACGGATGAGTGGAGAGAATGCGGCATTGCGCCCGCCCTCTTCGTCGTCCTCCAGCCACTCGCGCTCACCATCGAGGATGTCGCGCTCGATTTCGTCGAGCAGGCCGATCACCGCGGAC
Organism: Tepidiphilus sp. J10; assembly: GCF_006980785.1. NCBI lineage: Bacteria > Pseudomonadati > Pseudomonadota > Hydrogenophilia > Hydrogenophilales > Hydrogenophilaceae > Tepidiphilus > Tepidiphilus sp. J10. Next base: position 28,753 of record NZ_SBHP01000001.1, read on the forward strand.
AAACCGGCGTACTTCTCCCGCAACGGGGTGAGCAAGTGTCGCACCACCGGCTCGAGCGCCTCCCGTTCCGCCCGCCGGATCGATGCATAGAGCGCCTCACGCCAGGCGGGAAATTCGTCGAGCACCTCGAGCAAACGCTGGCGCCAGCGCTCCACCGCCTGCTCGATGCGCGCCTTCTCCTTGGCCGAGAGGGTCTCGTAGTGCTCGGGCGCGAGCGGCTCGCCCGCCTCGTCCACCGGGACGAAGGCCCAGCCATCGCCGGTCTGCAGCAGTTTGAGCCGATCCTCTGCGCACGCCTGCACGATCGCTTCGAGCGCCCGGCTCTCGCGCTCCTTGTGCGCCGATTCCAGCGCATCGATCCGCTCCTGATGGGCTTTCGCCTCGAAGGCCGCGTTTACCGCCGGCTCGAGCTGGCGCGTGAAATTCTGCAGGTCGTCGGCGAGCCTACGCGCCGTGCCCGCGGGAAGTTTCAGCAGGCGCGGCCGTTGCGGATCGGAGAAATCGTAACGATAGGCGAGATCTTCCGGCGCCGGCAGGCGGCGAGCCGCCTCCCCGATGTGGTGCAAGGCGATCGCGTGCCGCCCCGTGCCCGGCAGGCCGAAGAGAAACACGTGATAGCCGCCCACGTGATTCATCGCCAGAGCAAAGCGCAGCGCCTCCTCGGCCCGCTCCTGCCCCAGTCCCACGGGCACCGCCTCGCCCGGCTCGGCCAGCACCGCCGCGATCGCGGCCGGATCCGTTACCCGGCGTAAAGACTGCGCCGGCAAGCGATGATGCGCCCGCCGCATTTCCCCTGCGAATTCGTCCATCGCGCGCCGTCAGTCCGCGAGCGGTTCGATGCGCAGCCGCGTAACGGCTCCCTGCACCGCCGACAGCGCCTCGATCGCCGCGATCGCCCGGTTCATCGCCGCTTCGCTCGCCTCGTGCGTGGTCATCACGATCTCCGCCCGGCCACCCTCCGGCGCTTTCTGGATCATGGCCGCGATGGAGATTTCCTCGGCGGCGAGCACGCGCGTGATCTCGGCGAGCACCCCCGGGCGATCGGTCACCGCGAGCCGCAGATAAGAGGCGGTACGGCATTCCGCGATCGGCAGCGCCGCCACTTCGTGCACCTGGTCCGGCTGAAAAGCCAGGTGAGGCACCCGATTCCCCGAATCGACCGTGTGCAGCCGCGTGACGTCGACCAGGTCGGCGATCACCGCGCTCGCCGTGGGCTCCGCCCCCGCCCCCTTGCCGTAGAACATCGTCTGCCCCACCGCGTCGCCCTTGACCAGAACCGCGTTCATGGCGCCATGGACATTGGCGAGCAGATGATCGGCCGGCACCAGCGTGGGATGTACCCTCAGCTCGAACCCGCCGTCGCGACGCTTGGCGATCCCCAGCAGTTTCAGGCGATAGCCGAGTTCCTCGGCATAGGCTACGTCGCGCGGCTCGATCCGGGTGATCCCCTCCACATAGGCGCGCTCGAACTGGATCGGCACGCCGAAGGCGATCGAGGCCATGAGCGTGACCTTGTGCGCCGCGTCGATCCCTTCCACGTCGAACGTGGGATCGGCCTCGGCATAGCCGAGCTGCTGCGCCTCGGTGAGCGCCTGGGCAAAAGTCACGCCGCGCTCACGCATCTGCGTGAGGATGTAATTGGTCGTGCCGTTGATGATGCCGGCCACCCATTCGATGCGGTTGGCCGTGAGCCCCTCGCGCAGCGCCTTGATGATGGGGATGCCGCCGGCCACCGCCGCCTCGAACGCCACCATCACCCCTTTCTCCTGGGCCCGAGCGAAGATCTCGTTGCCGTGCACGGCGAGCAGCGCCTTGTTGGCGGTCACCACGTGCTTGCCCGCCTCGATTGCGGCGAGCACCAGGTCCTTGGCGATGGTATAGCCGCCGATGAGTTCGACCACGATGTCGATGTCCAGCGCGCGCACCACCGCGAAGGCGTCATCCGTCACCTCCGCCGCCCCGGCGGTGAGCGCCCGGGCACGTTCCACGTCGCGATCGGCCACCCTCGTGATGCGGATCGGCCGCCCGGCACGACGCGTGATCTCTTCGGCATTGCGTTGCAACACGCGCCACGTTCCGCCACCGACGGTCCCGATTCCCAACAGCCCTACCTGCATCGCCTTCATCGTCATTTGTCATCGATCCTTTTTCGCTGAACCCATCACCACCTGATGCCGTCGCCGGTAGCGCTCCAAAAACCGCTCGATGCGCCCGATCGACTCGTGCAGATCATCGACGTGCGGCAGGAACACCATGCGGAAATGATCCGGCTGCGGCCAGTTGAACCCCGTGCCCTGCACCAGCAGCACTTTTTCCTCCTCCAGCAGCTGGAGGATGAACTCCTGATCGTCGGCGATCGGATACACCTTCGGGTCCAGCCGCGGGAACATGTAGAGCGTCGCCTTCGCCTTCATCACCGATACACCCGGAATGCGGCTCAAGAGCGCATGCGCCGCATCGCGCTGGCGCGTGAGCCGCCCCTGCGGCGCCACCAGATCCTGGATGCTCTGATACCCTCCCAGGGCCGTCTGGATCGCCATCTGCCCCGGCACGTTCGAGCACAGGCGCATCGAGGCGAGCATGTTGAGCCCCTCGATGTAATCGGCCGCGTGCCGCTTCTCGCCCGAGATCACCATCCACCCGGCGCGATAGCCGCACGCGCGGTAGTTCTTCGAAAGGCCGTTCATCGTGATGAAGAGCACGTCGTCGGCGAGCGCAGCGATCGAAGTGTGCGTGTTGCCGTCGTAGAGCATCTTGTCGTAGATCTCGTCGGCGAACACGATCAGCTGATGCTCGCGCGCGATCTGCACGATGCCCTCCAGGATCTCGCGCGGATAGAGCGCGCCGGTGGGATTGTTCGGGTTGATGACCACGATCGCCTTGGTATGCGGCGAAACTTTCTTGCGGATGTCGGCCAGATCCGGCAGCCAGTCGGACGCCTCATCGCACAGGTAATGCCGCGGCTTGCCGCCGGAGAGGCTCACCGCCGCCGTCCACAACGGATAATCCGGCGCCGGCACCAACACCTCGTCGCCCTGTTCGAGCAGCGCCTGCAGACTCATCACGATGAGCTCGGAGACGCCGTTGCCCAGGATCACGTCCTCCACGTCGACCCCGGCGATGCCTTTCTGCTGCGTATAGTGCACCACCGCCTTGCGCGCCGAGAAAAGCCCTTTCGAATCGGAATAGCCCCCCGCCTCGCGCAGGTTGCGGATCACGTCCACCACGATCTCCTCGGGCGGCTCGAAGCCGAAGGGCGCGAGGTTGCCGATGTTGAGCTTGATGATCTTGTGACCGTCTTCCTCCATCTGCTTGGCACGCGCCAGCACCGGCCCCCGGATGTCGTAGCAGACGTCGTCGAGCTTCGACGATTTCAGGATGGGGCGCAGAGAAGGTAGCGTGGCCTCGACCACCGCCTCCGGCGTCTCTTGCTCCGTCTGCCCCTGCCGTACCGGCACCACGTTCCCGCTGCGCATTCCCATGGTTGCGTCCTCGCACGAAAGCGCCCGCCTTGCCCGGTCGGGCGCGAAACGGTAATCTTAGCCAAAAATTACCGCATTGCGGCAACTTCCCCGGGAAAAACGCATGGAATTGCGCCTCGAACACCCCCAAGACATCCGGCTCGTCACCGCCCACGGCCCCGGCTGGGTCGAGATCGACCGCCAGCGCCACGAAACCAACATCATCCTCACCCCCGAGGCCGTCGCCCCCTGGTTCGCCGGCGGGTTCGACGCGCTCGACGAAACGGCGATCGATGCCCTTTTCTCCTCCCAGCCCGAGCTCGTGCTGATTTCCACCGGCGCCACGCTGCGCCGCCCGCCCGTGCCACTGCTGCGCCACCTCGCCGCCGCGGGCATCGGTTTCGAATTCATGACACTCTCGGCCACCTGCCGCACCTATAATGTCACCGCCAGCGAAGGCCGCCGCGTCGTCGCCGGCCTCATCCTCACCTGATACGGCAGGAGACGATCATGCTCGAACCCGGAACCCTTGCGCCCGACTTCACGCTGCCCGCCACCGGCGGCCAGGAAATCACCCTCTCGGCCCTGCGCGGCCGCCCCGTCGTCCTCTACTTCTACCCCAAGGACAACACCCCCGGCTGCACCAACGAAGCCATCGCCTTTCGCGACCTCTACCCCGAGTTCGCCGCGCTCGGCGCCGTGATCCTGGGCGTGTCGCGCGACAGCGTCAAATCCCATGAGAACTTCAAGGCCAAATACCAGCTCCCCTTCGAGCTCGTCTCGGATACCGACGAGCTCGCCTGCACCGCCTACGACGTCATCAAGAACAAGACGATGTACGGCAAACCCGTGCGCGGCATCGAACGCTCCACCTTCCTCATCGGCCCCGACGGGCGCATCCTCCACCTGTGGCGCGGTGTCAAGGTCGACGGCCACGCCCAGGAAGTACTCGCCGCCCTACGAAAAACCCTGGCCTGATCGCCGCCGAAAGGATCGCCGATGCCTCGACACCGCCCGACCGCCGCCGAGCGCAAGCTCTACGTCATCGACACCAACGTGCTCATGCACGACCCGACGGCGCTCTTTCGCTTCGAGGAACACGACCTCTTCCTTCCCATGATCGCGCTCGAAGAGCTCGACACGCACAAGAAGGGGCTCTCGGAAGTCGCACGCAACGCCCGCCAGGCGAGCCGCGAGCTGGAAGCCATCGTCAGCGGCCGGGACGCCGCGCTCGCCGAAGGGTTCGACCTCGCCGGCCCCTCCGGCGGGCAGGCCACCGGCCGGCTCTACCTCCAGACCGAGGCAATGGAAGCGGAACTCCCCATCAGCCTGCCTCTGTCGCGCGCCGACAACCAGATCCTCGCCGTGGTCAAGGCGCTCGCTCAGCGCTTCGCCCCGCGCCCGGTGATCCTCGTCTCCAAGGACATCAACCTGCGCATCAAGGCCCGCGCACTGGGGCTCGCCGCGCAAGATTACCGCAACGACAAAATCCTCGAAGACACCGACCTCGTCTATCCCGGCGTGCGGGCGCTGCCGCCCGACTTCTGGGAGACGCACGCCAAAGGGCTCGAATCCTGGCGCGACGCCGGCCACGACTGGTACCGCATCCAGGGTCCGATCGTGTCCAAGCTCCTGCTCAACGAATTCGTCTACCTCGAAGGGCCCCAGCCGCTGGAAGCGCGCGTCGTCGCCCTGGAAGGCAAGCGCGCCGTACTGCGCACCCTCACCGACCGCCGCCACGAGAAAAACGCCGTCTGGGGCATCACCGCGCGCAACCGCGAGCAGAACTTCGCCCTCGACCTGCTGCTCGACCCCGAGATCGACTTCGTCACCCTCCTCGGGCAGGCCGGCACCGGCAAGACGCTCCTCACGCTCGCCGCCGCGCTCGCCCAGACCTTCGAGCAGAAGCGCTACACCGAAGTCATCTTCACCCGCACCACCGTGCCCATCGGCGAAGACATCGGATTCCTGCCCGGCACCGAAGAAGAAAAGATGACCCCCTGGATGGGCGCGCTGGAAGACAACCTCGAAGTGCTCCTGGGCGGCACCCACGAAGGCGGCGACTGGGGCCGCGCCACCACCGGGGATCTCGTGCGCAGCAAAGTCAAGGTGAAGAGCCTCAACTTCATGCGCGGACGCACCTTCGTGCGCAAGTTCCTCGTGCTCGACGAGGCGCAAAACCTCACGCCCAAGCAGATGCGCACGCTCATCACCCGCGCCGGCCCCGGCAGCAAGGTGGTATGCATGGGCAACCTCGCCCAGATCGACACCCCCTACCTCACCGAAGGCAGCTCGGGGCTCACCTACGTGGTCGAGCGCATGAAAGGCTGGCCCCACGGCGGTCACGTGCTGCTCGCCCGCGGCGAACGCTCGCGGCTCGCGGATCATGCGGCGGAGGTGCTGTAACAGCAGCCCCACATCCCAATCAGGCCGGATCTCTTCACACTTCACAGGCGAACCGGGCATGTCCCGCCCTGAGAACATTGATCGCGCCGACCAGATCGGCGTGCTCCTCGAAGCCGCATTCGACGCACACGAACTGCGCTTGTGTCCTCCGGTCATCCGCCGATACATGGCCACAGGCCGGGCACGTCCGGCTTGTGTTCTGCGGCGGCACGGCAACTATTCTGACACGGAGGGCTTGTGCCACCCTCGTTTCTCGAGAAGAAACCTTGCAGACACGACCCCTTCCACCTCCTGTGCCCGCGCCACGATACGCACTTTCGTCCCCACCGGCACCCGTTCGAAGATCTCGGCCACGTCGGCATTACGCATGCGGATGCAGCCGTGCGAGCCGGGGACGCCCATGGGCACAGTATCCGGCGCACCATGAATGTAGATGTAGCGGCGCATCGTATCGACTTCACCCAAACGGTTGAATCCACGCTCCTCGCCGCACAGCCACAAAATGCGGGTCAAGATCCAGTCCCGGTCGGGATGCGCCGCCGCCAGTTCCGGCGTCCAGATCTCGCCCGTCGGGCGGCGCCCGACGAACACCGCTCCCAAGGGCGCCCCCGCGCCGATTTTCGCGCGAATCCGGTGCCACCCCAGCGGAGTCTGCAGGCTGCCCCGACGCTGGCCCGCGCCGCGCGCCGCCGTCGACACCGGATAACTCGCCAGCACTACCCCATCATCCACACACCATAGCCGTTGCGCATCGAGCGCCACGATCAGCAACACCCTCGCTCCTTTTTGCGTATAAGGCGCCGTTCGGCGAAGAAGGCTCGCAGCAACGCCCCGCACGCCTCGGCAGCCACGCCGCCACGCACCGTCGTATGATGATTGAGCCGCCGCTCACGAAACGGATCGATCACGCTCCCCGCCGCCCCCGTCTTCGGGTCGTGCGCGCCAAAAATCACGCCTGCCAGCCGTGCGTGCAGCATCGCCCCGACGCACATCAGACAAGGCTCCAGCGTCACGTAGAGCACGCAGCCCGGCAGCCGATAGTTGTCGAGCCGCTGGGCCGCCTCGCGCAAGGCCACGATCTCGGCGTGCGCCGTCGGATCCCGGCTCGAAATCGGTCGGTTGAAGCCGCGCCCGATCACCTCGCCCTCGCGTACCACCACTGCCCCTACCGGCACTTCGCCCGCAGCCCACGCCTTGCCGGCCTCCGCGAGCGCGAGCGCCATGAAGCGCTCGTCGAGCGTATCACCTTCTTGCAACGCACACCACCTCTCGTGCCACCCGGAAGCGGCAAGTCTACCCTAGGGCAGAGTCTTCCCGGATAGAATGACGGCACGGGAGGAGACGATCATGGTCGGCGAAGAAAGCGCGTTGTTTCAACCAGTGGGGCGCTGGTGCTCGGGTACGGTCCACGCCTGCCCGCCCCAGACCACAGTCGACGTTGCCGCACGCAAAATGCAGGCGCTCGGCATCTCCAGCCTGGTCGTGGCCGAAACCCCCGAACGACCCCTCGGCATCCTCACCGACCGAGATCTCCGCAACCGCGTGGTCGCGGAAAACCTCCTACCTTCCACGCTCACCGTGGACCGGATAATGAGCACCCCCTTGGTCACGGTGGGCGAAGCCGAGCCGCTGCACCGCGCCCTCTACCTCATGGCGCGTCATCGCATCCACCGGCTCGGCGTCACCGACGCCGATGGGAACCTCGTCGGCATCCTCAGTCAGACCGACCTGCTGCGCCTGCAACGCCACTCGCCCCACCAACTCGCGCTCGACATCGAACACGCGGAAGATTTCGCTTCCCTCGCCACCCTACAACGCGAACTACAGCGCCTCGTCGAGGTCCTCGCCCGCGCCGGCACCCCCATCCGCGAGCTCGTCGAAGTGATCGCCTATCTCGAAGACGCGATCGCCCGCCGCGTCTTCGAACTCACCCTGCCCGACCTCGCCCTACAGCATCGGCTCGCCTTCCTCGCCCTGGGCAGCCAGGGACGCGGTGAGCAAACGCTCGCCACCGACCAAGACAACGCCTTCGTCCAGGCCGACGACTGCAGCCCCGAAGAACTCGCCGCCATTGCCGCTTTCGGCGAAACGCTCACTCAACGCCTCCTCGACATCGGCATCCCCCCTTGCCCGGGCGGCATCATGACGCGCAATCCGCAATGGCGGCGTACACAACAGGAATGGTGCGCGCTCATCCGCAACTGGCTGAGCGTCCCCACGCCCGCCAACTTGATGAACGCCAGCATGCTCGCCGACCTCAAGCCGCTCGCGGGCAACGCCGCGCTCGCCACCCCGCTGCGTCAGACCTACTATGAACACGTCCGCACCGATCCCATCGCACTCGCACGTATGGCACAAAACTCAATACGCTTCAGGGTACCGTTGGGATGGTTTGGCCGGATCAAAGCCAATGCCCCCGAAGAAGGGGCGATCGACCTGAAAAAAGCCGGCATCTTCGCCATCACCGACGGGGTGCGAATCCTCGCCATCGAATACCAAGCGCTCGAGGGCAACACGTTCAATCGACTCGAGCGGCTCGCTGCGCTCGACGTAATCCCGAGTGCCGAATCGCGCGAACTCGCCGCCGCTTTCGCCTTCCTCTGCCGACTACGACTGCGCGCCCAACTCGATCACCTCGCCGCCGGACACCCCCCACGCAACACCCTTCCCCTCTCTGCGCTCGGACGACTCGAGCGCGCCGAGCTTCGCAGCGCCCTGGAAACGGTCGAACGCCTCCAGAAACTACTCAAAATGCATTACAGGCTCGACCTTCTCCGCAACTGAAAAAACGCGCCGTAAGCGCTTGTCCACAAGGCGATATCCCCCGCATCTGATGCATTTATCATACTAAATGTTGTGTTCGCAAAACCTCTTTGATACTATATTTTTTACAACCAATTGATTTTATTGAATTTTATTTTTTTGCGTTTACACCATTTCTGGGCTATAGTTCGCTCCAACGAAACGCCCAGGAGCCTTCCGATGAGCCAAGAAAAAACCACGACCAAACCCACCATCGACAACCTCCCGCCGCAGGAGATCTCCACGGAGGTCCTCCTGGAAAAATATGCCAAAGGCGATGAACGCACTGTCTCCGACGTGCGCCGGCGCGTCGCCCGGGCGCTCGCCGCGGTGGAAAAGGAAGAAGAACGCCCCGCCTGGGAAAAGAAATTCCTCTGGGCGCAAGAACACGGATTCATCCCCGCCGGGCGCATCAACAGCGCCGCTGGCACCCAGCTGCAGGCCACGCTGATCAACTGCTTCGTCCAGCCGGTGGGCGACTCCGTCACCGAATCGGTCGACGGCTACCCCGGCATCTACACGGCGCTCGCCCAATCGGCCGAAACCATGCGCCGCGGCGGCGGCGTCGGCTACGACTTCTCCCGCATCCGCCCGCACGGCGCGCTCGTGCGCGGCACCCAGTCGAACGCCTCCGGGCCCGTCTCCTACATGCGCGTCTTCGATCGCTCCTGTGAAACAGTGGAATCGGCCGGCGCGCGGCGCGGCGCACAGATGGGCGTGCTGCGCTGCGACCACCCCGACATCGAAACCTTCATCCACGCCAAGGACCAGGGCGATCTGTCGAACTTCAACATCTCCGTGGCGGTCACCGACGCCTTCATGCGCGCGGTCGAAGCCGACGAGATGGTCGAACTCGTGCACAAGGCCGAGCCCGGCCCCGAAATCAAGGCCGCCGGCGCCTACCAGCGCGAAGACAAACTCTGGGTCTATCGCAAGGTACGCGCGCGCGAGCTCTGGGACCAGATCATGCGCTCGACCTACGACCACGCCGAACCAGGCGTGCTCTTCATCGACCGCATCAACCAGGACAACAACCTCTATTACTGCGAAACGATCGAGGCCACCAATCCTTGTGTCACCGCCGATACCTGGGTGATGACGAGCGAAGGCGCGCGCCAGGTGCACGAACTCATCGGCCGCCCCTTCCTCGCCGTAGTCGACGGCAAGACCTATCCCACCGAATCGGCCGGATTCTTCCCCACCGGCATCAAACCCGTGTTCCGTCTGGAGACCGAAGAAGGGCATCAGCTCCGCCTGACCGCCGACCATCCCGTACGCCGCGTCACACGCAAGACGCGCGAGCGCCTGCAGACCGAATGGGTCAAGGCCGGAGAACTCGCCCCGGGCGATCGGATCGTGCTGCACGATCACCGCCGTCTGCCAGGCTGGAAGGGCGAAGGCAGTTTCGACGAAGGGTACCTCCTCGGGCTGCTCGTGGGCGACGGCGTACTCAAAACGGACAAGGCCGTCCTCAGCGTCTGGGATCCCGCGCTGCGGCTCACCGCCAACGGCGAAGCCCTTCCGTCCGTCGGCGCGGCCGGCATCCTGCAAGCCGCCGAGACCGCGGCGCGCGCCCTGCCACACCGGGCCGATTTTCAAGGCTGGCAACGCCCCATCCTTGGGCGTGGCGAATTCCGCCTCGCCTCCGGCGCCCTGCGCCGTCTCGCCCTCGAACTCGGCATGACCCCGGGCAACAAATGCCTCACCGCTGCCGTGGAGCGCCGCTCCAGCGACTTCTACCGCGGTCTGCTGCGCGGTCTCTTCGACGCCGACGGCTCGGTGCAGGGCTCGCAGGACAAAGGCGTGAGCATCCGCCTGACCCAAACCGACGAAGAACGGCTGCGCACCGTCCAGCGCATGCTGCTGCGCCTGGGCATCGCCTCGCGCCTGTATCGCAACCGCCGCCCGGCCGGCCTGCGGGTCCTGCCCGACGGTCGGGGCAGCGAGCGGGCCTACGACACCCAGGCCCTTCACGAACTCATCATCAGCGGTGACAACGTCGCCCGCTTCGCCGAATCCATCGGCTTTGCCGACACGGAAAAAGCCGCACGGCTGCAGTCCCTGCTCGATGCCTATGTGCGCACGCCCAATCGCGAGCGCTTCACCGCCACCGTCCACCGTCTCGTCCCGGAGGGTGAAGAGCCCGTGTTCGACGTCACGGTGGCCGAGGTCCACGCCTTCGATGCGAACGGCCTCTACGTTCATAACTGCGCGGAGCAACCCCTTCCCCCCTACGGTTGCTGCGATCTCGGTTCGATCAACCTGACGCGCTTCGTGCGTGACCCCTTCACCGACGAAGCACGCTTCGATTTCGAGGCCTTCGGCAAAGTGATCGACGTGGCCGTGCGCATGCTCGACAACGTCCTCGACGTAACCCACTGGCCTCTGCCCGAGCAACAGCGTGAAGCCATGAGCAAGCGGCGCGTCGGGCTCGGGTTCACCGGACTGGGCGACGCCCTCATCATGCTCGGCAAGCGCTACGACGCCGAAGAAGCGCGCCTCACCGCCTCCGAGATCTCGCGCTACATGCGCGACCGGGCCTACGCCGCCTCGGTGGAACTCGCCAAGGAACGCGGCGCCTTCCCCCTCTTCAACCCCGACCTCTACCTCACCGGCGGCAACTTCGCCTCGCGTCTGCCTGCCGACCTCAAGGCGCTCATCCGCAAGCACGGCATCCGCAACTCGCACCTGCTCTCCATCGCCCCCACCGGCACCATCTCTCTCGCCTTTGCCGACAACGCGAGCAACGGCATCGAGCCGCCCTTCTCCTACACCTATACCCGGCGCAAGCGCATGGCCGACGGCACCTTCAAGGAATACAGCGTCGAAGACCACGCCTGGCGGCTCTACAAGCACCTGGGCGGCGACGTGGAGCACCTGCCGCCCGCCTTCGTCACCGCGCTCGAGATCTCGGCCAAGGCCCACGCCGCCATGGTCGCGGCGGTCGCCCCCTACATCGACACCTCCATCTCCAAGACCGTCAACGTCGCCGAAGACTACCCCTACGACGACTTCCAGGACCTCTACACCTTCGCCTGGAAATCCGGCCTCAAGGGGCTGGCCACCTACCGCCCCAACAACGTCGTCGGCGCCATCCTCACGGTCGAACCCCCCAAAGAAAAAACGCCCGAGACGAGCGAACTCGAATTCACCGACGCCAACCGGCGCCTGTCCATCCAGAAACTACCCGCACCGGTCCTCTCCAGCCTGCGCTGGCCCGGGCGGCCGAAACTGCCCGACGGCAACCCAGCCTGGACCTACATGCTCGAAACTCCGGAAGGCGAATTCGCCCTCTTCGTCGGCCACATCGACCAGAACGGACACGGCGCCTTCCCCTTCGAAGTCTGGGTCAATGGCGCCGACCAACCCCGCGGCCTCGGCGCGGTCGCCAAGACGCTCTCCATGGATATGCGCGCCAACGACCGCGGCTGGCTGCAGCTCAAACTCGAAGAGCTCGCCAAGGTCGTGGGCGAGAAATCCTTCGACATGCCCTTCCCGCCGCATGGCGAACCCAAGCGCTTCCCCAGCGTCGTCTCCGCTTTCGGTCAGGTGGTACGCTACCGCTGCGAGCGGCTCGGCGCCTTCGAGCACCTCGGCGACACCCCCGTGCTCGACAGCCTCTTCAGCCGCCACGAACCCAAGACCGGCACGGAAGGCACGCTCTCCTGGACGGTGGACATCCAGAACCCGACCACGGGCGACGATTTCATCCTGGGCCTGAAAGAGATCACCCTGCCCTCGCCCGACGGCGCCGGCCCCATGACCCGACCCTACGCCATGTGGCTCGCCGGCCATTATCCGCGCTCGCTCGACGGTCTCACCCGGATCCTGTCGCTCGACATGCGCGTCATCGACCCGGCCTGGATCGGCATGAAGCTGCGCAAGCTCCTCAACTACCCCGAGCCCCTGGGCGACTTCATGGCCTTCGTGCCGGGCGATCGCCGCCAGCAGAACTTCCCCAGCACCGTGGCCTACCTCGCCCGCCTCATCATCCACCGCTACGCCATGCTCGGTATCCTGGATGAACGAGGATTCCCCATCCGCGAAATGGGCCTGCTGGAAGCACCGCGCGACGAGCGCGATCCCAAGCTCATGCAAGGCGCGCGCTGCAACGAATGCGGCAACTACGCCGTGATCCGCAAAGACGGCTGCGACTTCTGCACCGCCTGCGGTGCGGTCGGCACCTGCGGCTGACCTCCGCCGCGTCGCGGAAAACGAAACGCCCGGTTAGACGCCGGGCGTTTTTTCATCCGTAGAAGCCGAAGAAGCGCAATGAGCACCACGAGGCGACGCAGACGCAGCGTCGCCCGAGCCCCGACGCATCAGCTGGAGAGCGCCTCCAGGATGCGCTGCGTTACTTCGTCCACCGGTCCCAACCCCGAGACCTTGCGCACCTTGGGCGCGGCGGGGTCGCCGCTCGCCGCCCAGGCTTCGTAATAGGCGATGAGCGGCTTCGTCTGCTCGTGATAGACCGCCAGACGCTTGCGCACCACCTCTTCGCGGTCGTCGTCGCGCTGGATGAGATCTTCCCCGGTGACGTCGTCCTTGCCCGGCACTTTGGGCGGGTTGTAGCGCACGTGATAAGTGCGACCGGAGGCCGGATGCACGAGGCGGCCGCTCATGCGATCGATGATCTCCTCGTCGGGCACCTCGATCACCAGCACGTAATCGAGCGGGATGCCGCCCTCCTTGAGCGCATCGGCCTGGGCGATCGTGCGCGGAAAACCGTCGAACATGTAGCCCACCTGGCAATCGGGTTGCTGCAGGCGCTCGCGCACCAAGCCGATGATGATGTCGTCGGAAACCAGACCTCCTTCGTCCATCACCTTCTTCGCCGCGAGCCCCAGCGGCGTTCCCGCCTTCACCGCGGCGCGCAACATGTCGCCGGTCGAGATCTGCGGAATGCCGAACTTCTCCTTGATGACGGCGGCCTGCGTCCCTTTCCCCGCTCCCGGCGGTCCCAAAAGAATCAAGCGCACGATCCCCTCTCCTTTATGATTGACGACGAAAACGGAAATGGCCAGACTTCATGCGGCCCCAACGATCATCCGGCGCACCCGCTCCAGATCCTGCGGTGTATCGACGCCGGGCGCCGGAGCCGAGGTGATCACTTCCACCTGGATGGCATAGCCGTGATATAGAGCGCGCAACTGCTCCAGCGCCTCGAACCGCTCCAGGGCGCAAGGCGCGAGTCGCGCAAAGGCGCGCAAGAACGCCGCACGGTAGGCGTAGAGCCCGACGTGGCGCAAGGCCGGCAAGCCCTCGGGCAAACGCGCCGCACGCCCGGTGGCGAAGGCGTCCCGCGCCCACGGCAAGGGCGCGCGGGAAAAATAGAGCGCCCGCCCCGAGGCATCGCACACCACCTTCACGGCGTTCGGGTCGAAGAATTCTTCCGCCGATTCGATCGGATGCGCGAGCGTGGCGATCGCCGCCGACGGAGTGCGCGCGAGCGTCTCGGCCGTGCGCGCGATGACCAAGGGATCGATGAGCGGCTCGTCGCCCTGCACGTTGACGACGATGGCCTCGTTCTCCCACCCTAGGCGCTCGACCACCTCGGCGAGCCGGTCGGTGCCGGAGGCGTGATCGCCGCGCGTGAGGATCGCCCGCCCTCCGGCCTGCTGCACCGCCGCCAGCACCTGCGGCGAGTCGGTTGCCACCCATACCTCGTCGGCCCCGGAGGCAACCGCCCGTTCCCACACCCGCACCACCATCGGTTTGCCAGCGAGATCGACGAGCGGCTTGTTCGGCAGGCGAGTGGACGCGAGCCGCGCCGGGATCACCACCCGAAAACCGCTCACTTGAGCGCCTCGACTTCCTCGGCCGTGATGGGGCGCGCCTCGTCGGCGAGCATCACGGGAATGCCGTCGCGGATCGGATAGGCCAGGCGGTCGGCGCGGCAGACGAGCTCCTGCCGTTCACGGTCGTATTTGAGCGGCCCCTTGCACAGCGGGCACACCAGCACGTCCAGCAGACGAGTATCCATTCATTCGCTCCAGAATGCGCTCGACGAGCGCCTCGTCGAGCCGGGCACGCACCATGAGCACCCAATCGTGCGGCCGCGCGTATGGCCGGCATTTTACCGCATCCTTGCTGGTGAAAATCCGCCACTCCTGCGGCGCGCCGAAATCCAGATCCTCCGGTCGATAGGGATGGTGATCGGGAAAGGCGTGGGGCACCACCTCGGCACCCAGGGCACGCAGCGTGGCGAAGAAGCGTTCGGGGCGGCCGATGCCGGCCACGGCATGGACCCGTTGCCCGGCAAGCGCCGACAGGGGCAAGCGCCGCGAAGGATCGGCGAGCGAGACGAGCGCCTCGGGTTCGAGCCGCAGCCCATAGAGCGGTACTTCGTCCGGTACGAGGGCGCGCACCTGCTGCGGTTCGTGCGCCACCACCGCATCGACCGTACGCAGGCGCGAGAGCGGCTCGCGCAAGGGGCCGGCCGGCAGCAGCCAAGCATTGCCCAGAGCGTTCCGATCGAGCACCACGAGTTCGAAGTCGCGCTCGAGCCGCAGATGCTGGAGACCGTCGTCGGCGAGCACCAAGCGTACGTCGGGATGACGGCGCAGCAGCTCGGCCACGGCGGCGCAGCGCGCTCGCCCCACCACCACCGGTACTCCCGTTTCGCGCGCAAGCAGCACCGGTTCGTCGCCATAGAGGACAGGGTCCCCCTCGGCCGGCACCTCCGCCGCTCCCCGGACGCTACCGCCATAGCCGCGGCTGACGATGCCACAGCGGATGCCCCGGGCCGCGAGCGCGTGCGCGAACGCCACCACCACCGGCGTCTTGCCGCTGCCGCCCACGTTGAGATTCCCCACCACCAGCACGAACACGGGAGGACGGCAGCGCCGCAGCCAGCCGCGACGATAGGCCGACGCGCGCAGCCGCACCACGAGGCCGAAAATCAGGGAAAAAGGCAGGAGTGCGCACGCCACGGCGCTGCGGTGCGACCACCACGGCGGCGCCGCCCTCATCGCCCTTCGACGCGCTCGACGGAGAAAGTGAGCTTCTCGAAGCCGGCGCGCTGGGCCGCGCGCATCACGTCGATCACGCGCTGATGCGGCGTCTTCGCGTCCGCTTCGATCACGATGGTAGGCTTCGAGCCGGCCGGGATCATCGCCAGCAGTGCCGCTTCGATGTCCTCCACGCTGCCGAGCCCCACGGCCCGCTCACCGATGAACACGGCCCCGTCGGCGGTGATGGCCACCACCCATTCCTTGGGCATGCTATCGACCGGTAGCGCCTCATCGGCTTCGGGGAGATCGATCTGCAGCTGCGCCGTCCGAGAGAACGTGGTCGTCACGCTCAGAAAGATGAGGATCACCAGCACCACGTCGATGAGCGGCACCAGATTCAGGAATGGCTCCTCGCGCAAACCGCCGGCCGTGCGAAACTTCATACTTCGGCTCCGGCCCGCTCACCGTGGGCCACTTCCACCAGACGCACGGCTTCCTGTTCCATCTCCAAGACCAGGGAATCGACGTAGGCCCGGAAATGGCGCCAGAAAATGGTCGCAGGAATGGCGATGATGAGTCCGAGCCCGGTGGTGTTGAGCGCCACCGAGATGCCATGCGCCAGCTGCTGGGGATTGGTACCAGCGGCCGACTGTGAGGCGAAGATCTCGATCATCCCGATGATGGTACCCAACAAACCCAAGAGCGGCGAGACCGCGGCGATGGTCCCCAAAGCCGTGAGATAGCGCTCCAAGCCGTGCGCCACCACCCGACCGGCGTCCTCGATCGCCTCTTTCATCACCTCACGAGAAGAGCGGTAATTGCGCAGCCCGGCCGCGAACACACGCCCGAGCGGCGAATGCCCCTCCAGCCGCAACGCAAGCTCTTGCGGCGATGCGCCACGACGCAACTCCTCGAGCACCGAGGCGAGCAGCCCTGGTGGATTGATGCGCGTGCGCCGCAATGTCCAGGTGCGTTCGATCACGATCGCCACCGCAAGGATGGAAGCCAACAACAGCGGCCATATCGGCCACCCCGATGCCTGTATGATCGACCACACGAACCCTGCCCTCTCGGAGATTTGCACGACGAAGGCCGAGACGACGGCCTTTGCTTTCGGCATTATATCTCAGCCCGCCTCGAATGGGACGCCGCGCCGGCCGCACACCTTGTTCCACTCTTCCACAAAGTCTGTGGATAACTTTGTGTATGAAAGTGCGAAACCAGTCATAACCCTTGTCGCGGTAGGAAGAACCTCACTTTGCCACATTTTTCATCAAAAAAATTACATATAAAAATCAATAGTTTACAAAAACATACCGAGAAATCAAGCGCTTCTGTTCCGATGCTACCGTTGCATGACAGAAAGCGTCTCGTTGGGGATGAAACGCAGTACAATCGCGCGCATGAGCCCCGATTCCACCCCCTTCCCGCCACCGACCGAAACCGTCGGCCAGCTCACACAACGCATCAAAGACTGCCTGGAAACGGGTTTTGCCGAGGTCAACGTCATCGGCGAGATCTCCGGCCTCACCCTCGCTTCCTCCGGGCACTGCTACTTCACGCTCAAGGACGAAGTCGCGGCACTGCGTTGCGTCCTGTGGCGGCGGCAGGCGACGGCCTTCGCGCGGCTACTCGCCGAAGGGCACAGCGTGGAGGCAGCTGGCCAGTTGAGCGTCTATGCCCCCCGAGGCGATTACCAGCTCGTGGTGCGCGGTCTCAAGCCGGCCGGTGCCGGCCTGCTGTGGCAACGTTTCCTGGCCGTCAAGGCCAAGCTCGAGGCCGAAGGGCTCTTCGCCACCGAAAGGAAGCGCCCCCTGCCGCGTCGGCCGCGCCGCCTCGCGCTCATCACCTCACCGGCGGGAGACGCCATCCACGACGTGCTGCGCACGCTGCGCCAGCGCGCGCCCCTCATCGAGATCGTGCTCTTGCCCACGCTGGTGCAGGGTGCGGAAGCACCGGCAAAAATGGCGGCAGCGCTTGCCTTGCTCGGCGAGAGCGCAGCGCGCCTCGGCATCGAAGCGGCGCTGCTCGTGCGCGGCGGCGGCAGCCCTGAAGATCTCATGGCCTACAATGACGAGGCGCTCGCCCGCGCGATCGCGGCGAGCCCCGTGCCGATCGCGAGCGGCGTCGGGCACGAAGCCGACGTGACCATCGCCGACCTGGTGGCCGATGTGCGGGCCCCCACGCCCACCGGCGCGGCGATGCTGGTGAGCCAAGGCTGGACCGAACTGCCGCTCGAACTCGATCTGCTGATGCGGCGCCTGCAGCGGGCGCTGCGCGAGCGTCTGCTCACCGAAAGCCAGCGGCTCGACCGCCTGCAGCTGCGTCTCACGCACCCGGCGGCGCGCCTCGCGGAAGCCCGTCGGCGGCTCGAAGGGCTGCACGCACGGCTCACGGCAGGGCAGCGGCGCACGCTCGCCGAGTCACGGCTGAGGCTCGATGCCCTGCACCGGCGGCTTGCCGCCGCCCGACCGACGCTCGCCGGACACCGCGCCCGGCTCGACGCCTTCGGCGAGCGCCTGCCTCGTGCCGCGATGCAGGCGCTGGAAGCCCCCCGCCGCCGGCTGGAGCGGCTCGAAGACCGCCTTCACGCGCTCGACCCCAAGGCGGTGCTGGAGCGCGGCTATGCGCTGGTGAGCGATGCCGCCGGCCAAGTGCTCACGAGCGCGGGGCAGCTCGCCTCGGGGCAAGCCATCCGCCTCGAATTCCACGATGGCCGCGCTGCGGCCGAGGTTGTCGGGGTGGAAAAGTCCGACTAAAATGCTAAGGGTTTTCCTCAGCCCCCACCGGCACGACAGCCGGCCCTTCACGCAAAGGAGAGAGAAACATGGAACACAAACTGCCCGAACTGCCTTATCCGAAGAACGCGCTTGCCCCCTACATCTCCGAAGAGACGATGGAGTACCACTACGGCAAGCACCATCAGGCCTACGTGACCAACCTCAACAACCTCATCAAGGGTACCGAATACGAGAACATGGACCTCGAGTCCATCGTCAAGAAAGCCCCGGCCGGCGGCCTGTACAACAACGCCGCGCAAACCTGGAACCACACCTTCTTCTGGCACTGCATGAAACCCAACGGCGGCGGCGAGCCCAAAGGGGCGCTGCTCGATGCCATCAAGGCCAAATGGGGCAGTTTCGATGAATTCAAGAAAGTCTTCCATACGAGTGCCGTCGGCAACTTCGGCTCCGGCTGGACGTGGCTGGTGAAGAAAGCCGACGGCTCGGTCGACGTGGTCAACATGGGCGCAGCCGGCACGCCGCTCACCACGGGCGACACGCCGCTGCTGTGCATCGACGTGTGGGAGCATGCCTACTACATCGACTATCGCAACCGCCGTGCCGACTTCGTCACCGCCTTCCTCGAACACCTGGTCAACTGGGATTTCGCGGAGCGCAACTACGCCGCCTGACGTTCTGAATCCCGCGCTATCGGAGCACGACGAGCCCTCGTTCCTCCATGAGGACGAGCGGCTCGTCGCCGTTTTCAAGCCCTCGGGCTGGCTCGTCCATCCCACCGAGCTCGACGCGCGCGAATCCCGCGTCCTGCTGCGCTGGCTGCGCGATCGCCTCGGTCGGCGCGTCTTTCCCGTCCATCGCCTCGACAAACCCACCTCCGGCCCGGTGCTCTTCGCCCTCGATGCGGCCACTGCCGCCGCCTTGGCGGCCGACTTCGCCAGCCGGCGCGTCGCCAAGCGTTACCTCGCCGTGGTGCGGGGACATCCGCCCGAAACCCTGACGATTGATCGGCCGCTGTCGCGCATCGCCCGCACCGTCCCCGGGCCGCGCGATGCCGAGAAAACCGCGTGCACCGAGGTACGGCGCCTGGCCACGATCGAACTGCCCTGGCCCAACGACCGCCACCCCACCAGCCGCTACGCGCTCGTGGCCTGCTATCCGGAGGGCGGACGCCAGCACCAGATTCGCCGCCACCTGCGCCACGCCAGCTACCCCCTCATCGGCGACACCACCTACGGTCACGGACTGCACAACCGCCTGTGGCGCGAACGCCTGGGCGTATCCCGCCTGCTGCTCACCTGCTGCGATCTGGCGCTGCGCCACCCCGAGGGAGGCTCGCCGCTCGTGCTGCACGCGCTCGATCCGGATTTCGCCGCCCTCGCCCGCCGGCTCGGCTGGGAAGAGGCGCTTTCCTGCATCGACGAGCCGCAGGAAGATGGTATGCTCACGGCGAAGATCGCCGCTCTGGCCAATGCCCCTGCACTCCTCCCGGAAGACGACGCATGACCCGAACCGTGCTGCATGATCTCCTCGAACTTGGTCAACAGATCTGGCTCGACAGCCTCTCGCGCGACCTCCTCGACGGCGGGCAGCTCGCCCGTCTGCTGGAGGCGGGCGTGAGCGGCATCACCACCAATCCGGCCATCTTCGAAAACGCCATCGCCAAGAGCCCCGCCTATCGTGGAGAAGTCGAGGCGCTGCGCCGCTGCGACCTCGCCCCGTGGGAGCGGCTCGAACGGCTCACCTTCGCCGACGTGCGCCGCGCCTGCGATCTGCTCCTTCCCCTATGGCAAGAATCGGGCGGCGAGCGCGGCTACGTGAGCCTGGAAGTAGACCCCGAGCTCGCGCCCGACGCCGCCGGCACCATCGCCGCCGCCCGGCGGGTGCATGCCGCGATCGAACGTCCCAATCTGCTCGTCAAGATCCCCGGCACCGCCGCGGGGGCCCAGGCCCTGGAGACGCTCGTCGCCGAGGGGATCAACGTCAACGTGACGCTGCTCTTCTCGCGCACGCAGTACCGCCGCGTGGCCGAAGCCTATCGGCGGGGCCTCGAGCAGCGCCAGGCCGCCGGCCGGCCGCTGGCAGCGGTTTTCGGGGTGGCGAGCCTTTTCCTCTCGCGGCTCGACACGGCGGTGGATGCGCTGCTGGCCGAGCGTGCGCCCGAACACCCCGAATGGCAGGGCAAGACCGCGGTGGCCTTCGCCAAGCTCGCCTACCAGGATTTCCTGCGCCATTTCGGCGAGGACGCTCTCGGATCCTTGCGCCGCGCCGGAGCCTGGGCGCAACGGCCGTTGTGGGCGAGTACCAGCACCAAGAACCCTGCTTATCCGGATCTGCTCTACGTGGAACCGCTGGTGGGGCCGGAGACGGTCAATACCCTGCCCGAAGCGACGCTCACGGCGCTGTTCGACCACGGCCAGGCGCGCGGCGCGACGATCCTCGAAGAGGTCGACGCCGCCCAGGCGCACTGGGCGCAGCTCGCCCGCCTCGACATCGACCCCGAGGCGATCGGCGAGGCGTTGCAGCAGCAGGGCCTGGCCCAGTTCGAGGCCGCGCAGCGGCGGCTCCTCGCGCTCCTGGCCTGAAACGAAGGCGGCGGGACCCGCCCGCCGCCTTTACCTACCGCACTTCATTGTTGCTTCAAGCAGTGGCGAGCGCCTTCTTCGCTTCGAGCGACGCCTTGCTCACCCCCCTGGTGCCGGTGCCGGTCTCGAAGAGCTCCTTCATGTCGAGGATCAGCACGATCTGGCCATTCGAGAGGATGGTCACGCCCGCCACGCCTTTGGGGCGGAAATCCTCCAGCGACTTGATCACCGCGTCCTCACGGCCGGCGAAGGTGTCGATGCCCAGAATGAAAGAGAATTCAGCCATCTGCATGAGCACCCCATAGGCCGGGGCACGTTCCAGCGTCCAGTTGAGCAGGTTCGCCAGCGGCAAAATCGGCAGCACCTCGCCGCGCACGAAGAGCGTCGCTCGCCCGCCGACCTCGCGCACTTCGTCGAGATGGATCGGCAGGATCTCGCGCACCATGGAAAGCGGCACGGCGAAGGGTTGATCGCCCAGACGCACCAGCAGCACCGGCAAGATCGCCAGCGTGAGCGGCAGGTTGATGACGAAGGTGGTACCGCGCCCGACTTCGGAGCGCACGTCGATGGTGCCGTTGAGCTTGGTGATGTTGGTACGCACCACGTCGGTGCCCACCCCGCGGCCGGAGACGTCGGAAACGCGGTCGGCCATGGAGAAACCGGGCAGGAAAATGAGGTTCAGGCTCTGGCGCTCGTCGAGACTGTTGGCCTCTTCCGGCGTGATGAGCCCTTTCTCCACCGCCTTGGCGCGGATCTTCTCGGGGTCCATGCCGCGGCCATCGTCGGCGACGATGATGACGATGTGATCCCCTTCCTGCTTGGCGGCCAGCGTCACCGTCCCCTGAGGCGGCTTGCCCACGGCGATTCGCTGCTCGGGCATCTCGATGCCGTGGTCGACGGCGTTGCGGATGAGGTGAATGAGCGGGTCGGAGAGATCCTCGATCATGGTCTTGTCGATCTCGGTCTCTTCCCCCTGGATGACGAGCTCGACCTCCTTGCCCAGCTGCCGTGCCAGGTCGCGCGCGATGCGGGGATACTTCTGGAAGAGACGCCCGATCGGCTGCATGCGCGTCTTCATGACGGCATTTTGCAGGTCGGAGACGAGGAGGTCGAGCTGATTCACCGCCACGTCGAGCGCATGCAGGGTATCCGGGTCGGTCTTACCCGAGAGGATGTCGCTCCTGAGGGCCGTGAGGCGATTTTTGGTGAGCCCGATCTCACCGGCGAGGTTGAGCACCTGATCGAGCCGGGCGGTATCGACGCGGATGGCCGTTTCGCGCTGCACCGTTTCCTTGCGCGCCAGAGGCGCCACCGGCCGCCGGGCCGCGGCCACGGGTACGGCAGCCCGCCCCTTTCCTTCGTCGGATTTTCCGTTGGCCTCGTCGCCGGGCGGGGCAGCCGATCCCCCGGCGCCCGAGGGCGACTTGGCCGACGATGCGCCCGCGCCGGCCACGACGGCGTGCAGCGTCTCCCAGTCCGGTTCGGCCGCGCCCGCCTGCTGCGCGCCGGCGGGGGGGTCACCCGCTGCCGAGGCGTCACCGCCTCGTTCCAGCTTGCCGGCGATGGCGAGCCGCAGGCGTTCGAGCAATTGCGGATCGGCCGGTGGCGGCTGCACACTGCGCTCGAGATAACCGAACATTTCGCGCACCGCCGCCGTGGCTTCGAGGATGACGTCCATCAGCGCCGGGCTCAAATGCAGCTCGCCGTTGCGCAGCTTGTCGAAGAGGTTTTCGGTGAGATGGCACAAAGTGACGAGTTCCTGTGCCCCCAAAAAACCCGCTCCCCCCTTGATGGTATGGAAACCGCGGAAAATCTCGTTCAATAGGGCCCGATTTTCGGGGTTGCGTTCGAGTTCGACCAGCTTGTTGTCGACCCCCGAAAGCAAATCCTCGGCCTCGACGAGAAAATCCTGCAATAGATCCTGCATTCCGGCAAAGTCGCTCACGGCCGTTCTCCCTTACTGGTTGCCGAGGCCGTTTCAGAAGCCCAGGCTCTTCAACAAATCGTCCACCTCTTCCTGCGAGGTGATCACCCCTTCCTTGCGTGAGTCGATCACCGGCCCGTTCATCAGCGACACTTCGGCCACTTTCTTCGGACGCGACTCCTCCGGGATCGCCTCGATGAGGATCTGCAGCAGCTCCGTCTCGATACGACCGACGATCTCGATCACTTTCTTAATCACCTGGCCGGTGAGATCCTGGAAATCCTGCGCCATCATGATTTCCATGAGTTGCTTCGTGGTCGCATGCGAGGTGTCGGCCACATCGGCGAGGAAAGCCCTCGTATCGTGCGCGAGCTGGCGAAACTCCTGCGGCGAGAGACGATTGGCGAAGAGATCGTCCCAGCGCTTTTTCAAACCCTCGGCTTTCTCTGCGAGCGTTTTCTGCAGGGGGATGGCGATGTCGGTGGCGTTGAGTACGCGCGAGGCGGCCTGTTCGGTCATCTGGGCGATGTAGTGCAGGCGCTGGCGCGCATCGGGCACGGCCTGGGCCGCCTCGGCAATGACCGTCTCGCAGCCCAGCTCCGTGAGCGCCTCGTGCAGCTGGCGTGCCACCTTACCCAGGCGCTGGACGAGTTCGTCGTGCGGCACGAGGGAGGACGCTGGCGCCGGCGCGTGTGCCTCCCGGGTCGCATCTTCTGCGCCGGCGCTGAACTGCTGCGCCACGGCGTCGAAGAGCGCCTGCAGCTCGTCGCTGTCTCCTTGCGCCGGCTCGTCGGGCTCCGACACGCTGCCCGCCGAACCGACGATGCTGTCAAAGAGCGCCTGCAGCTCGTCGTTGTCGCCGCTCGGGCCGGTTTGGCGCTCTGGGGAACGCTCATCAGGCATTTTCTTGCTCATTGCGCCGATCCTCCGGCCGGTTTCTTGCCCATTTTCTCGAAAATTCGGTCGATTTTCTCGGCCAGCACCGCCGCGGTGAAGGGCTTGACGATGTAGCCCGAAGCCCCGGCTTGCGCTGCGGCGATGATGTTCTCTTTCTTCGCCTCGGCGGTGACCATGAGCACCGGCAGGTGCTTGAGCTTGTCGCTGCTGCGGATCTTGCGCAGCAGCGTCAGCCCGTCCATGTTCGGCATGTTCCAGTCGGTGATGACGAAATCGTAGGGCTGCGACTCGAGCTTGTGCAGCGCCGCCACGCCGTCCTCGGCCTCGTCGACGTTGGTGTAGCCCAACTCTTTCAAGAGGTTGCGCAAGATACGACGCATCGTCGAGAAATCATCCACGACCAGGAAGCGCGTCTTGTCGTCCGCCATCTAGCATTCTCCGTTGTTCTTTGTCAGCGCATCAGCAGCGGCCGCAAGGTCTCGGCCAGCATCTGCGCGTCGAATTTTTCCACGTACCCGTCGACCCCCACGCGCTCGCCCATGGCGCGGTTGGCCTGCGAAGTGAGCGAAGAATACATGATCACGGGAATACCGTCGAAGCGGGGATCGGCCTTGACGTTCTTGGTGAGGACGTAGCCGTCCATCTCGGGCATCTCGGCGTCGGTGAGGATCACGTCGAGCTGGTCGCGCAAAGGCGTTCCCGTCTGCTCGGCGAAATTGGCCATGCTTTGCAGCCGCTCCCAGGCTTCCATGCCGTTGTTGGCGTGCGTGTGCTTGACGCCGAGCTTGTCGAGCACCTCGGCGATCTTCTTGCGCGCCACGCTCGAATCGTCGACGAAAAACACGTGCCGGCGATGACCGTCGGGAATCGGCAGGATGACGCCCACCACCGCCTCGCCGAAAGTCTTGGCCAGCACCGCCTCGACGTCGATGATCGACACCAATCGCCCGTCGGGCAACTCGGTGATGGAAGTGATCATGCCATGCACTTGAGAGGAGACGTTTTCCGGCT
Organism: Tepidiphilus sp. J10; assembly: GCF_006980785.1. Classification (NCBI taxonomy): domain Bacteria; kingdom Pseudomonadati; phylum Pseudomonadota; class Hydrogenophilia; order Hydrogenophilales; family Hydrogenophilaceae; genus Tepidiphilus; species Tepidiphilus sp. J10. The sequence continues at coordinate 53,533 of NZ_SBHP01000001.1, forward strand.
CGCGTACCTTGGACCACTCGACGCGGATGATGCGATCGACCGCCTCGACGAGAAAACCCAAGGTCTTGCGGCAATATTCCGCCACCATCATCGCCGGGGCGATACGATCGTCCATGGGGGCGAGCTCCATCACCTTGGCGAGCGACACCACCGGGATCACGTTGCCGCGCAGACTCACCAGCCCTTCCACACCGGGTGGTACGTTGGGTGCGCGCGTGATGAAGGGGGTGGCCATGACCTCCCGCACCTTGAAGACGTTGATGCCGAAGGTTTCGGACGTCCCCAGGGAAAAGAGCAGGATCTCGAAGCGGTTCGAGCCGGCAAGCCCCGCGCGCGCCTCGATCTCTTCGAAGCGCTCTGACGCCTTCTCGGCATCGGGGTCGACCAGTTCCGGTTCGATCACCATGGGTTCGGACGGATTGGCCATTTCAGCCCTCCTTGGCGGTTTCCTGACGTTTGGCGAACAGGCGCTGCAGCGTCTCGGCGAGTTCGCGCGGATGGAATTTGGGGACGTATTCGTCGACGCCCACCGATTTGCCCAGATACTGGTTCTGCATACCCGAGAGAGAAGAATGCATCAACACCGGCACGCCGGTGAAGCGCCGGTCGGATTTGATCTTCTTCGTGAGGATGAACCCATCCATCTCGGGCATCTCGATATCGGTGATCACGGCGCTGACGAAGTCGGTGATGGGACGACCGGTGATCTTGGCGCGCTCGGCGGCTTTTTCGAGATTCTCCCAGGCGATGCGGCCGTTGACCGCCCCCACGTAGCGTACCCCCATCTTTTGCAGGGTGCGCTCGATCTGCTCGCGCGCCACCGCCGAGTCGTCGGCGAAATACACGGTGTATCTGTCGCCATCCGGAAGCGGCTCGATGCCGGCGTACAGATCTTCGGCCTCGTCGTACTTGGTGATGTCGGAGAGCACCTTTTCCACGTCGAGCAGCATCACGAGGCGCCCATCGGGAAGCTCCGTGACCGCAGTCACCAAGCCGCCCGTTTTGGCCGTGAGCATCTCGGGCGGCACGCGGATCTGCGACCAGTCGAGCCGCAGGATGGTATCGACCGACTCGACGAGGAAGCCCTGCACCTTGCCGTTGTACTCGGTGATGATCATGATGTTGCGCTCGCTGCCGGGCTCCACCCCGACGTATTCGCCCAGGTCGACCACCGGCACGAGCACTCCGCGCAGGCTCACCACCCCTTTCACGGCAGGCGGCATGTCGGGCGCGGCGGTGATGGGCGGGGTCTTCATCACCTCGCGCACCTTGAAGACGTTGATGCCGTAGGTCTCGCGCCGCTTGGTGACCTTGCTCACGCCGAGCGTGAAGAGCAGGATCTCGAGCTTGTTGGTGCCGGCGAGCTTGGTGCGCTCGTCGATGCGTTTGAGTAGGTCGGACATCGCGCCACTCCCGTGGAAGTTTCCATAGTTTATATTACGGCATCGCTTTCATGAACTTTAGGAGAATTGCCGCGTTTTTTCGGCCTATTTTTTCCTCAAGTTTTGGCAAGGCATGCCGTAATATACTTCCATGCCATGTCCGGGAGCAAAATCATGCTATTTGGCGACAAAAACCGTCTGCGCGAGCTCGAGTCCCGCATCCAGTCTTTAGACGAAGAGATTCGTCGCAAGGAAAACGAGCTTGCGACGCTGCGTCGCCAGCTCGAAGAAGCCCAGGCCGAAGCGGAGCGTTGCCGTTGGGAAAGCAACTCCATGCGCCGGGTGAGCGAGGAATTCAAGGCGTTTCACGCCTCCCTCGGCCACGTCCAGGGCAGCGTCGCTACCCTGGCGCAGCGCAGCGAGGAAGACCGGCAAACCGCCGAGCAGGCGTTTGCGCGCGCCGAAGTAAGCCGCGAGGCGGCCGAAGCCATCGCCCAGAGCCTGCGCCGCCTCACCGAGCGCTCCCAGAGCGCGGCGCAGAAAGTCGGCGCGCTCGATGCGCGGGCGCAGGAGATCACCGGCATCGTCAACCTCATCCGCGAGATCGCCGACCAGACGAACCTGCTCGCCTTGAACGCGGCCATCGAGGCGGCGCGCGCCGGCGAGCAGGGGCGCGGCTTCGCCGTGGTGGCCGACGAGATCCGCAAACTGGCCGAGCGCACGGCGGTGGCCACTGCCGACATCTCGCGCCTCGTCGAGCAGATCCGCAGCGACAGCGGCTCGAGCCGCGAGGCCATGGGCGAGCTGGCGCACGAATCCAGCCGGCTCAGCGAAGAGGGCGACAAAGCGGTGCAGGAAGTGGGGTCGCTCGAAGGGCTCGTCGAAGCCCTCGAACGCTCGGCCGCGCTGTCGGCGCTGCGCAGCTTCTGCGAGCTCGCCAAGATCGACCACATCCTCTACAAGTTCGCCGTGTACCAAGTGCTGCTCGGGGTGAGCGACAAGCCGGCGGCGGAATTCGCCAGTCATCAAAACTGCCGCCTCGGGCGCTGGTACTACGAAGGGCGCGGCAAGGAGTGCTTCAGCGGCTTTCCTGGCTATCGCGAGATCGAACGGCCGCATCGCGCGGTACACGAGGCGGCCCAGGAAGCTTTTGCGGCGCTGGCGAAAAAGGACGTCGAGCGCATGGTCGAGGCGGCGCACCGCATGGAACTCGCCAGCCAGGAAGTCATGCAGGGGCTCGACCGGCTGGTCGAGGGTGCGGAAAAGAATACCGAGCTGCTTGCCTGCGCCAAAGGCGGGGAGGCGGCGCGCCCCTAGCGCGCGCCGCTCAGTGGCGCGAGCAAAACGCCTGCCGGCCCGACACCGCCCGCACAATCGCCGGCCCGATCTCGGTGAGCGGCAACACTTCGCAGGCGGCGCCCAAGCGCACCGCCTCGCCGGGCATGCCCCAGATGACGGCGCTCGCCTCGTCCTGAGCGATGGTGTGGGCGCCCGCCTCTTTCAAAGCAAGTAGCCCTTGGGCGCCGTCGCGCCCCATACCGGTAAGGAGCACCGCCACCGCCGCCGGCCCCAGCACCTCGGCCGCGCTGAAAAAGAGCACGTCCACGGAGGGACGATGACGGTTGACCGGCTCGGAGCGGTCCAGCCGCAGCACGTAGCCGTTCCCCTGACGTTCGAGGCGCAGGTGCGAATGCCCCGGCGCCACCCAAGCCCGGCCGCGCGTCAGGACTTCCCCGTCGCGCGCTTCGCTCACGCGCAGGGCGCACACTTGATCCAGCCGCTTGGCGAACGAGGCGGTGAAATGCTCCGGCATGTGCTGCACGATGAGCACCGGTGGAGCGTCGGCCGGTAAGGCTTGCAATACCGTCTTGATCGCCTCGGTGCCGCCGGTGGAAGCGCCGATGAGGATCACCGGATCGCCGGGGCGCACCGGCTCAACGCGAGCCTTGCTCGAGCTCGCCTCCGCCCCGACGGTTCCTGTAAATCCACCGGCGCGAGAGGACGAAGGCAACCATGATTCGCCGCGCGCCACGGCCTCCGGCTGCGAACCGATCCGACGCTCTCTTGATACCGCCGCCAATTCCCCGTCAGCCTTGCGACGATAGATCGTGCGCCCCAGCGGCTCGAACGCCTCACTCGCGTAGAGGAGGTTCTCCGAATGCCCCAGATAGAGATAGCCGCCAGGCTGCAAGAGGGGCACGAAGCGCTCGAGGATCATGCGCTGGGTATGCCGGGCGAAGTAGATGAGCACGTTGCGGCAGAAGATCGCATCGAACGGCCCTTGCACCGGCCAAGGATTTTCGACGAAATTGAGCCGGTCGAAGCGCACGAGGGCGCGCAGTTCGGCACGAATCTGCCAGCGGCCGTCAGCGAGAGGAACGAAATAGCGGGAACGCAGGCCGGGATCGATCGCCTCGAGACGCTCAGCGGCATAGATGCCGCGGCGGCCCTCTTCCAGCACTTGTGTATCGAGGTCGGTGGCGAAGATTTCGACGGGAGGATCGAGCCGCCCCCACGCTTCGCAGGCCGTCATGGCAATGGAATAGGCTTCTTCACCGCTCGCACAGCCAGCCGACCACAGGCGGGTCCCTGGGCGCTGCCCGAGCCACGTCCGCAAGTGCTCGAAGTGGTGCGGCTCACGGAAGAAATAGGTCAGATTGGTGGTGAGGGCGTTGATGAAGGCTTCGAGTTCACGCTCGTCGCTGCGCACCCGCGCCAGGTAGTCGGCAAAGCGCTTGAGCCCGAGCGCACGCAGGCGGCGCGACAGGCGCACGTAGACCATGTCGCGCTTGGCTGGCGAGAGCGCAATACCGGCGCGTTCGGCCACCAAAGCCCGGATGGCGGCGAAATCCGCTTCGGTGAACTCGAATTCGCGCGGCAGCGATTCGAGGCGAGTCTGGGCGAGGCGCTCGATGCTGCGCCGCACCTCGGCGATGCGCTGCAGTGCCGAACCGGGAGCCTCTTCGCGGCTCATGGTGAGGTTCCATCAAGCTTGACGGTCGGCGCAGACGGCGGCGGTCCGTACCCCTGCAGGAGCGGCGCTGCATTCTCCCTTGCCCGCCAGGCATCTTCGACTTCTTTCTTCAGCACGATGATGCTGATGCGCCGGTTCTGCGGCGCGTAGGGATCTTCGGGGATGAGGGGGGAGGTATCGGCCATGCCGACGACGCGAAAGATTCGGTTCGGGTCAAGCCCGCCGGCGATGAGCTCGCGGCGGGCGGCGTTGGCCCGCTCGGCGGAAAGTTCCCAGTTCGACATGCCGCGGCCGTCGCCGGCGTAGGGCGTAGCGTCGGTATGGCCGGCGATGCTGATGCGGTTGGGCAGATCGTTGAGCGTGCGCCCCACCGTGCGCAGGAGCCGCCGGGCGTAGTCCTGAACCTGGGCGCTGCCGAGGGCGAACATGGGGCGGTTCTGCGTATCGACGATCTCGATCACCAGCCCGTCGTCGCTGATGCGCATCTGGATCTGATCCTTCATCGCCCGCAGGTTCAGGTCAGCCTCGATGATCGCCTCCAGCATCGCCCGGGTGCGTTCAAGCTGCTGCAGCTCACGCAGTTTCTCCCCCCCCACGCCGGGGCCGCTGCTGCCGCCGCCGCGACCGGGCGCCGGAGACGCTTCGGTGAGCGGCGTGCCGGCCACCCTTCCCTGACCGCCGGCGGCGATCTCCACGTCGGAGCGGCCGTGCAAGGGGGATGCCCCCTCCCCGCCTTCGCGCGTCGCCGTGCTCTTCTCGCTGCGCGTCTCTCCGCGCTTGACCTGTCCCACGCGCCGGCTCAGATCCTCTCCGCCGCCAGGGATGATGCGCTCGGCATCACCGGCGCCCGCCCCACCTTCGCGCGCGACCTTGAGCGGATTCTGGAAAAACTGAGCAATGCCTTCGAGATCCCCCTGGGCGGTGGAGCCGAGCAGCCACAGCAAGAGGAAAAACGCCATCAGGGCGGTGACGAAGTCGGCGTAGGCCACTTTCCACGCCCCGCCGTGCGCAGCGCCGCCGCCCTTCTTGATGCGCTTGATGACGATTGGCTGCTGACTTTCGTCGGTCATCCCGGCGCATCCTTACTTGCGGTTCTTCAGCTCTTCCTCGAGCTGAAGGAAGGTGGGACGATCGCGCGTCCATAGCACCTTGCGCCCGAATTCGATGGCGATCTGCGGCGGATAGCCGCTCATGCTGGCAAGCAGCACCACCTTGGCCACCTGGAAGGGCTTGGCGCCATCCTCGGCCTTCACTTCGAGCTGACCGGCGATGGGCGCGACGAAGCCGTAGGAGAGGAGGATGCCAAGGAAAGTCCCGACCAGGGCGCCGCCGAGCTTCTTGCCCAGCACCGCCGGCGGCTCGCCCACCGAACCGAGCACGTTCACCACCCCCATGACGGCGACGACGATCCCGAAGGCGGGCAAGGCGTCGGCGATCTTGCTCACGATATGCGGCGGCAGATGCGCTTCCCGATGGTGCGTCTCGAGCTCCTGATCCATCAGGGTCTCGATTTCGACCGGATTGAGACTGCCGCTCACCATCATGCGCAGGTAGTCGGTGATGAATTCGACCAGATGATGATCCTTGAGCACGAGCGGGTATTTTCCGAACAGGGCCGAACCCTCGGGGTTGTCCACGTCCTGTTCGATCGACATCAAGCCTTCCTTGCGGATCTTGATCAGGATCTCGTAGAGGAGGGAGAGCAGCTCGAGGTAGAAGGCGCGCGTATAGGGCGAGCCCTTGAGCGCGCCCGAGAGCCGCCCGAGCACGAGCTTGATGGTGGCACCGTCGTTGCTGGCGATGAAGCTGCCGATCATCAGGCCGATGATTGCAACATATTCTGCCGGCACCCACAGTGCCACGAGGCTGCCGTGGATCGCATAGGTACCAAAAGCCGATGCGAGTATGATCACATACCCGAGCAGCAGAAACACGCATCCCCCTTTTCGCTTTGCCGTGAGCCGTAGAACGCTGCGCAAGCAGCCACGCTGCCCCCATCCCCGGGGGGAGTTCTATGTTAGCACGGACTCATGCGCGGCGCTTGGGCATACTCGTGGGGGGGTTCAGGCAGGCTGGGCGCTCAGGCGCTTCTGCCCGCGGGAGATGGCCGCCTTGGCCGACTTGTGGCTGCTGCCTGCGCGCGAGGGCATGTGGCAGATGCCGCAGACGAAGGTCTTGGCCGGCTCATAGGCGTGGGTGAGGAATTCGGCGCCACAGCATGAGCAGGGCGTGAGCTGCACCAAGTCCGCTTCGAAAAAGCGCAGTAGCGTCCAGGCGCGCGTGACGCTGAGCACCGGATCGGTGCCGATCGCCTCGATCTGGTCGAGATAGAGATGATAGGCGGCGATCAGCGCCTGCACACCTTCGGCGGCTTCGGTGTGGCGCACCCGCCGGTAGAGATTCATGAAGAGGGACGCATGCACGTTGGGCTGCCAGGTCATGAACCAATCGGTGGAGAAAGGCAGCATTCCCTTGGGCGGAGAGGACTGGCGGATCTCTTTGTAGAGCTTGAGGAGGCGCTCGCGGCTGAGGGAGATTTCTGCCTCGAGTAACTGCATGCGCGCGCCGAGCCGGATGAGCTCCGCCGCGAGGCGAACCTCGTGGGCTTCCCGCTCGATCGAATCAACTCTCTTCATGATGCCCTCCCGCTTGCTTGGTTTTTTTACGTGGGTTACCGTGCGCCAGAATCGCGGCGTGCAGATTGGCCGTGAGCTCGTCGCGCGCCTTCTCCCCGGCCATACGTTCGAGCACTTCGGCATCGAAACGAAACTGCGGCAAGCCGATCTGCAGACTCGCCATGCGCACGAGCTTGGCCGGGGACAGGGCGGCGATCCAGCGCACCGTTTCAGCCTCCAGACCGAGCTTCACGGCGGCGGCGACCGGATCGCGCTGTACCATACGCTGCGCCAGCACCAGAAAGCTCAGGTTCAGGTCGCGAATTTCGTCGGCGAAATCCTCGTGCTCCATGATTTCCCCCCACGCTCGCTTACAAAATAACACGATGTCGGTGCAATGGCGCGCGGAAAAAGGCGCCGAACGCCCCCTTATTCCGCGCTTGTGGTATGCGTGCAACGCGGGGTGGGATCGAGCTCACTCGAACGCTGCGTGCGATCTCACCTGCTCGCGCAGGAGGTACTTCTGGATCTTGCCGGTCGACGTCTTGGGCACGGGCCCAAAGACGAAGCGCTTGGGCACCTTGAAACCGGCCAGCAGCTTTCGGCAGTGCTGCACGAGTTCCTCTTCGGTCACCGCCGCGCCTTCGCGCAGCTCGACGAAGGCGCAGGGCACCTCGCCCCACTTCGGATCGGGCGCAGCCACCACCGCCGCGGCCACCACCGCCGGATGTTTATAGAGGGCGTCCTCGACCTCGATCGAGGAGATGTTCTCACCGCCGGAAATGATGATGTCCTTGGCCCGATCCTTGATCTTGACATAACCGTCGGGCTGCATCACGGCCAGATCGCCGGTGTGGTACCAACCGCCGCGGAAAGCCTCTGCCGTCGCCTTGGGGTTCTTCAGATAACCCTTCATGACGAGGTTGCCGCGGAACATGATCTCACCCATGGTCTCGCCATCCCAGGGCACCGGCTGCATAGTGTCCGGATCCATGACCGTGATGGCCTCCTGGGCGTGGTAACGCACGCCCTGGCGACCATTGAGCCGCACCTGCTCTTCGAGCGGCAGGCTCGCCCAGTGCTCGTGCTTGGCGCACACCGCCGCCGGCCCGTAGGTTTCGGTGAGCCCATAGACGTGGGTGATGTCGAAGCCGATCTTGGCCATCGCTTCGATCATGGCCGCCGGCGGCGGCGCGGCAGCCACCAAGCCGGAGACCTTGTGCGTGATCCCCTTGCGCCAGGTGTTGGGAGCATTGGCGATCATGGAGTGTACGATGGGCGCACCACAGTAGTGCGTCACCTTGTGCTCGGCGATCAGCTCGAGGATGAGGCGCGGATCGACGCGGCGCAGGCAGACGTTGGTGCCGGCGTTGGCGGCCATGGTCCAGGGGAAGCACCAGCCGTTGCAGTGGAACATCGGCAGGGTCCACAGATAGACCGAGTGCGGCGGCATTCCCCAGGAGACGATGTTGCTGAAGGCATTGAGATAGGCCCCGCGGTGGTGATAGACCACGCCCTTGGGGTTGCCGGTGGTGCCGGAAGTGTAGTTGAGGGAGATCGCGTCCCATTCGTCCTGGGGGTATTCGAGGACGAAGTCGGGATTGCCCTGGGCGAGGAATTCCTCGTACTCGATCCGACCGAGCCGCTCGCCGGGGCCGGTGTATTCCGGGTCGTCCACGTCGATGACGAAGAGATCGGGGCGATGGGCGATGCGGATCGCCTCTTTCACCATCTTGGAATACTCGCGATCGGTGATGAGCACCTTGGCCTCGCCGTGGTTGAGGATGAAAGCCACGGTTTCGGGGTCGAGCCGGATGTTGATGGTGTTGAGCACCGCGCCGCAGCCGGGCACGCCGAAATGGCACTCGTACATCTCGGGCGTATTGTTGAGGATCACCGCCACCGTGTCGTTCTTCTTCACCCCGAGCTGGCGCAGGGCGGAGGCGAGCCGCCGGGCGCGCTCCTCGACCTGTTTCCAGGTATAGCGGCGCTTGCCATGGATGACGGCGGTGCGCTCGGGGTAGATGTAGGCCGAGCGGGACAGGAAGGTGAGCGGCGTGAGCGGCACGTAGTTGGCCGGGGTCTTGTCCAGCCCCATCTCATAGGGGTTGACCGTCATGTCGTTCTCCTGGGTGGTTGAGTGTTTCGGAAAGCGGGTCGAGGCGCAGCGGCATGCCGACGCTCGCCCATTGCACGGTCTCGTCTTCGAGGGCGGCGCGGGTGAGCGGATGGCGTCGCAGGAAAGCAGCCGGCAATTGTAAGGCATAGCCCTTGCCTTCGCGCCTCGCGCGCAGGCGCTCGAAGCACTTGCCGTCGCGGGCCCGATGCAGCACGGCGGCGATGCGCAGCGCAAAAATGAGATCCCAGTGCGGAGAACCGGGTGGGAGTTCGGCGAGCCGATCGAGCTTGCCGCGATGGCTCAAGACGAGGCGGGCGAGTTGTGCCTGCTCCATGCGGGAAAAACCCGGCATATCGGCGTGCGCGAGGATGTAGGCGCCGTGCTTGTGATGACTGGCGTGGGCAATGGATAGCCCGATTTCATGCAGACGCGCTGCCCACGAGAGCATTCGTCGGTCGGGGTGCTCCTCGAAGGCGAGCTCGGGCCGCAAATCGAGTGCGAGGCCGAGGGCGGTCGTCTCTACACGGCCGGCGTGCAGACGATCCACGCCATAGCGTTCCATGAATCGCTCGACCGAGGATTCACGGATGTCCTGGTGGTGATGGCGACCGAGCAAATCGTAGAGGACTCCCAGGCGCAAAGCCCCTTCGGAGAATCGCATCGATTCCAGATCCAACACCTCGAAAGCTGCGGCCATGATCGCCACCGCCCCGGGAAAAACCGGCTGGCGATCGCGTTTTAGCCCTTTGAGCCGGGCGAGGGCGTCGATCGAACCCAGGTCTACCAGGGCCTTGACCAGCTGCTTCAGCCCATTGCGCGTAATTTCGTCTCGACTCCACCCCTGGGCGACGAGCACGTCGCGGATCGCCTTGGCCGATCCGCTAGAACCCACGGCCCTCTCCCACCCCAAGGTCCGGAAGGGGTGCGCGATCGCCTCGATCTCCTTGGCGGCCGCGAGCCGCGCCGCGCGAAAGCGCCCCTCGGTGATTTTGCCATCGGGGAAGAAACGCAGGCTATGAGAGACGCAGCCCATGTAGAGACTCTCGAGCAAAATGGGCTGAAAACCGCGGCCGATGATCACCTCGGTCGAGCCGCCACCGATGTCGATGACGAAGGTTTGACGCTGGGGATCGGGCACGGCATGCGCCACGCCCAAGTAGATGAGGCGTGCCTCTTCCCTTCCGGAAATGATCTCGATGGCATGGCCGAGCACCCCTTCTCCCTGAAGGACGAATTCAGGGGCGTTGCGTGCCACCCGCAGGGCGTTCGTGCCCACGGTGCGCACCGCCTCGGGAGGAAATCCCCGAAGCCGCTCGGCGAATCCAGCCAAAGCCGCCAAGCCGCGGGCGAAGGAGGCTGCATCCAGCCGCTTGTCGGCTCCGAGCCCAGCAGCAAGGCGCACGGAGACTTTGAGGTCATCGACGGGGTAGAGCAGATCCCCGTCTACGCGGGCGATTTCGAGGCGAAAGCTGTTCGAGCCGAGATCGACGGCAGCCAGATGCGAGAACAAACCTGGACCCTCGGGCAATGAAGGAAGGAATTGTAACGCCGATGCGATGGAAGCGGATGCGGGAACGCGATATGATCCAGGTGAAAAGTAATCCACCCGCATCGACCCCGGAGCGACGCATGCCCGCATTCCTCCAGCGACCGCCGAAGACCTTCCCCTCGGAACACTTCTTCAACCGTGACCTGTCGCTATTACAGTTCCAACGCCGCGTGCTCTCCAATGCCGCCGAAACCTCGATACCGCTGCTCGAGCGTCTGCGTTTTCTGTGCATCGTTTCGAGCAACCTCGACGAATTCTTCGAGATCCGCGTCGCAGGTCTGAAAGAGCAACGGCGCCAGGGAGTGACTCGCCCCGGCATCGACGGCATCCCGATCGAAGATCTGCTCGAGCAGATCAGCGCCGAGGTCCATTCCCTCGTCGCGCGGCAATACGCCTTGCTCAACCATGAAATCCTGCCCGCTCTGGCCAAGGAAGGGATCGTCTTCCTGCGCCGAAACGAGTGGAACGAGGCACAACGGCGCTGGATCGAGGAATACTTCCGCACCCAGGTACAACCACTGCTCACCCCCATCGGGCTCGATCCGGCGCACCCCTTCCCTCGCGTGCTCAACAAGAGCCTCAACTTCGCCATCGAGCTCGAAGGAACCGACGCTTTCGGACGCGCCTCGGGGCGCGCCATCGTGCAGGCCCCACGGGCGCTGCCGCGCGTCATCCGCCTGCCCAAAGAAGTGAGCGAGCACCCCTACACCTTCGTCTTCCTCTCGGCGGTGATCCACGAGCACGTCGATCTGCTCTTCCACGGCATGGAGATCAAGGGCTGCTACCAGTTCCGCGTCACCCGCAACTCCGACCTCTTCCTCGACGAAGAAGAAATCAAAGACCTGCGCGACACGCTCAAGGAAGAACTGCAGCACCGCCACTTCGGCGACGCGGTACGGCTGGAGGTGGCCGAGAATTGCTCCGAGCAGATGGCGCAGTTCCTGTTGGAGCATTTCCACCTGACACCCAAAGACCTCTACCGCGTGCCCGGCATCGTCAATCTGGTGCGGCTCATGTCCATCCCCGACCTGGTCGACCGACCGGATCTGAAATACCGTCCGTTCCAGCCGCGCATCCCGCGCGAACTCTCGCGACCGCTGGACATCTTCCGCGTCCTGCGCCGCCAGGACGTCTTGCTGCACCATCCCTACGAGAGTTTCGAACCGGTGATCAACTTCCTCAAGGTGGCGGCCGACGATCCCAACGTGATGGCCATCAAGATGACGGTGTACCGCACCGGTACCGACTCGGTGCTGATGGAGCACCTCATTCGCGCCGCGCAACGGGGCAAGGAAGTGACGGTGGTGCTGGAGCTGATGGCGCGATTCGACGAGGAAGCCAACATCCAATGGGCGAACCGGCTGCACGACGCCGGGGCACACGTGGTCTATGGCATCTTCGGGTTCAAGACGCACGCCAAGCTCTTGATGATCGTGCGCCGCGAGGAAGGCAAACTGCGACGCTACTGCCACCTCGGCACGGGCAACTATCATCCCCGCACCAGCCGTCTCTACACCGACTTCGGCCTGATGACGGCCGACGAGGTCATCGGGCAGGACGTCTCCGAGATCTTCGATTCGATCACCGGTCTGGGCAAGCCGGGCAAGCTGCATCATCTGTGGCAGGCGCCCTTCGCTCTGCACGAGAACGTGCTCGCGCACATCCGCGCCGAAGCCGACGCCGCCGCTGCCGGTCGCAAGGGGCGCATCATCGCCAAGATGAACGCCCTGCTCGAGCCGGAGGTGATCGAAGCGCTCTACGAGGCTTCCCAGGCAGGGGTGGAAATCGATCTCATCGTGCGCGGCGCGTGTGCGCTGCGCCCCGGCGTAGCGGGGCTCTCCGAGCGCATCCGCGTGCGCTCCATCGTCGGGCGTTTCCTCGAACACCACCGCATCTTCTATTTCCATGCCGACGGCGAGCAGAAGGTGTATCTGTCGAGCGCCGACTGGATGGAGCGCAATTTTTTCCGTCGCGTCGAGGTGGCCGTTCCCGTGCTCGACCCCAAGCTCAAGCGCCGCGTCATCAAGGAGGGATTGCGCATCTATCTCCTCGACAACGCCCAAGCTTGGGAACTGGACGTCGACGGGCGTTACCGCCTGAAGCACGCCCGGCGGCAGCGTCGGGCGGCGCAGGAGATCCTGCTGCAGGAATTGGCCAAGACCGTATAACGCCCCGCCGATCAGCGGCGGCGTACTTCCAGCACGTCGGGTACGGTGCGCAGCGCCGCGATCGCGCTGGCGAGCCGCTCGGCGTCCGGCGTCTCCACGGTGAAGTTCATCCGCGCACGGTGCTGCGTGGTCACGGTCTGCACGGCCGTGACGTTGAGGCGCTGCAAGGTAAAGATTTCACTCACGTCACGCAGCAACCCTTGGCGGTCGTGCGCCACGACCTGAATCTCGACCGGATAGGCGCGGCGGGCACCAACCCCGGCAACTTCGTTCCATTGCGCGTCCACGAGGCGTTCGGGGTGGCGCAGGCTCAGTTCGAGGAGATCACGACAATCGGCGCGGTGGATCGTCACCCCCCTGCCCCGCGTGACGAAACCGACGATTTCGTCGGGCGGCATGGGATGGCAGCAACGCGCCAAAGCCGTCAGAAGGCCGCTTTGCCCGCCCACGAGGACCGCCCCGCTCGCGCGCGCCGACGGTGCCTGGAGCGGGACCGTGACCACTTCGGCCGAGGATTCGACCCCTACCGGCTGCAGCGCCTGCACGATGGCCCGCGACCCGACCTCGCCGCGGGCGGCGGCGCGGTAAAGCGCCTCGGGCGACTTGAACCCGAGCCGCTCGGCGAGTTTCTCGAGATTGGTGCGGCCGTGCCCCTCGCGCTGCAGTTCTCGCTCCACCAGCGAGCGCCCGCGGGCAAGGAGCTCCGCCTCCTGCTGCAGGGCGAACCAGGCACGAATCTTGGCGCGCGCCGTCTTCGTTTTGACGTAGCCCAGCGCCGGATTGAGCCAGTCGCGCGAAGGACCGCCTTCCTTGGCAGTGATCACTTCCACCGTCTGCCCCGAACGCAAAGGGGTGTCGAGCGGCACGAGCTGACCGTCGACGCGCGCGCCGCGGCAGCGATGGCCGACGTCGGTGTGGATACGGTAGGCGAAGTCGACCGGCGTGGCCCCTTGGGGCAGATCGATGACTCGACCGGTGGGAGTGAGCACGAAAATGGCATCGTCGTGCACCGCATGGCGCACGCGATCGGCCCATTCGCTGCTATCGACCACCTCGTCGCGCCAGGCAAGCAGCGAGCGTAGAAGGGCGATCTTCTGGTCGTAGGGCGAGACCTTGGCCGCCCCTTCCTTGTAGCGCCAGTGCGCCGCCACACCGAATTCGGCATGGCGATGCATCTCGAAAGTACGGACCTGGACTTCGAGCGGCCGGCCGTCTTCGGCGCGCACGGCGGTGTGCAAGGATTGATAGCCGTTCGGCTTGGGTCGGGCGATGTAGTCGTCGAACTCCCCGGGAATCGGCGGCCACAGTTCGTGTACGCGGCTCAAGACGGCATAGCAGTCGGCCACCGCCGGTACCAGCACCCGCACCGCGCGCACGTCGTAGACCTGCGAGAAATCGAGCCCTTTCTTGCGCATCTTGTTCCAGATGCTGTAGATGTGCTTGGCGCGACCATAGACCTCGGCACCGGCGATGCCGAGCGCCGCCACTTCGGCCGAGAGCCGCTGCACCACGCGGGCGACGAACGCCTCGCGCTCGAGCCGGCGTTCGTCGAGCAGGCGGGCGATGCGCTTGTAGGTCTCGGGTTCGAGGAAGCGAAAAGCGAGGTCCTCGATCTCCCACTTGATCTGCCCCACGCCGAGGCGGTTCGCCAGCGGCGCATAGAGCGCCAGGCTCTCGCGGGCGTAATCTACCCGCGCTGTGGTCTCTTCGCCCACGCTGGCGAACCAGCGCAGGGTCTGCAGACGGGAGGCCAGACGCAGCAGCACCACGCGGATGTCCTCGACCAGTGCGAGCAACATCTTGCGCAGCGTCTCGGTCTGAGCCGCGTCGTCCGCCCCCGCCGGCAGGCGCAAGCCTTCGAGGCGCTGCAGGCCGCGCAGCAACCGTGGCACGTCGGCATCGAAGCGCGCCGTAACCCATTCGAAATGCTCCGGCGCCCGCACCGGCACGGCGTAGAGCAAACCGGCGATGCGCGAGGCCGGGTCGAGCCGCAGTTCGGCGGCGATGAGCGCCACCGCCACCGCATGATCGAAGACCGGTTCACCGGTAGACAAACGTAGCTCGGCGAACACGCCCCGGGCGAACTCATGGGCCTCGCGCACCGCCTCGGCCTGTTCGACGGACAAACCCTCCGTGAGGGCGGCAAGCGCGAGATCGGGCGCCTGGGCGGCGAGCGTCAGTTGAGTGGCGACCATGATTTCGTGCGAAACTATCCTTGGAACCGTAAGCGGGGAGATTTCGATGCGCGAGCGCCGCGCGCCCTCTTTTGCCGTTGCCCATCCCTACCTCTTGCTTACCCTCGCCGTAGCCTTCTGGTCGAGCAACATGATCGTCGGACGAGCGATCCGCGACGAGGTTCCCCCCGTGACGCTCGCGTTGGGCCGCTGGATCGTTGCCTTCCTCCTGGCTCTGCCCTGGGCATTGCCGCCGCTGCGGCGACAATGGGCGGCGGTACGCCGGCATTGGGCGATCCTGGCGCTTCTGGGGATTCTGGGAGTAGGATGTTATAACACATTCGCCTACCTGGCGCTACGGCACACGAGCGCAACCAACGCGGCGATGCTCAATTCCTTCACGCCGGTGGCGACGATGCTGCTCGCCGCCGCCGTGCTCGGGCATCGCCTCACGCGTCGGCAGATGCTGGGCGTGCTGGTCTCGCTCGCCGGTGTGCTCACCATCGTCGCCCAAGGGCACTGGGGCGTGCTCGCCTCGCTGTCGTTCAACCGCGGCGACCTGTGGATGCTGGGCGCCGTGGCGGTGTGGGGCGTATACACCGTGGCGCTGCACCGCCGGCCGACGGAGATCGATCCCATGGCACAGCTGGCGGTGTTCATCGCCGTGGGCATCCTCGTGCTGTTGCCTTTCGGACTGTGGGAATGGCGCAATGGTCCGCCGCTGCGCTGGCACCTCGAACCGCTGCTCGCCATCGTCTATGTCGGCATCTTTCCGGGCTTTCTCGGCATGGTGTGCTACAACGCCGGCGTAGCGGTGGTCGGTCCCGGTATCGGCAGCCTCTTCCTGCATCTGATGCCCGCACTCACGCCGCTCTTTGCTTTCATTTTTCTCGGGGAGCGGCCGGCGTGGTATCACGCCGTGGGGATCGTCGCCATCCTTGCCGGAATCCTGCTCGCCACGGGTCGGGTGCGCGTACCGCAGAGCCGGAACGAAAGGGCTTGACCATGCCTACCTGGATCGATGCCTTGCGCCGCCTCTGGCGTTCGCGCCGGGAACATGCCGAACCGGACGAGACTTTCTGGAAAGCAGTCGAGAGCACCCTCCCTTTTTTACGCAACATCCCTCCGACGGCGCACGAGCGGGTACGTCGCCTCGCCGCCCGTTTCCTCGCCACCAAGACCTTCTACGGGGCGCACGGGCTACTCATCACCGACCTGATCGCCGGCAGCATCGCCTGGCAGGCCGCGCTGGTGGCCCACCGCACGGGCTTGGGCATCTACGACGACTTCGTCGGGGTCATCGTCTATCCCGAACCCTTTCGCGTGCGCCGCCACCTCGCCGACGAGATCGGGCTGGTGCATGAATTCGACGACGAACTCTACGGCGAAACCTGGGAAGGCGGCCCGGTCATCGTGAGCTGGGGCGCGGGCGAGGCGGAAGGGATGCAGGTGGTGCTGCACGAATTCGCCCACCGTTTGGACCTCGCCGACGGGGCGCTCGACGGCGTGCCGCTCCTGCCGCCCTCCCTGCCGCGCGCCCGCTGGGAAAGCGTGATGGAAGACGCGCTGCGGCGGCTGCAAGACGAGCTCGATGCCGGAAAGTCCCCACCGCTCGACCCCTATGCCGAAGAAGGGCCGGAAGAATTCTTTCCCGTGGCGACGGAGACTTTCTTCGCTCAACCGGAAGCGCTCGCCGCCTGGGATCCGGCCCTTTTCGCCGCCCTGTGTGAGGTCTATGGGATGTATCCCTCTCCATCCGACAGAGCCACCCCCCATGGCCCGCACACGACGCGATCCCCCTGACCCCTCTCTGGCGTGGAAGGCAGTGCGAAAAACCCCTCGCGCACGCTTACCTGGCAAGGCACTCGAAGCGCAAGATGCGACGCTCCATCTGGATAGGCAAGCCAAGCGAGTATCCGGCATCAGAGAAAGCCGTCATGGACCGCGCAGCAGGTTGGTCGAGGCACCCTGGACTTTTACCGCGAAACCGCCTAACCTAACCAAGGAGGACATCGTCCCGCACACGCACCGTTAGATTCATATACCATAAAAAGGAGCCGAAACATGAAAAAAACCTGGGTTCTCGTCGCCAATGCGAGCGTGGCCAAGTTCTACGAATTCCTCGGCTTCAAGTCCGGTGTGCAGCTCATCGAGACCCACGAACACCCCGAAAGCCGCCTGCCCACCCGCGAATTGATCACCGACAACCTTCCTTTTCCCGGAACGGGTAGCGACAAGCCACCGCACACGGGTGAGCCCCCCCTTCCACCCAAGAAAGTGGAAGCAGCTCGCTTTGCAATCGATATCGCACGCCGGCTGCGGGAGGCTCGCCTCGAGCATCAACTCGAGCAAATCATCCTGATGGGCCCGGCGAACTTCCTGGCGATGGTCAAGGAGCACCTCGACGAGCCCACGCGCAAGATCCTGGTGCGCGACGTGGAGAAGGACTACACCAAGGCCGACGACAAGACCATCGCCGAGAAGGCGGCCGAGGCGCTGCTGCCGCCCGCATGAGCCACATCGAGCCGGTTCAGGAAAATTCGCCCGCCGTCAGATAGCGCAGTCCCTCTGGCCCCGATTCGGAGCGGATCAGGCGAAAACCGGCGGCGGGCCAATGGATCGGCAAGCACACGCCAAGCCCCGAGGCGTCGAATGCTTCGGGGCTTACTTTTCGCGCGAGCGTCACGTGCGGGCGAAACGGCCGATGTTCCACCTTTGCACCCAAAGCGCGCGATTCCCGGGTCAGACGCTCGACGAAACGCGCCCATGCGCCTTGCGGCGGCGGGCCGCTCAAGCACGCCACCCTGGGTTTCGCCCAACACTCGAAACGCTCGAGCACGAGCGGTTCGTCCGGCGGAGCGCCCATCGCCGCGCCCAGTGCGAGAAAGGCACCCAGGCGCTCACGCGGCACCTCCCCGAGAAAAACGAGCGTCAGATGCAGCCGTTCGGGCGGCACGACTTTCACGCCCGTTCGCCCTCGCGCCCAACGGCGCGTCGCTTCGTACCACGCCTGCGCCCAGGTTCGCGGAGGCCACAGTGCATAGAAAAGCCGTACGTCGTCAGGCACGGCCCCCCTCGCCTTCGAGCAAAACCACCACCTGGGCCGCCACCCCTTCGCCGCGGCCGGTGAAACCGAGCCCCTCGGTGGTCTTGCCCTTCACCTGGATCGCGGCCGGCGGGGCGTCGAGCAAGCCGGCGATCGTCGCCTTCATCTGCGGCACCCAAGGGGCGATGCGCGGCCGACGGCAGATCACCACGGCGTCGAGGTTGCCCAGACGCCATCCCGCCGCCCGCACCGCCGCCCAGGCCTGCGCGAGCAACCCCCGGCTGTCGGCACCGGCATGGCGCGCATCGCTGTCGGGAAACCACGAACCGATGTCGCCCAAGCCCGCCGCGCCCAGCACCGCATCGGTGACCGCGTGCAGCAGCACGTCGGCGTCCGAATGCCCGAGCAAGCCCTCGGCGTGGGCGATCTCCACCCCGCCGATCACGCAGCGCCTGCCCGGCACCAAGGCGTGCACGTCGAACCCCAACCCCACCCGGATCATGCTTCCTCCTGCAGCCTCAGGATCGCGGCGGCGAGCGCCAGATCGCCCGGCCGCGTCACCTTCAGGTTCATCGGATCGCCCTCCACCAGTTTCGGCGCCAAACCCATCGCCTCCACGGCGCTCGCCTCGTCCGTCACTTCGGGATGGCGTTCGAGCGCCATGCGCAATACGGCGAAGCGGAACATCTGCGGCGTCTGGGCGAGCCACAACCCTTCACGCGGCACGGTCGCAGCAACACGGCCGCGGGCATCGGCGCGCTTGACGGTATCGGCGACCGGCACGGCGAGGAGACCACCCACCTCGTCGCACCCCAGCACCTCGGCCAATTGCGTCAGGTATTCCCCGCGCAGGCAGGGGCGCGCCGCATCGTGCACCATCACCCAGTCGTCGGACCTCGCCCCGCGGGCGGAGAGCACGCGCAAGGCATTGCCCACGGTCGCACTGCGCGTGGGGCCGCCGCAGAAGAGCGGCTCGATCTTGGGCCCCAGATCCGACCAATCGTAGCAGCGCCAGTGGGCATCGTCGACCGCCAGCGCCACGAGCACGCGGTCGATCCATTCGGGTTCGGCCAAGCGTGCGAGCGTGTACCACAAGAGCGGCCGCCCGGCGAGATCGGCGTATTGTTTGGGCAAAGCCAAACCGCTGCGCCGCCCCACTCCGGCCGCCGGCACGATGGCCGTCACCCGCATGATCCTTCCTTTTGCACTTTTTCCGCCCCCCTTTGCCGCGCGAACTATAATGAGCCGGTAAAGAATCCGCTAGTACGAACCACCTTCGTTCCTTTGCCGTACCACGCAGGACCAACATCATGGCTGCACGAACCATTCGTCCCCCCGCCGTGAGCGGGCTCTTCTACCCCGCTTCGGCGCGCAGTCTGCAAGCGACGCTAGCCGCACACTTTGCCCGCGCCACGCCTGCCTCGCTGCCGGCAGCGCCAAAAGCCCTGATCGTGCCGCACGCCGGCTACGATTATTCGGGAATCGTCGCCGCCAGCGGCTACAACCAGCTCACCCCTTTTGCATCGCGCATCCGGCGCGTCGTGCTCTTCGGCCCGGCGCATCGCGTTCCCCTGCTCGGATTGGCGCTACCGCAGGCGAGCGCGTTTCGCACACCGCTCGGCGACGTTCCTCTCGACATGCACGCATGGAACGAAGCCTTGAAATTGCCGCAGGTGGAAGTCTCGGATCGGGCCCACGAGCTCGAGCACAGCCTGGAAGTGCAGCTCCCCTTCCTGCAGAGCATTTTACCGAGTTTCACCCTGGTTCCCTTCGTCGTCGGCTGGACCGACCCGGCCCATGTCGCCCGCGTGATGGAGGCGCTCTGGGACGGGCCCGAGACGCTCATCCTCGTGAGCTCCGACCTTTCGCACTACCACCCTTACGACGAGGCGCGTGCCCTCGATCAGGCCACGATCGAGCGCATCCTACAGGGCGATGCGACGATCACGCCGGATGATGCCTGTGGAGCGATCGCCATCGACGGGTTGCTGCTCGCCGCCCGGCGTCGCCAGCTCCAACCCCATGTCATTGCCTATTGCAACAGCGGCGACACTTTTGGCGACCGGGACCGGGTCGTCGGCTACACCAGCATCGCCTTCACCGAGGAGGTTCGCCATGGAGCCGAAGCCATCCATTGAGGTCGACGAGCGGCTCGGGCAGGTGCTGCTCGCCCATGCCCGTGCCGCCATCACCGAGCATCTCACCGGTCGTCGCCTGCCCCGGCCGGAAGATCCGCGGCTCGACGAACCCGGTGCCACCTTCGTCACGCTCACCGAAGAAGGAGAACTGCGGGGCTGCATCGGCTCGGTGCGCGCTCAGCGACCGCTGCGCCAAGACGTCGCCGAGAATGCGATCGCCGCCGCCACACGCGATCCTCGCTTTCCTCCTGTCACGGCCGACGAGCTGCCCCTCATCCGCATCGAGGTGTCGCTGCTCTCGCCGCTCGAATTCCTCGAATTCCGTGACGAGGAAGATCTGTTGGCGCAACTTCGGCCGGGCATCGACGGTCTGATGATCTTCTCGGGGTGCAATTCGGCCACCTTTCTGCCCCAAGTGTGGGAAGAGATCCCCAATCCGCACCATTTTCTCGCCGCCCTCAAGCTCAAGGCGGGGCTCGACCCGCGCCGCCCCGCGCGCAACCTCATGGCCGCACGCTACACGGTAGCCAAATGGAAAGAACCCTTGCCCGCCGGAGCCGTGCAATGAACGCCCCTGCCCGTTTCTACCGTCCGCTGCCCGACGGGCGCCTCGAATGCATCCTGTGCCCGCGCCGCTGCAAACTGCGTGAGGGACAGCACGGCGCTTGCCTCGTGCGCGCCAACCTCGGCGGCCAGATGGTGCTCACCACCTACGGCCGATCGAGCGGCTTCTGCATCGACCCCATCGAGAAGAAGCCGCTCAACCACTTCTACCCCGGCACGGCGGTACTCTCCTTCGGCACCGCCGGCTGCAACCTCGCCTGCAAATACTGCCAGAACTGGTCGATTTCGGCGGCCAAGGAGCTCGACGCCACGCTGGACGACTCCGGCACGCCCGAGGCCATCGTGGCAGCGGCGCTCGCCTACGGCGCCCAGGGGCTCGCCTTCACCTACAACGATCCGATCATCTTTGCCGAATACGCGATCGACTGTGCCGAACTCGCCCGCAAGCACCAGCTCTATACGGTGGCCGTGACCAACGGCTACATCGAGCCCGGCGCCCGCGAGGAATTCTTCGCGGCGATGGACGCGGCCAACGTCGACCTCAAAGGATTCACCGAGGAGTTCTATTTCCGCTACTGTGGCGGCAAACTCCAGCCGGTGCTCGATACCTTGCGTTACCTCGTGCACCAAACCGACGTCTGGGTCGAGATCACCACGCTCCTCATCCCCGGTCTCAACGACAGCGAAAACGAGATTCGGGCCTTGTCGCGCTGGGTGCGCGACGAGCTCAAAACCACCGTTCCGCTGCACTTCACCGCCTTCTTCCCCGCCTTCAAGATGCTCGATCGGCCACCCACCCCGCCGCAGACCCTGGTGCGGGCGCGGGCCATCGCCCGCGAAGAGGGGCTCGCCTACGTCTATACCGGCAACGTCCGCGATCGGGAGGGTTCGACGACCTATTGCCCCGACTGCGGTACCCGGCTGATCGAGCGCGACGGCTACGTCATCACCCGCTATGCGCTCACGCCCGAAGGGCACTGTCCCGCTTGCGGCCGGGAGATCGAGGGGCGTTTCGCTCGCGCCCCGGGACACTTCGGCAACCGGCGCATCCCCATCGTACTCGGCGCCGGGTGAGGGAGCCTGGCATGACTTCCCCGTCTCCTTCTCGCACAGAAACAGAAGCACCCGATGCCCCTGACATGGGATCGCCATCCCCCGCAGGGAACGACGGGTACCGCGAGCGACCATCGCGAACGGCTGCAGGGCAGCGAGAAAATCGCGCCACCTGGGCATTCTGCGTCCAAGCGCTGCGGCTCAAAGTCGGCGAGCGCTCGTGGATCGACGTCTCGTTCGCACTCCCCGAATCGACACGTGCCTTCGTCCTCATCCTCGAGACCGGAAACGATGCTGCCCAAAGCCAGGCATTGGCGCAAGCACTCACGGCACGAGGGTTCGGCACACTGACCGTTTGCCTGCTCACCCCCAACGAATGCGCCGATGCCGAAGAGATCGCCTGGCACGTCAACGACCTCGGCGAGCGCGCCGCCACCGTGCTCGAATGGCTGCACCATCAACCGTTTCGTGGCAACCTGCCTCTGGCTGCGGTGGGCTGGCGCACCGCAGCCGCCGTGTCGATCCGTCTCGCGGCGCGTGAAGACCAAACTTTTTACGCCCTCTCTTGTCCCCTGGGAAGAATCGATCTGGCGGGCGCAGCACCCCTCGTCACCTTGACTACGCCGATCTTGCTCATGACCTCCTCTGCCGACGACGACAAACCGAACACTGCCGCATGGCCCCATATCGGAGCGCCCAAACGCTGGGAACGCTTGCCTCCCCCACCGCCCAAAGGGCCGTGGCTGGAGGCGATCGCGCTCACCTGCGAGTGGTTCGAGCGTCACCTGCCGCACACTCCTTCGACCCAGACCGTGCCGGCGGGTTAGAATTCCGCCCTCTACCTTCTTTTGCCCCGATTCCACTTCCCAAAATTCCCGCATGACCCAAACGCTCCTTCCCGTGCTCGAGCGGCTGCGTTGGCCGCAAGCCGGCCAAACCTTCCGTATCCCTTGCCTCGCCGGCAGTGCCGATGCGCTCCTCGTCGCCGAACTCGCGAGCCGGCGCCGGCCGCTGGTGGTAGTCACCGCCTCGCCCCTGGACGCGCAGCGCCTCGCCGAAGAAGTGCGTTTCTTCGCCCCGCAGCTGCGGACGCGACTCTTTCCCGACTGGGAGACGCTCCCCTACGATCCCTTCTCGCCGCACCAAGATCTCGTCTCCGAACGCATCGCCACCCTCTACGCCCTCACCCAAGGCACGCTCGACCTCGTCTTCGTCGCCGCGGCCACGGCGCTCGGTCGCCTTCCTCCGCCCGCCTTCATCGCCGCACACACTTTCTCACTCAGGCAGGGCGCGGCCCTCGAGCTCGAGGGGCTGCGCCGGCAGCTGGCCCTGGCAGGTTACGAGCCGGTCGCCCAGGTGCTGCGTCCGGGCGAATTCGCCGTGCGCGGTGGCATCGTCGATCTCTTCCCCATGGGCGCGTCGCTCCCCTACCGCATCGAGCTCTTCGACGAAGAAATCGAGCGCATCAAGACCTTCGACCCCGACTCCCAGCGCACCCTCTACCCCGTGCCCGAAGTGGAGCTGCTGCCGGCGCGCGAATTCCCCACCGATGAAGAGGGTCGCACCACCTTCCGTCGGCGTTTCCGCGAGACCTTCGAAGGCGACCCGAGCCGCGCCATGCTCTACAAGGACGTCAGCCAGGGCGTATGGCCCGCCGGCATCGAGTACTACCTACCCCTCTTTTTCGACGAGACGGCCACGCTCTTCGACTACGTTGGCGCGGAAGCGACCTGGCTGCTCCACGGCGACTGCCCGGCGGCGATCGAATCTTTCTGGCAGGAACTGGAAGCGCGCCATCGGCTGCTGGGCGGGGACCGCAGCCGTCCCATCCTGCCGCCGTCTTCCCTCTTTCTCGATGCCGAAGGGTTCTACACCGCCTTGAAAGCGGTGCCGCGATTCGAGCTGCGCGGCGACGGGGCCGAGTCCGAAGAATCTCGCACTCCGCCGCCGGCGGCGATCGACGCGCGCGCACCCCAGCCCCTTGCGGCGCTGGAGCAAGCGGTGCATGCCGCCGCTGCGGCGGGCGAACGGGTGCTCCTGGTCGTCCAGACGCCGGGACGGCGCGAAACGCTGCTCGAGCGGCTGCGCGAGGCCGGATTGGAGGCGGCGCTCGTCGAACACTGGGAAGCATTCCTCGCCGGCGAAGCCCCGCTCGCGCTCACCGTCGGACCGCTCGAGCGCGGGTTTGCACTCCCTGCCGCGCGGCTCCTCGTCTATACCGAAGGAGAACTCTTCACCGGCGGCGCCAAAACCCGCAGCCGGCGCCAGACGAGCAAAGCGACCACGCCCGAAGGCTGGATCAAGGATCTCTCCGAACTCACGCCCGGCGCGCCGGTGGTGCATGAAGAGCACGGCATCGGCCGCTACCTGGGGCTCGTGCGCATGCCGTTGGGGGCGGACGAGGGCGAATTCCTCCAGCTAGAATACGCCGGCGGCGACAAGCTCTACGTACCCGTGGCCCAACTGCACCTCGTGTCGCGCTATCTCGGCGCCGACCCCGAGCACGTCGAGCTGCACCGCCTCGGGTCCGGCCAATGGGAAAAGGCCAAACGCAAGGCCGCCGAACAGGCGCGAGACACCGCCGCCGAGCTGCTCGCGCTCTACGCCCAGCGCGCCGCACGTCCCGGCATCTCCTTCGGATTCGACGAACGCGACTACGAGGCTTTCTGTGCCGGATTCCCCTTCGAGACCACGCCGGACCAGCAGGCGGCCATCGACGCCGTGCTCGCCGACATGCGCTCCGGCAAACCCATGGATCGGCTCGTGTGCGGCGACGTCGGCTTCGGCAAGACCGAGGTGGCGCTGCGTGCCGCCTTCGCCGCCGTGGCGAGCGGCAAACAGGTGGTGATCCTCACCCCCACGACGCTCCTTGCCGAGCAGCACTTCCAGACCTTTTCCGACCGCTTCGCCGACTGGCCGGTGCGCATCGCCGAACTCTCGCGCCTGCGCTCGAGCAAGGAGCAGAAAGAGGCCCTGGCGGGATTGGCCGAAGGGCGCATCGACATCGCCATCGGCACGCACCGCTTGCTGCAGCCCGACGTGCGCTTCGCCCGCCTGGGGCTGGTGATCATCGACGAGGAACACCGCTTCGGCGTGCGGCAGAAAGAGGCGCTCAAGAAACTGCGTCAGGAAGTCGATGTGCTCACCCTTACCGCCACCCCCATCCCGCGCACGCTGGGCATGGCGCTCGAGGGGCTGCGCGACTTCTCCGTCATCGCCACCGCCCCCCAGAAGCGTCTGGCGGTGAAGACCTTCGTCGCCCCCCGCTCCGAGGGTCTGATCCGCGAGGCGGTGCTGCGCGAATTCAAGCGCGGCGGGCAGGTGTATTTCGTGCATAACGAAGTGCGTACGATCGAGAACGTGCGCGAAGAACTCGAGCGCCTGCTGCCGATGGCGCGCATCGTCGTCGGCCACGGCCAAATGTCCGAGCGCGAACTCGAGCGCGTCATGCGCGACTTCACGCACCAGCGCGCGAACCTGCTGCTGTGCACCACCATCATCGAGACCGGCATCGACATCCCCACGGCCAACACCATCCTGATCGACCGCGCCGACCGCTTTGGGCTTGCGCAGCTGCACCAATTACGCGGACGGGTCGGGCGCAGCCACCATCAAGCCTACGCCTACCTTCTCACCGACCCACACGTCAAACCCAGCGCCCAGGCGCAGAAGCGGCTCGAAGCCGTCGCCCAGCTCGAAGATCTCGGCTCGGGCTTCTATCTGGCGATGCACGACCTGGAGATCCGCGGCGCGGGCGAAGTCCTCGGGGAAGAGCAATCGGGCGAAATCCAGCGCGTGGGATTCTCCCTCTACAGCCGCATGCTGGAAGAAGCCGTACGCCGGCTCAAGAGCGGACAGGAGCCGGGCGATCTCACCCGCCCCTTCCGCACCGTGGCCGAGATCAACCTGCACGCCCCGGCGCTGCTACCCGACGACTATTGCCCGGACGTGAGCGTGCGGCTCGAGCTCTACAAACGGCTCGCCGACGCCGACAGCGACGCGGCGCTGCAAGAGCTCACCGAAGAGCTCGTCGACCGTTTCGGGCCGCTGCCGCCGCAGACGCGCACGCTGGTAGCCACCCACCGCCTGCGGATCGCCCTCGCCCCCTGCGGCGTGGCCAAGGTCGATGCGAGCGAAAAAAGCCTCAGCGTGCAATTCTCGCCGGACGCCCCCGTCGATCCGGCCAAGGTGGTCGCGCTCATCCAATACGATCGCAGTGTCAAGATGGTCGGACCCGACCGGCTGGTGCAGACCCGCCCCACCGCCGACGTAGACTCGCGCGTGCGCGCGGTGCGCGAGCTCGTCGCCCGCGTGCTCGCTCCACGGGCGATCGAAACCGTATAATTCCCTTTTTGGCAGGACGCACGGACCCATGAGCAACCCACTGCTGGAAAACACCAACATCGAGCGCTTCGATCCCATGCCCTCGCCGGCCGAGATCAAGGCGCAGCACCCCCTGAGCGAGCGCGCCGCGGCCACCGTGACGCAGGCCCGCCAGACCCTCGTCGACATCCTCGAGCGGCGAGATCCGCGGCTCTTCGTCGTCGTCGGCCCCTGCTCCATCCACGACCCCGTCGCCGGCCTCGACTACGCCAAGCGGCTCGCTGCGCTCGCCCGGGAAGTGGCCGAGACCATGGTATTGGTGATGCGGGTCTATTTCGAGAAACCGCGCACCGCCACCGGCTGGAAAGGCTACATCAACGATCCTTTCCTCGACGACAGTTTTCGCATCGACGTGGGCATGGCACGCGCCCGCGAATTCCTGCTCGCCGTCAATGAGCTGGGCCTGCCGGCGGCCACCGAAGCGCTCGACCCCATCGCACCGCAATACTACGGCGACCTCATCTCGTGGACGGCGATCGGTGCGCGCACGGTCGAATCGCAAACGCACCGCGAGATGGCTTCCGGCCTCTCCACCCCGGTCGGATTCAAGAACGCCACCGACGGCAGCCTGGACGTAGCCGTCAATGCCATCGTCTCGGCCTCGCGCCCCCACGCTTTTCTCGGCATCGACGAAGAGGGCCGCACCGCCATCGTGCGCACCCGGGGAAACCGCCACGGCCACCTCGTGCTGCGCGGCGGCGGCGGACGCCCCAACTACGACTCGGTCTCGGTGTCGCTCGCCGAGCAGGCGCTCGCCAAGGCGGGGCTGCCGCTGAACCTCGTCGTCGACTGCTCGCACGCCAATTCCTGGAAGAAACCCGAATTCCAGCCGCTGGTGTTGAAAGACGTGGTGCACCAAATCCGCGAGGGCAACACCTCCATCGTCGGCGTGATGCTCGAGAGTTTCCTCGAAGCGGGCAACCAACCCTTCCCCGCGCCGCCCTCGCAACTCAAGTACGGCTGCTCGATCACCGACCCGTGCATCGACTGGGACACCACCGCCGCCATCCTGCGCTCGGCGAATGCAGTGCTGCGCGACGTGCTGCCCCAGCGAGGGCGCTGATGCCGCAATTGCGCCTGCTCACCGCCCCGGCGGTGCACCAGTGGCTGGCGCGGCACTCCCTGGCCGCGCACCCGCAAGGAACCTACCTCTCGCTCGCCCTGCCGGAGCGCCGCGCCGAGTTCGACCGCGAACTCTGCGCGATCGGCGCCGACTGGGCCTGGATCGACGAGGACGTCGCCCCGAACTGGCGGGCACTTCGGCTCTTCGTCACCGACATGGACTCGACGCTCATCGCCATCGAGTGCATCGACGAGATCGCCGATCTGGCCGGCCTCAAACCCGAGGTCGCCCGCATCACCGAAGCGGCCATGCAGGGCGAGCTCGATTTTCGCGAAGCACTGCACGCCCGCGTGGCGCTGCTGGCCGGCATCCCGGTGGCGCGGCTGGAAGCACTCTACCGCGAACGGGTACGCCTCAACCCCGGCGCGGCGCGGCTCGTGGCGGCGCTCAAAGCCAACGACTGTTACTGCGTGCTCGTCTCCGGCGGATTCACCTTCTTCACCGAGCGCCTCGCGCGCGAGCTCGGTTTCGACGAACA
The DNA here is from genome assembly GCF_006980785.1 of Tepidiphilus sp. J10. Taxonomy (NCBI): domain Bacteria; kingdom Pseudomonadati; phylum Pseudomonadota; class Hydrogenophilia; order Hydrogenophilales; family Hydrogenophilaceae; genus Tepidiphilus; species Tepidiphilus sp. J10. The sequence continues at coordinate 81,299 of NZ_SBHP01000001.1, forward strand.
GCACGCCAACGTGCTCGAAACGAAAGACGGCCTCCTCACCGGCCGGCTCGTCGGCCCCGTGATCGACGCCGCCGCCAAGGCCGGCATCCTGCGCGCCGCCGCCGCACGGCTGGGTGCGACCCGGCGCGAGATCCTCGCCGCCGGCGATGGGGCCAACGACCTCGCCATGCTCGCCCTCGCCGGCACGCGGCTCGCCTGGCGGCCCAAGCCCCGCATCCTGCCTCACGTCAACGTCATCAGCATGATGCAGGGGCTGGATACCGTGCTCGAACTCCTGCCCTAGGAAACGCTGAATCATTGGCTGCGCGGGCGAATCGCTGCGTTGCGCGGTACTCGCTCCCTCGCCTATCTACTTGATATGTCTCGGTCGCTGCGCTCCGTGCGCCTTGCGCTTCATCCCGCTCGCTCATTGCTTCAGCGTTTCCCTTAAGCCGCCTTGCGCCGGAACACCGGCCGATCCGGATTCGAAACCGCCGGATCGTAGGCATAGCCCTCGAGCGAGAAGTCGAGCAGTTCTTCCACCGTCTCCGCCCGTTTCAGGGCCGCATGGCGCACCATCAGCCCGCGGGCGCGCTTGGCGTAGAAGCTGATGATCTTGAAACGCCCGCCCTTCCAGTCCTCGAACACGGGGCTCACCACCCGTGCGTCCAGCGCCGCCACGTCCACCACCTTGAAGTATTCCTCGGAGGCGAGGTTGACCAACACCGGCTCGCGTCCGGCCGTCGCCTGCGCCTCGAGCAGGTGCCGCAGGCTTGCCGTCACCGCCTCCCTCCAGTAGGCGTAGAGATCGCGCCCGAGCGGATTCTCCAGCCGCGTTCCCATCTCCAGGCGGTGCGGCAGGATGCGATCGAGCGGCCGCAGCACGCCGTAGAGGCCGGAGAGGATGCGCAGATTCTCCTGCAGCCAGGCGATCGCTACCGCAGGCAGGCTCGCCGCGTCCAACCCCTCGTAGACGTCGCCCGCATAGGCGAAGAGCGCCGCCTTCGCCTCTGCGGGCGCATGTTCGGGCGACCAGGCCGCATAGCGCCCCACGTTCAGGGCCGCGAGCTTGTCCGACAAGTCCATGAGCGACTGCAACTCGGCTGGCGTCAGCCGCCGCAGCCGCTCGACCAGCCCCTGCGCCCGATCGAGGAAATCGGGCAGCGTCGTCTCCGCCACGGGAGCGGACGTATCGAACTCCATCGCCTTGGCGGGGGAAATCACGAGCAGCATGCATCGTCTCCTGCTGTAGCAGAATGGGCCTCAAACCGCCTCAAACGTCATCTTGCCAATTCTGTCATTCCAAGGACTCACGCGGCACATCGACGCCGAGATCGGCATCGTCGATGTCATCGGGAAAATCCTCCCCCGGGCAACCTGCTATTTTTGCCAGAAACGATTCTGTTCGCTGCGCAGCAGCTCGAACCGGGTTGCTGACGTATATTCCATGACGCCGTTCGATCCAGGAAATGAAATCAAGCGTCTCCTGTTGCAGTTGGGGTGGCAAACGTTTCGCGTGCTCGAAAATGAGTTCGGAGAGATTCATAGATCGTTCCTCCCACTCGGCGGGGATCAGGAATGCCGACTTATCGACTTCAGAATCATACGTGAATTCCCCCGCCGCCACGTTGCCGCACCGCTTCGAACAGGCACACCGCCGCCGCCGCGGCGACGTTGAGCGACTCCATCGCCCCTGGCATGGGGATGCGCACGCAGGCGTCCGCCATGGCCAACCACTCGGGGCGCACGCCAGCGCCCTCCGTACCGAAGAGCCACAGCGCCGGCGCCCTCAGATCGAGCGTGTAGAGCGGCACGGCCTTCTCGGCGAGCGCCGTGGCGAAAACCCGGCCGCGGCGCGTGGCGAACCAGGGAGCGGGATCGTCGATCTGCGCGAACGGCAGCACGAAGTGCGCGCCCATCGCCGCACGCAGCACTTTGGGCGCCCAAGGATCGGCACAACCCGGTGCGAGCAGCACCGCACCCACGCCCGCGGCAGCGGCGGTGCGCAGGATCGCGCCGACGTTGCCCGGCTCCTGCACCCCGTCGAGCAGCACGAGATCGCGCCCGGCGAGCTCCTGCGGCGCGAGCGCCAGCGTACGGCGCGCGAACCGCGCCACGATGCCAGCGGGCGTCTCGGTGGCGGCAAGCGTGCGAAAAACCGGGGAAGCGACACGAATGCGAGCGCACGCGGGCGGCAGTGCCTCGAGCACGGCCGCGAAACGCGCTTCCCGACCTTCCTCGATGAACACCGCCTCCGGCATCCAGCCGGCCTGCAGCGCCGCGGTGAGCAGGTGATCGCCTTCGAGCACGATCCATGGCTCGCGCTTGCGAAAGGACGATTCGTTCAACCAGCGTCGGATCGCGCGCACTTGGAGATTGTCGCGCGAGCGGATCTCCTGCCAGGTGCTCATCGTTCGCTTCCGTTGGCCGCCGCGCGCACCGGGGCGAAACTGCGGCGATGCTCGGGACAAGGCCCGAGGCGCGCGAGCGCCGCCAGATGCGCGGCGGTGCCGTACCCTTTGTGCCGGGCGAATCCATACCCGGGATAACGGCGATCCAGCGCCACGAGCCGCGCATCGCGGTGCGTCTTCGCCAGGATCGAGGCCGCCATGATGGCCGGCTCGAGCGCGTCACCACCGATGATCGTGCGTACCGGCACCTCCAGCTCCGGCGCCCGGTTGCCGTCGACCAGCACTTCGTCCGGCACCAGGGGCAATGCCGCCACGGCGCGCGCCATCGCCCGCAGCGTCGCCCGCAGGATGTTCCATTCATCGATCTCGGAGGCCGACGCCTCGGCCACCGCCCAGGCAAGTGCGCTGGCGCGAATTTCCGCCGCGAGCCGTTCACGCCGGCTCGGGCTCAGTTTCTTCGAATCGTTCAAGCCCGGCAGCGAGGCTCCGGGCGGGAGGATCACCGCCGCGGCCACCACCGGGCCGGCGAGCGGCCCGCGCCCCGCCTCGTCCACGCCACAGAGGTAACCCGCCATCGTCTATCTTCCCCCGAGTCTCGGGCCGAACCGCGCCAGGATCGCCTCGCGCGCGCGACGGGCGGTGTCTTGGCGCAGCATGAGGTGCAATTCGGTGAAACGCTCGGCGAGCCGCTCGCGCGCCGGTGCGTCTTCGAACCAGCGCAACACCGCCGCGGCCAGATCGGCGGGATTCGCCTCGTCCTGCAGCAACTCGGGTACCACCGTCTCACGCAGCAGGATGTTGGGCAAACCCACCCACGGCAGATAGGCCATGCGCCGCAGCAGGCGGTATTGCCAGGGATTCATGCGATAGGCGATCACCATCGGACGCTTGAGGAGCGCCGCCTCCAGCGCGGCCGTGCCACTGGCGAGCAGCACGACGTCGGCCGCCGTCATCGCCTCGTGCGCCCGCCGCGGCAGCACACGGGCCTCGAGCTCGGGCACCTCGGCCAGGGCGGCGGCGACGAGCGCATCACCCAAGGCGTTCGCCGTGGGCAAGAGCAAGACCAGCTCCGGCAGGGCTTGGCGCAGGCGGGCCGCGGCGGCGAGGAAGACGGGCAAGAGGTGCCGCAACTCCCCCTCGCGGCTACCCGGCAGGAGCGCCAGCACCGGTGCCTGCGGTGCGATTCCCAGCGCGGTCCGGACTCCCGCCTGGTCCGGCACGAGCGGCAGCCGGTCGGCGAGCGGATGGCCGACGAAACACGCCTCGACCCCGGTTTCGGCATAGAGCGGCGGTTCGAACGGAAAAAGGCACAGCATCAGGTCGACCGCGCGGGCGATCGTCTTCAGCCGCCCGCGGCGCCAGGCCCAGATCGAAGGGCTGACGAAATGCACCGTGCCGATACCGGCACGTTTGAGTCGCGCCTCCAGCCCAAGGTTGAAATCCGGTGCGTCGATCCCGATGAAGAGATCCACCGGCGGCGACTCGAACGCGCGCGCCAGTTCGCGGCGAAAACGCACGAGCTGCGGGTAGCGCCTGAGCGCGTCGACGAAGCCATGCACTGCCAGCGGCTCGTAGGACCAGCGCGCCTCGAACCCTTGGGTACGCATCGCCTCGCCGCCCACACCCCAGAAACGCGCTTCCGGCAGCGCCGGACGCAGTCCTTCGAGGAGCAGCCCTCCCAAGAGGTCGCCCGAAGCCTCGCCGGCCACGAGCGCGACCGAGGTTCTCTCAGCGGACGATGCCACGGCCCGGTTGCGCGAGAAAATCGACGAGCGGCTGCAACTCCGGCTGCTCGGCGGCCAATTCGGCGATGCGCTCGCGCGCCTCGGCGAGCGTCAAGCCGCTGCGATAGAGCAGTTTGTAAGCGCGCCGGATGGCGGCGATCGCCTCGGACGAAAACCCCCGACGGCGCAAGCCCTCGGCGTTGATACCGTGCGGCGCGGCCGGATTGCCCGCCACCGTCACGTAGGGCGGCAGGTCTTGCAGCAGCACCGTGCCCACCCCGCAGAAGCTGTGCGCTCCCACGCGCACGAATTGGTGCACGCCGGTAAAGCCGCCAAGGATCGCCCAGTCCCCCACCACGACGTGGCCCGCGAGCGTGGCGTTGTTGGCGAAAATCGTGTGATTGCCCACGACGCAGTCGTGTGCCACGTGCACGTAGGCCATGATCCAGTTGTCGTCGCCCACGCGCGTCTCGCCGCCGCCCTGAACCGTGCCGACGTTGAAGGAGCAGTATTCGCGAATGGTGTTGCGATGCCCGATCGACAGCCGCGTGGGTTCCCCCGCGTACTTCATGTCCTGCGGCACCTGCCCCAGCGAGCAGAAAGGAAAGACGCGGTTGTCCTCACCCAGCGTGGTGTACCCCTCTAGCACACAGTGCGCCTCGATCCGCGTGCGCGCGCCGATCTTCACGTGCGGGCCGATCACGCAGTAGGGGCCGATCTTCACCCCCTCGGCGAGCTCGGCGCCGGGAGCGACGATCGCGCTGGGATGGATTTCGACCGCGCTCATTTCAAGCCTTTCAGGGCGCACATGAGCTGCGCCTGGGCCGCGATCTCCTCGCCGACGCGGGCCGTGGCCGAATACTTCGAGATGCCACGCACGTTGCGCAGCAATTCCACTTCCAACAGAAGCTGATCCCCCGGCACCACCGGACGGCGGAACCGCGCCTCGTCGATACCGGCAAAATAGACGATGGAATCGGCATTGGGGCGCGTGCCCATGGTCTCGAAGGAGAGCACGGCTGCAGCCTGTGCGAGCGCCTCCAGAATCAGCACGCCCGGCATCACCGGCGCGTGCGGGAAATGCCCCGGGAAGAAGGGCTCGTTGATGGTGACGTTTTTCAACGCCAGGATGCGTTTGCCCACCTCCATCTCGAGCACGCGGTCGACCAGGAGGAATGGATAGCGGTGCGGCAGATACTGCAGGATCTGTTCGATGTTCATCATGTCGCAGGGCTCGCGGCAAAAAATCGGGGAAAGCGAGGATCAGTCTTCGTCGGCGAGTTCGGCCAGACGCTTCTCGAGGCGGCGAATGCGCTCGGCCATGGCGTCGAGATGGCGCAAGTAGGCGAAGTTGCGCCGCCACTCCTCGTAGGGCTGTAGCGGGATGCCAGCGCCGTAGACGCCGGGCTTGGTAATGGACTTCATCACGCCGGAGCCGGCCATGATGGTCACGTCGTCGCAGATCTCCACGTGCCCGGCGATACCGACCTGCCCGCCCAGACGGCAACGGCGCCCGATGCGGGTGCTGCCGCCCACGCCGACGCAACCGGCCATGGCGGTGTACGCCCCGACGTGGCAGTTGTGTCCGATCTGGATCTGGTTGTCGAGGATGGCCCCATCCTCGATCACGGTGTCTTCGAGCGCGCCGCGGTCGATCGAGGTATTCGCCCCGATTTCCACGTCGTCGCCGATCAGCACTCGGCCGATCTGCGGGATCTTCACCCAGCGCTCTTCCTCGCCGTCCCAGGCGAAGCCGAAACCGTCGGCGCCGATCACCGCTCCCGAATGGATGCGTACCCGCGCACCGATCACACAGCCCGGGTAGATCGTGACGTTGGCGGCGATGCGGCAATCGGACCCGACGCTAGAATTCGCGCCGATCACGCTGCCCGCGCCGATCACGGTACGTGCACCGATCCGTGCCCCGGCCTCCACCACCGCGTTCGGTCCGATGGCGCAGCTCGGATCGACCTCGCCCAGCACCACCGCGCTGGGATGCACCCCCGGCACGACCTCGGGTTCAGGGTGCAGCCACTGCGCCGCTTTGGCATAGAGCAGATAAGGATCGGCCGCGAGCACCAGCGCCAGATGGGATGGTGCGCGATCGGCGAATTTCGGCGAGACGATCACGGCACTCGCGCGGCACTGTGGCAGGCGCGCGAGATACTTCGGCTGCGCCACGAAGGTGAGGTCCCCAGGCCGTGCCGATTCGAGTGAGGCGACACGGCGCAGCTCGATAGAGGGATCCCCCCGAATTTCGACGCCAAACCGCGTGGCGAGATCCCCCAGCGTAACCATCGTCATCACAGATTACCCGATTCGAGCACCTTGATGACCTGGTCGGTGATGTCGATGCGCGGACTCGCGTAGACCGCATCCTGCAGCACGAGATCGTACTTGCCGTCTTCCGCGACTTTCTTGATCGCCTTGTTGGCCTGGTCGAGCACGCGGGCGAGCTCCTCATTGCGCCGCTGATTGAGATCCTCACGAAATTCACGCTGCTTGCGCTGAAAATCGCGGCTCAACTCGGCAAAAGCCCGCTCCTTGCGGTTGCGCTCGCCCTCGTTCATCGACGCGCCCTTGCGCTCCAGTTCCTGCTGCAGCGCCTGCAGCTCATCGGCCATGCGTTTCAATTCCCGATCGCGCGGCTCGAATTCCTTTTCCAGCCGCTTCTGCGCCGCCACGGCCGGTGGCGCCTCACGCATCAGACGCTCCGAATTGACGAAACCGATCTTGGCTTCTGCCCAAGCCATCGCGCTCGTCAGCCCGAGCGACAATGCCAACAATACTGCCATGGATTTTCTCTTCACGCTGACCTCTCTCGTCTTCACAGGCATCAATAAATACCCCCCGTGACATCAAGCTTACGATGCCTTCTCCGGGAATGATATCGGGTTTAGAACATGGTTCCGAACTGGAATTGGAAGTTCTGCGTTTTGTCCTTGTAATTGGAACCACCGACGTCTTTACGCACCGGCACCGCAAAACTGAACTTCAACGGCCCCAGCGGCGAAGACCAGGAGAAACCTATACCCGTACTCACGCGCATGTCGTTGAACTTGACCGAATCGTCCTGATCCCAGACATAACCCGAATCGACGAAGACCGACATCCGGAAGGTCTTGTCCATTCCCAGACCCGGCAAGGGGAAATAATATTCCGCGTTGAGCACGAGCTTGCGCGTCCCACCATAGGCATCACCGTAATCGTCCTTGCGCCCGAGGCTGCCGGCGTCGAAGCCTCGGACCGAACCGATTCCACCAACATAGTAATTGCGGAAGAAGGGGACATCCTTTCCGCCCAAGGATTCGATCCAGCCGATTTCGCCGTTCAACATGAGCGCCTGACGCTCGGTGACCGGGATCCACCACTGGTGCTGGTAGGAAAGTTTGACGAGCTCGATGTCTCCCGGCGGAACGTCCACCTCGGCCAAGGCGCGCTGATAGCGACCTTTCATCGGATAGATACGCGAGTCACGGGTATCACGGGACCACCCCGCCGTCAGTGCCAGCGAAGAGACGCCATCGCAGTCGTAATCACCTCCGGATTCACAGAATTCGATGTAACGCAAAGGACTATCCCAATAGGTGTCGATCTTGGTCAAATCATAGGCCAAACCGAACTGGATCTGGTCATCCTCGCCAATGGGCCAACCCATACGCAACCCCGCACCGATGGAACGGGTTTTGTAGCGCGAAATGTTGTAGCTCTCCGAGGGATCGAAGGTACGGTAATAGAGATCGTACCCGAGCGAGACGCCGTCGATCGTATAGTACGGATCGGTGAAGGAGAGCGAGGCGGTTCGCTTCGAGCGGCTCGTATCGAGCTGAATGCCCAGCGACTTGCCGCTACCGAAGATGTTGTCCTGTGAGACCGCGCCCGAGAGCACGACGCTGTCCGAGCTCGAAAAACCCGCTCCGAGCATCAGGTTGCCGGTGGGCCTCTCCTTCACGGTAAAATTGACATCGACCTGGTCGGTGGTGCCGGGCACCGGCTGGGTCTCCACCTGCACCTCGTCGAAATACCCCAGCCGATCGACGCGCTGGCGGGATTTGTTGATTTTATCGGCGTCGTACCACTCGCCTTCCATCTGACGCATTTCTCGCCGGATTACTTCGTCTCGGGTGCGTACGTTGCCGCCGATGTTGATGCGATTGACGTAAGTGCGTCGCCCCGGATCGACGAAGATGGTGAAAGCCACCTGACGATTCTCGCGATCGATCTCGGGCGCGGCATTGACGTTGGCAAAGGCGTACCCTTCACTGCCGAGCCGGTCGACGACCGCTTTCACGGTCGCATTGAGCTTCTCGCGCGAAAAGACGTCGCCGGGCCTGAGTTGCGCGAGCTTGTGATATTCCTCTTCGGGCAAGATGAGATTGCCGGCGAAGCGCACCGCCGACACGGTATACCGTTCCCCTTCCCTGATCGAGACCGAGATGTAGATGTTCTGCTTGTCCGGGCCGATCGAAACCGACACCGACTCGATCTCGAAGTCCAGGTATCCCTGGTTCATGTAGAAGGAGCGCAGCGCCTCCAAATCCTGCTGCAGCTTCTCACGCGAATAGCGATCGGACTTGGTGTACCAGGTCAGCCACCCCGGAGTGGTCAATTGGAACCTCCTGAGGAGTTCCTTTTCGGAAAAGGCTTTGTTGCCGACGATCTTGATCTCCGCGATCTTGGCCGGCTGGCCTTCGGTGATGTCGAAACGGATGGCCACCCGGTTGCGCGGCAAAGGCGTGATGGTCGTTTGGATATCTACCGCATAGTAGCCGCGAGAGAGGTATTGGCGCTTGAGTTCCTGCTCCGCCTGGCGCAGCAGGGCACGGTCGAAGATGCGCGATTCGGCCAGGCCGACCCCACGCAACGCCAGTTTGATGGCGTCGACCTCGAATTCCTTCATGCCGACGAACTGCAGCTCGCCGATGGCGGGCCGCTCGTCGACGAGGACCACCAGCACGTTGCCGTCGGCCTCGATGCGCACGTCGCTGAAAAACCCCGTCTCGAAGAGCTTGCGCACCGCCTCGTCGGCCTGCTCCTGGGTGATGCGCTCACCCACCTTCACCGGCAGATAGCTGAAGATGGTCCCGGCCTCGACGCGCTGGATCCCCTCGACGCGAATGTCCTCGACCACGAACGGCTCGAACGCATGCACCGCCCCCGCGAGTAGTGCTCCGATCAGAGCCACCACCGCCGCCAATTTTTTCTTCATCCGCTCACACTCGACCAAATCCGGGACACATCGTTGAACAGCGCGATCGCCATCAACGTCAGCAACAACGCCAGGCCGATCTGTTGCCCGATCTCCATCGCACGTTCGGACAAGGGCCGTCCGCGTACGGCTTCGAGCGAATAATACAGCAAATGCCCTCCATCCAGAATCGGCACCGGCAGCAGGTTCAACACCCCGAGACTGATGCTCACGAGGGCGACGAATCGTAGGTAATGCTCCAGACCCATTCTCGCCGTCTGGCCGGCGTAGTCGGCGATGGTGAGCGGCCCGGAGAGATTCTTGAGCGATGCCTCGCCAAGGAGCATGCGCCCGAAGAGCCTCAGGGTCATCGTACTCACCTCCCAAGTTTGCCGCAACGCCATGCCTGCCGCTTGAATCGGAGGGTAGCGAACGGACACGAGGAAGGTTTCATCGGACGGCGGCCGCACCGCCACGCCGATGCGACCGATCGTGCCCCCCTGCCCGTCCTCGGTCGGCTCGGCGAATACCTCGCGCTCCGCAACGACTCCATCGTACTCCAGCGTAAAGCGCAAAGTCTCGCCGGGATGTGCCCGCACGATCTCGACGAGCTCGCGCCAATCGGCGATCTCCTTGCCTTCGATGGCACGCACCCGCATTCCGGGCACGATACCGGCACGTTCGGCCGGGCTGCCCGGGGCGACGCTACCCACCACCGGCTCCAGCGGGGGACGCCAGGGCACGAGCCCGAGTTGCACCATGACGTCATCGTTGCCGTGATCGACGACGACGCCGGTAAGCGGCAAAGAGAAGACGAGGCGCTCCCCGGCGCGCTCCACCTCCAGAGCCACTTCGTTGCGACGCATGGCCGCGGCGAGCACTTCCCAGCGCAATTGCGGCAGACTCGCCACGGCGCGCCCATCCACGGCCACCACCCGATCTCCCGGCCGCAGCCCCACTTGGGCCGCGAGGCTTTCGGCGGGCGGGTCGATGCGCGCCACCGGTTCGCGCACGCCAACCGTGTAGAGGACGACGTAGAGGGCGATCGCCAACAACAGATTGGCCGCAGGGCCTGCCGCCACGATCGACATGCGCTTGCCCACCGGCTGACGGTTGAAAGCACGTGGAAGGTCTTCGGGTGCCACCGCGCCTTCTCGTTCATCGAGCATCTTCACGTAGCCGCCCAGAGGCACGGCGGCGAGCACCCATTCCGTGCCATCGCGCCCGAAGCGGCGTGACCACAACGTGGGCCCGAATCCGATGGAAAAACGCAGCACTTTCACCCCACAGGCCCGGGCGACGAGGTAATGCCCCAGCTCATGAAAGAAGATGAGCCCACCCAAGGCGATCACGAAAGGCACGAGATAGGACAAAACGGTCATGCCACCTCCTGCGCGAGCACGTCCTGCGCCCGCTCTCTCGCCAGACGATCATAGGCGAGCACGTCCTCGAGCGAATCGGGTTCTTGTCGGGGTAAGCGCTCGAGCGTGGCCTCGATCACGGCCGGGATGCGATCGAAACCCAGCCGACCCTGAAGGAAGGCGGCCACCGCCACCTCGTTGGCCGCGTTGAGTACCGCCGGAACCGACCCGCCGGCTTCCAGCGCATCGTAAGCCAGACGCAGGCAGGGAAAACGGCGCAGATCGGGCGCTGCGAAGTCGAGCCGCCCCACGCGCACCAGATCGAGCGGCCTCACCCCCGCCTCGAGCCGCTGGGGGAATCCCAGCGCGTGCGCAATCGGCGTACGCATGTCGGGCGTGCCCAGCTGCGCGAGCAGCGAGCCGTCGCGATATTCCACCAAGGAATGCACCACGCTCTGCGGGTGGATCACCACCTCGATACGCTCGGGCGGCAAGCCGAAGAGCCAATGGGCCTCGATAACCTCCAGCCCCTTGTTCATCATCGTGGCCGAATCGACCGAGATCTTGCGCCCCATCGACCAATTGGGATGGGCGCACGCCTCTTGCGGCGTGATCGCGGCAAAGGTTTCCAACGAACGCTCGCGGAACGGGCCGCCCGATGCAGTGAGAATGATCCGTCGCACGCCGAAATCGTCCGGTCGATTGCGATCGTAGTCCGTCGGCAGTGCCTGAAAAATGGCGTTGTGCTCGGAATCGAGCGGCAGCAACCGCACCCCATGACGATCCACGGCCTCCATGAAGAGCCCGCCGGCGAGCACCAGGGCTTCCTTGTTGGCGAGAAGGATCTTCTTGCCCGCGCACACGGCCGCCCACGTGGGAGGCAACCCCGCCGCGCCGACGATGGCAGCGACCACCGTGTCCACTTCGGGATGGCGGGCGATTTCGGCGAGCGCCGCTTCCCCCTCCTCCACTTCCGTCGCGATCCCCTCTCGGCGTAGCGCCTCACGCAAAGCGGCCGCAGCGCTCGCTTCACCCAGCACCGCCCATCGGGGGCGAAACTTCCGACACGCCTCGAGCAACACGTTCCAGCGACGCTGCGCCGCGAGCGCCACGACCTCGAACCGTTCCGGGTGACGTGAGACCACGTCCAAGGTGCTCGCACCGATCGAGCCGCTCGCCCCGAGGATCGCCAACCGCTCGCGTTTCATTGCCGCTCCAGCCACCACAGGGCAAGGAAAGGCAGCGTCGCCGTCAGGCTGTCGATGCGGTCGAGCACGCCCCCGTGCCCCGGCAACAGCTCGCCGGAATCTTTCACTCCGGCAATCCGTTTCGCCCACGATTCGAACAGATCCCCCTCGATTGCCAGCACTGTCAAAGCGAGCAAGATGACGAGGAACGTTCCAAAGCTCGTACCCTCCGGTACGAGGCCCATGGCGTATAGAATCACCGCATAGAGCGACACGCCGGCAAAAGCCCCAATGGCCCCTTCCACCGTCTTGCCAGGACTGATCGCTGGCGCGAGTTTTCGCTGCCCCCAACGACGGCCAACGTAATAGGCGGCGGCATCGGCCACCCAGACGAGCGCCATCATCGCCAGTAGATGCAGCGCCGACGATTCACGCAGGAGAACGACCGCCAGCGCCGTCGGCCACAGTACCAAGGCGCCCGTGGCAACCCACGAACAACGGCTGCGCCAGCGCCAACCTGCGAACAAAGTCCAAGGGACGAAGCTCAGCCAGAAGGCAGCCCCGGCGATCATCACCGCACCGATCACGGAATGAAGAGGCGCGCCCAGGCTCACCCCGCTCAATCGCCACAAGAGGACATATCCCGCCGTATAGCCCAACGCCCAACCCCAGGCTGCCACTTCGCCCCAGCCGCCCAGCCGCACCCATTCCCTGCCCGCAAGAAAGACGACGACGGCAACGGACGCCGCCCACAAGGGTGCCGGTGCCCAAAAAAGCAGAACGAGCAAGCCGGCGATCAAGACCATCGCGGTGAGGAGCCGACGCGAGGCATTCCCAAGGGTGGCGATCATGAAGATACAGCGAGCTGCTCGCTCGTACGGCCAAAGCGCCGCTCACGGCATTGGTAGGAGCGCACTGCTTCGTCGAGTGCTTCCTCGCGGAAATCCGGCCAGAGCGTATCGGTGAAATAGAGTTCGGTGTAAGCGAGCTGCCACAGCAAAAAATTGCTCAATCGCTGCTCACCTCCCGTGCGAATGAAGAGATCGGGCTCCGGCGCCCAGCCCAAGGCGAGCTCGGCCTGTAGCTCGAGCTCGGTGTAGCAGCCGGCGCGCTCGGGATGTGCGCGCGTGAGCCGGTTCATCGCCTGCACGATGTCCCAGCGCCCGCCGTAATTGGCGGCGATGTTGAGGCAGATCTTAGTGTTGCCGGCCGTACGTGCCTCGGCCTTGGCGATGAGCGACTGCAATTCGGCGTCGAATCGGCCGCGATCGCCGATGACGGTGAGCCGTACACCGTTGCGATGCATGCGCGTCACTTCGCGCTGCAGCATCATGCGAAAGAGCCCCATGAGAAACCCCACCTCTTCCGGCGGGCGGCGCCAGTTCTCCGAGCTAAAAGCGAAGAGGGTGAGGTGTTCCACGCCCAGTTCGGCGCAATGGCGCACCACACGGCGCACCGCCTCTACGCCTTGACGGTGCCCTTCCGCGCGTGGCAGGCCGCGCAGCTTGGCCCAGCGACCATTGCCATCCATGATGATGGCGATGTGCCGCGGGATCGGGCGCACCTCGGGGATGCCCGTCGTCGATGTCAGGGGAAGTTCGGCCACGGTACCTCGCACTGCCCCGCCGGACGCTGCGACGGGGGATCGGTTCAGATCTGCAGCAGTTCCTGCTCTTTCTTCTCGACGAGCTTGTCGATCTCACCGATGTAGCGGTCGGTGATCTTCTGGATATCATCCTCGGCGCGCCGCGCCTCGTCCTCGCTGACCGCCTTCTTCTTCAAGGCGTCTTTGATCGCTTGATTGACGTCACGGCGCACGTTGCGCACCGCCACGCGCGCCTGTTCCCCTTCATGACGCACGACCTTACCCAGTTCTCGACGGCGCTCTTCGGTGAGAGGCGGCATGGGAACGCGTAGGATCTCACCCATGTTCGAGGGATTGAGCCCCAGGTCGCTCTCGCGGATCGCCTTCTCGATCTTGGAGAGCATGTTCTTCTCCCAAGGTTGCACCCCGATGGTACGGGCATCGATCAGGGTAACGTTGGCCACCTGCGGCACCGGCACCATCGAACCGTAGTATTCGACCATCACATGGTCGAGCAGGCCCGTGTGGGCACGGCCAGTGCGAATCTTGGCGAGATCGACTTTGAGCACCTCGATCGCCTTGGCCATGCGCTGCTCGGCGTCTTTCTTGAGTTCAGCGACGTTCATCTCCTCTCCTTACGAGTGGACCAGCGTGCCTTCGTCCTCGCCCATGATGACACGGCGCAAAGCCCCTGGCTTGAAGATCGAAAACACGTTGATCGGCAGCTTGATGTCGCGACACAAAGCAAAAGCGGTGGCATCCATCACCGCGAGATTGCGTCCGATCGCCTCGTCGAAGCTGATGCGGTGATAGCGCTTGGCGCTCGGGTCTTTTCGCGGATCGGCGCTATAGACGCCATCGACCTTGGTCGCCTTCAGTACGATCTGCGCCCCGATCTCGGCGCCGCGCAGCGCCGCCGCCGTGTCGGTGGTGAAGAAGGGATTGCCGGTGCCGGCAGCGAAAATGACGATACGACCCTCTTCCAGATGGCGAATGGCCCGAGCGCGAATATAGGGCTCGACCACCTGCTCGATGCGCAGCGCCGAGAGTACGCGCGATTCCACTTCGTGCCGGCGGAAGGCGTCCGACAGGGCCATCGCATTCATCACCGTGGCGAGCATGCCGATGTAGTCGGCGGTCGCCCGGTCCATGCCACTCGCCGCTCCCTGGATGCCACGGAAGATGTTTCCCCCGCCGATCACGATCCCGATCTGTACGCCCAACGAGCCGACTTCGACGATCTCGCCCACGATGCGCTCGACCACTTTCTCATTGATGCCGTAAGGGTCGTCGCCCATCAGAGCTTCGCCCGAGAGCTTGAGCAGGATGCGGCGATAGGCGGGGGTAGACATGAGATGACCTCGTCTTCAGGACTTGGCCGCGGCCGCCGCCTGCGCCGCCACTTCCGCGGCGAAGTCGGTCTGCTTTTTCTCGATGCCTTCGCCGACGACGAAGAGCGCGAAGGAAGCGACCTTGGCGTTGCGCTGCTTCAGGAGCGCCTCGACGCTGACTTTGTCATCCTTGACGAAGCCTTGGCCGAGCAAGGTGACTTCCTTGAGGTACTTCTGCACCGCCCCTTCAGCGATCTTGTCGAGAATCGCCTCGGGCTTGCCCGATTCGACTGCTTTCTGCCGCGCGATGCGCCGCTCGGTCTCGATGAGCTCGGCCGGCACCTGATCGGCCGAAAGGGCCTTCGGCTTGCAGGCGGCGATGTGCATGGCCAGGTCCTTGCCCAGCGCCTCGTCGCCCCCTACGAGATCGACGAGCACGCCGATCTTGGCGCCGCCATGCACGTAGGAGTACACCTTGCCCTGCGCCTCGATGCGGGCGAAACGGCGGATGGTGATGTTCTCGCCGATCTTGCCCACGAGTTCGGTGCGCACCTGCTCGACCGGCTTGCCGTCGAGTTCGAGCTGGGAGAGCGCTGCTACGTCGCCCGGGTTGCGCTCGGCCACCAGTTGCGCCAAGCGGTTGGCAAAGGCGATGAATTCGTCGTTCTTCGCCACGAAGTCGGTCTCGCAATTGACCTCGACCATGGCCGCGAGCTTGGCATCGGGCGAAATCCAGGTCGCGACGATGCCTTCGGCGGCCACACGACCAGCGGCCTTGCTCGCCTTGTTGCCGAGTTTGACGCGAAGGATCTCCTCGGCGCGCGCCATGTCGCCACCGGCCTCAGCCAGAGCCTTCTTGCACTCCATCATCGGCGCATCGGTGCGCTCGCGCAGCTCCTTGACCATGCTTGCGGTAATTTCAGCCATCATCCGTCCTCACGAAAGATTGTCGGGTAGGTACACGCACGTGCGCCCACCCCATGCACACTGCCTCTGCCTTACTCGGCCGCCGGCGCTTCGCCTTCCTCGGAGGCCGTCTCACCTTCGGCGCCTTCGACTTCCACGAACTCGTCGGAAGCCGCTGCGACCACTTCCTGCAGCGCCATGGCCTTTCCTTCGAGCACGGCGTCGGCGATCGCCCGCGCGTACAGGCGCACGGCTCGGGCCGAATCGTCGTTGCCCGGGATCACGTAGTCGATTCCCTCGGGGCTATGGTTGGTGTCGACCACCGCCACCACCGGAATACCCAGCTTGTTGGCCTCGGCCACGGCGATCTTGTGATGCCCGACATCGATGACGAAAAGCGCATCGGGCAGGCGCTCCATCTCCTTGATACCGCCCAGGCTACGCTCGAGCTTGTCGAGCTCGCGCTGCAGACCCAGCGCTTCGCGTTTGGGCAGCTGTTGCACCGAGCCGTCGGCGAAGGCGGCTTCCAGCTCCTTGAGCCGGGCGATGGACTGGCGCACCGTCTTGAAATTGGTGAGCATGCCGCCGAGCCAACGCTCATTGACGAAAGGCATGCCGCAACGCTGGGCCTCCTCGGCGATGATGTCACGCGCCTGGCGCTTAGTGGCGACGAAGAGGACCGTACCGCCCTTGGCCGAGAGCCGGCGCACGAACTCGACCGATTCGCGCAGCTTCGCCAACGTCTTCTCGAGGTTGATGATGTGGATCTTGTTGCGCTCCCCGTAAATGTAGGGGGCCATTTTGGGATGCCAGAAACGGGTCTGGTGCCCGAAGTGCACACCGGCCTCGAGCATTTGACGCATCGTGACGTTCATGAAAACTCCAATGGATAAGGGTTGAACCTCCGCCCGCGACCCACCGTGCACGAACACGGACCCTCGTCGCTTGCGGGCGTGTGGAATGGGCCTGCCGCGTAGGTGGCAGGCCCGGCATTATAACGGACGGCAAGACCTTCCGTCAAAAAAGAAAAATGGCACGCCCCGTCTCAGACGTCCGCTTCGGGCCGGTCGAGCCCAAACGCCTTGTGCAGGGCACGCACGGCAAGTTCGAGATACTTCTCGTCGATCACCACCGAGATCTTGATCTCCGAGGTGGAAATCATCTGGATGTTGATCCCTTCTTCGGCGAGCGTACGGAACATCTTGGCGGCCACGCCCGGGTGGGAGCGCATACCGACGCCCACCAGCGAGACTTTGCACACCGATTTGTCACCGATCACCTGACGCGCCCCCAGGTCGTTCTTCACCCGTTCGAGAATCTCGAGCACCCGCTTCAGATCGTTTTTTGCCACGGTGAAACTGAAGTCGGTGGCCCCGTCGTGACCGACGTTTTGCACGATCATGTCGACGTCGATGTTCGCATCGGCCACCGGCCCCAGGATCTGATAGGCGACGCCGGGCTTGTCGGGTACGCCGAGCAGCGTTACCTTGGCCTCGTCGCGATGAAAGGCAATACCCGAAATGATGGGCTGTTCCATGTTCTTCTCTTCTTCGACCGTGATCAAGGTTCCTTCCCCTTCTTCTTCGAAACTCGAAAGCACCCGCAAGCGGACTTTGTACTTCCCCGCGAATTCCACCGAACGAATCTGCAGCACCTTGGAACCGAGGCTGGCCATTTCGAGCATTTCCTCGAACGTGATGCGCTCCAGCCGCCGCGCCTCGGGCACGATGCGCGGGTCGGTGGTATAGACGCCGTCGACGTCGGTGTAGATCTGGCATTCGTCGGCCTGCAGCGCCGCCGCGAGCGCCACGGCGGTGGTATCGGAGCCGCCGCGCCCGAGCGTGGTGATGTTCCCCGCGGGGTCCACCCCCTGGAAACCGGCCACGACCACGACCTTGCCTTCGGCCAGATCGGCGAGCATCCGTTCGGGTTCGATGCTCAGGATACGCGCCTTGGTGAAGGCACTATCGGTACGAATAGGAACCTGCCAGCCGGTGTAGCTCCTGGCCGGCACTCCGAGCTCCTGCAAAGCGATGGACAACAAGCCGATCGTCACTTGCTCGCCGGTGGCCAGCACCACGTCCGTCTCGCGTGGATCGGGCGATTCGGACAGCGCCTGGGTGAGTGCCACGAGCCGGTTGGTCTCGCCGCTCATGGCCGAGACCACCACGACCACCCGATGCCCCTGCTGGTGATATTTCGCGACCCGGCGAGCGACGTTCTGGATCCGCTCCGGCGAACCCACGGAAGTGCCGCCGTACTTCTGCACGATGAGCGCCATCTTTCCCTCATGCCAAACTGAAACCCACGATTATAAACACGATGGCCCAAAAGCCCAGCATCGACCCTCAGTGAAATCTGCCACCGTTTTTCACCCACCTCACGACGTAGTGATAAAATCGGCGACACAAAAAAATACGAATCAACTATCAAAAAGTAGTTGTCTTACAACATCAGAAGTTATAAGATCATGGCTCGCTCGAGCACGACATGAGCGAGGCACTTTTCTCCTATCCACGAGTACTGGAGCGAATTTCGATGAAAAACTTTACCGGCAGCGACATCCGCGAACTGCGCAAGAAACTGGGACTCAACCAGTCCCAGTTCTGGTCCAAACTCGGCGTCACCCAGAGCGGGGGCTCGCGCTACGAAAGTGGGCGTAACATCCCCCGGCCTGTGCAGGCGCTGCTTCGGCTCGTTCATGTCGAACAGATCGACGTCAACAAAATCAAGCGGGAAGACTGGGAAGTCGCCCAGTATCTCAAAGCGACCGATCCAGAGAAATTCAAGGAACTGAAAAAAGAAGCCCGCGCCTGGGTGAAAACCCAGGGGAAGTCGAGTACGGCGGCAGACGAGGCCGAATCCGCCGAAGACTGAACGACCCTGCAGCACACGTCGCGAACCGGGCCGCTGGGGGGTCCCTGCCGCGACGAGACCTCTCACGAAGAGGGGCGAGACGAGCGCGCTGGAGCACGACACGACCGGAGCGCACGGCAAATCCGCTCGCCGGCATCCAGGTACCGCCCACGCCCCACATCACGCCATACCGACCGCCGCGACTTTGCATCACGCAAGCCGCGGCGGCTTTTTCCGTTAGAATCCTCTCACCATGCTGATCACCCGACGATTCGAATTCGACGCCGGGCACCGCATCCCCAATCATGAAAGCCATTGCCGCCACCTGCATGGCCACCGCTACGTGCTCGAAGTCACGCTACGGGGCGAACCGGTCACGCAAGCGGGCCGCAGTGACGAAGGGATGGTGCTCGACTTCTCCGCCGTGAAGACCCTCGTTCAGCGCGCTCTGATCGAGCAATGGGATCACGCTTTTCTCGCCTATCGCGGCGACCAGTTGCTGCTGGATGCGCTCGAACGCATTCCCGATCACAAGACCGTCCTGCTCGACGCCGTCCCCACCGCCGAGAATCTTGCGCGCATCGCATACGAAACACTGGAGCCGCGCTTCGCCGCTCTCTACGGTGAACGGCTCTGTCTGGCACGGGTGCGCCTCTACGAAACCCCCAATTGCTGGGCGGATTATCCCGCCGGCTGAATCCCCCTGCTCTTGGCAAAAACCCTGGCGCTCGCGATAATCACGCTATAAAACACACGCACGCGATCGGAGACGGCGATGGAACGACTCGAGCACCCGCTGCCGGATGCGGCTGCCTGGATCCGGTTCTTCGCCGAGCGCGCCGACAAAGTTCCTATTCTCAGACACACCAAGCGTCACCTCGAAGAACTTCGCCCGATCGCGGAAACGCTCAATGCCCACGTCCTCTCACAGGTGGTGCTGCAAGATCCGCTGCTCACGCTGCGCCTGATGGTGACCCTGCAGAAACGCCGCCCACCAGACCTGCGCACGCGCGAGCTCACCACCATCGACCGCATCCTCCTCATGCTGGGCATCCGCGCCTTCTATGCCGAATGCGACCGCATGACGCTGGTGGAAGAGGAGCTCGCCGATCAGCCGCGCGAGCTGGCGATGCTGCTTCGGCTCATCGCGCGGCTACGGCGGGCGGCGCGTTTCGCCCGCGAATGGGCGCTCCTGCGCCGCGACATCGAAGTCTCGGAAGTGGTGGTCGCGGCGCTGTTGCACGACATCACCGAAGTCCTGATGTGGCTCTATGCGCCCCGGCTCATGTCGCTGCTCATCCGCTTGCGCCGCACCTACCCCGCCATCCCGCTCGAGCAGTTGCAGCGCAAGGTGTTCAACGCCACCGAAGTCGAGATCCGCAATGGCCTCATCGATACGCTGGAACTGCCCGAGATCCTGAAAAAGCTGCTCGACGACCACCATCTGGAGAATCCCCGCACGCGCACCGTCTGGCTCGCCACGCGGCTCGCGCGCCATCTCGCGCACGGCTGGGACGATCCACGCATCCCGGCCGATCTCGACGCCATTCAGGAGCTGGTGCACGTCAGCCGCGAGATCCTGCTCAAACAGCTCGGCGCGCCGGAAGAGGTGATGGCGCGCCTACTCGGCCCTACCAACGCCGAAACGCCGCCCACCCGTACCGATGGCGGCGAGCCGTCAAACGTCACCCGCGACCCGCCACACGGCGAATGAACGCTCACCCCTCGCCCGCGGCGAGGGTCTCCAGTTCCGACCAGCGTTCGAGCAGTGCTTCGATCTCGGCTTCCACCGCTATGAGCCGCGCCTTCAGGCCGGCCACTTCCTGCGCCCGCTCGCTGTAGAGACTCGGATCGGCGAGCGCCTCGGCGAGCATCGCCTGCTCCGCTTCCAAGGCTTCGATCCTCTGCGGCAGCGCCTCCAGCTCCTGGCGTTCGCGGTACGACAAGCGCCGCGGCCGGGAAGACCGGGGTTCCTCCGCGGCGGCGATCTTGGTTTTGACGGGCGCCTTGGTCGGACCCGTAGTCGCCGGCGCCGACGCGGTTTCGCCTCGCTGCCGCAGCCAGTCGCTATAGCCACCGACGCACTCTTCCCAGCGCCCGTCGCCGACCGAGGCGATCACCTGTGTGACCACGTTGTCGAGAAAGCGCCGATCATGGCTCACCAGCAGCAAGGTTCCCGGATAAGCGAGCAGGCGCTCCTCCAGGAGCTCCAGCGTGTCGAGATCAAGATCGTTGGTCGGTTCGTCGAGCACCAGCAGGTTGGCCGGCTGGGCGAAGAGGCGCGCGAGTAACAGCCGGTTGCGCTCCCCGCCCGAAAGCGTCTTCACCGGCGAGCGCGCCCGCTGCGGCGAGAAGAGGAAGTCTTCGAGGTAACCGACGACGTGGCGCCGCTGGCCGGCGATCTCCACCGTATCCGAACCGGGACTGACGACGTCGATCAGCCGAGCCTCGGGGTCGAGCTGGGCGCGCATCTGATCGAAATAGGCGACGTTGCGGCGTGTGCCGTGACGCACTAGCCCCGCGTCGGGTTCGATCTCGCCCAAGATGAGTTTGAGCAAAGTCGTCTTGCCCGCGCCGTTGGGACCGATGAGGCCGATGCGATCGCCCCGCAGGATGGTGGTGGAAAAATCGCGCACCACCGTCTTCTCGCCCCAGGATTTCGTCACCCCCACGAGTTCGGCCACCAGTCGTCCGCTCTGCTCCCCCGCATCGAGCTGCAGACGCACCCGCCCCAACCGCTCGCGGCGCACCTCGCGTTCTTCGCGCAGGCGCTCCAGCCGCCGCACTCTACCCTCGTTGCGCGTACGCCGCGCTTCCACCCCTTTGCGGATCCAGGCCTCTTCCTGGGCGTGGAACTTGTCGAAACGCGCCTGTGCCTGGGCCTCGGCCGCGAGTTGCTCGGCCTTGCGTCGTTCGTACTCGGCGAACGACCCGGGAAAGCTCGCCAGCCGCCCCCGATCGAGTTCGACGATGCGGGTAGCGACCCGATCGACCAGAGCCCGGTCGTGCGTCACCAGCACGACACTGCCGCGAAAGGTGAGCAGCATCTGCTCCAGCCGCTCGATCGCGGCGATGTCGAGGTGGTTGGTCGGCTCGTCGAGCAGCAGCACTTCCGGCTCGGCCACCAGGGCGCGGGCGAGCGCCACGCGTTTCACCCCGCCGCCCGAAAGCGCCGCGATGCGCGCCTCGGCCTCCAGCCCCAGCGCCGCGAGCGCGGCGTCGATGCGGTGCTGCCACTGCCAGCCGCCCTCCCGCTCCAGCGCCTGCTGGACGGCGTCGAGTTCGGCAAGGAGCGCCGGCTCGGGAGCGGCCGCCACGCGGCGCGACAGCTCCTGAAACCGCCGCAAGAGGCCCGCCGCCTCGCCCAGCCCCCCGGTGAGCACCTCGGCCACCGTGGCCTGCGGCAGGAAGTCCGCTTCCTGCGGCACGTAGGCTAGACGCAGGCCCGGTTGGCGCCACACGAGCCCGTCGTCGAGCGGCTGCTCGCCCGCGAGCACGCGCAGCAGGCTGGATTTGCCCGCACCGTTGCGCCCGATCAGCACCACCCGCTCACCCTCGTCGAGCTGAAAGGACGCGGCGTCGAGCAGAGGAACGTGACCAAACGCAAGGTGGGCGTCGTCGAGACGGAGTACGGGCATGGCAAGACCTTGAAAAGGAGTCCCCCCGCCAGGAATCGAACCTGGATCTAGCGCTTAGGAGGCGCTCGTTCTATCCATTGAACTACGGGGAGACGGAATGATTCAGCGCGACGGCACTTCCGCGTAGAGGTCATGCACGTCGCAGTCGGTGACGAGGACTTCGGCGAATTCGCCCGGCTGCAAGTTCTCGCCGTTGGGAATGATGACGAGACCATCGATCTCGGGCGCATCGGCGCTGGAGCGCGCAAGCGCCCCCTCTTCGTCGACCTCTTCCACCAGCACCGTGATCCGGCGACCGATCCAGCGCTCCAGCCGCTGGGTGGAGATGTCCTCCTGCCACTGCAGCAGGCGCACGCGCCGCTCTTCGCGCACTTCCTCGGGCACGGCATCGGGAAGCGCATTGGCTGCCGCGCCCTCGACGGGGGAATAGGCGAAGGCGCCGACGCGGTCGAGCTGCGCTTCTTCGAGGAATTGCAGCAAGAGGTCGAAATCCTCCTCGGTTTCGCCGGGAAACCCGGTGATGAAGGTCGAGCGGATCGTCAGGTCGGGACAGATCTCGCGCCAGCGGCGGATGCGCTCGAGCACGCGTTCGGTCGCCGCCGGTCGCTGCATCGCCTTGAGGATGCGAGGGCTGGCGTGCTGGAACGGGACGTCGAGATACGGCAGGATCCTGCCCTCGGCCATGAGCGGGATGAGCTCGTCCACGCTCGGATAGGGGTAGACGTAGTGCAGCCGGATCCACACACCGAGCTCTCCCAGTAGACGGGCGAGCTCGGTGAGACGCTGGCGCACCGGCCGGCCGTCGACGAACCCCGTACGGTACTTGAGATCGACCCCGTAGGCGGCGGTGTCCTGCGATACGACGAGGATCTCCTTGACGCCAGAGTCCACCAGCGCTTCGGCCTCTGCCATGATTTCGTGGATGGGGCGGCTGACGAGATCGCCGCGCAGCGACGGGATGATGCAGAACGTACAGCGGTGGTTGCAGCCCTCGGAGATCTTCAGATAAGCGTAGTGCGGCGGGGTGAGCCGCAGCCCCTGCGGCGGGACGAGGTCGGTGAACGGATCGTGCGGCTTGGGCAGATGGCGGTGCACCAGATCGAGCACTTCGCCGTCGGCATGGGGACCGGTGATCGCCAGCACCTGAGGAAATTCTTCGAGGATGCGCTGCGGCCGGGCGCCCAGGCAGCCGGTGACGATGACCTTGCCGTTCTCCGCCAGCGCTTCACCGATCGCCTGCAGCGATTCCTCCACGGCCGCGTCGATGAAACCGCAGGTATTGACGATGACCAGATCGGCCCCTTCGTAGTCGGGGCTGAGCGCATACCCTTCGGCGCGCAGGCGGGTGAGGATGCGTTCGCTGTCGACGGTGGCCTTGGGGCAGCCCAGGCTGACCATACCCACCCGCGGGGCAGAAAAATCACGGTTCATGGGGTTTGGTCGCCGAACTCGAATCGTGCTCCGCAGCGTCCGATTGTGGGCGGAAGGTGGGGAACATGGCGCCGAAAAGGCCGCGCGTCTGGTTCTCCGCCTGTTGTTGCATCTGGGTGAGGAGCTGGCGCGATTGTTCGAGATAAGCGTTCATCATGGATTGTAGCGCCGGCGCCTGCAGCGAAAGGAACTGGGCCATCCAGTCGGTACCGAGCGGGGCGTTGTCCCCATAGAGTGAGCGCAGCTGCTCCTGGAACTTGTTCTGCATCTCGACGAAGGCGGCGATGCTGTTTTCCAGGTAGCGCCCCATCAGGTTTTGTGACGCCTGTCCGTAGAAACGGATGATCTGCGCGAGCATCTCCGAAGAAAAGAGAGGTTGACCGCAGGCCTCTTCCTCGAGGATGATCTGCAGCAGCACGCTGCGCGTGAGATCTTCCCCCGTCTTGGCATCGACGATACGAAAAGGCTCGTGCGAGAGCACGAGATTCTTCACGTCACCGATCGTGATGTAAGTACTGCTGGCGGTATCGTACAGACGGCGGTTGGGATATTTCTTGATCAGGCGAATCTGTTGCGCATCGGTCATTGCCGATCTGTCCCACAAGGAGGCGGTAACGTTGCATTATACCGCAGCAGCAGGCAAAGGTTCCATACCGCCGCAAAACGACCGGGGCTACCGCCCGACACCGCCAGGTATCGCTTCGGCAGCCCCGATGGGCAGGGCGCCCTTTCGCCGATGCGCAAGGCGCCGACGTTCAATACATGTGCTGGCCACCGTTGATGGCGATGTTTGCTCCCGTCATGTAGGCGGCCTCGTCGGAGGCGATGTAGGCGACCAGCCCGGCGATTTCCTCGGGCTTGCCCAGGCGCCCCATGGGGATCTGCGGCAGGATTTTGGAATCCAAGATCTCTTGCGGAATGGCGAGCACCATCCTGGTGCCGATGTAGCCCGGCGAGACGGTATTGACGGTGACGCCGTAGCGCGCCACTTCCAGCGCCAGCGACTTGGTGAAACCATGCATCCCGGCTTTGGCCGCGGCATAGTTGGTCTGACCGAAGGCGCCTTTCTGGCCGTTGACCGAAGAGATGTTGATGATGCGCCCCCACTTGCGCTCGACCATGCCGTCGATGACCTGCTTGGTCATGTTGAAGACGCTGTCGAGGTTGGTGCGCAGCACCGCGTCCCAGTCGGCCTTGGTCATCTTGCGCAAAGTCATGTCGCGGGTGATGCCGGCGTTATTGACGAGCACGTCCACCGGGCCGACTTCCTGCACGATTTTCTCGACGCACGCCTTGCAGGAGTCGAAGTCGGCGACGTCCGCCGGATAGGCGGCGAAGTCGAACCCTTTGGCCTTCATGTCGGCGAGCCACTGCGGCGCGTTCTTGTTGTTGAGCGAATGCGTGGTGACGACGCGATACCCCAGCTGCGCGAGCTTGATGCAGATCGCCTCGCCGAGTCCACCCATGCCTCCTGTGACCAATGCAATTCTCGTCGTCATTTCCCTTCTCCTCTTCTTCGATGACGCCGCCTGAGGCGGCGAAGTTACACAACGGGTTCGCGCACGAGCGGCAACGCGGGCTCTTTCACGTAGCGGCCCGGGGCAGGCTCGATGGGGCGGTACCGATCGTTGCCCAATGTGGTGCGTGCCGGCACAGGCTTGCCCTTGTACGCCTCCAGCCAGCGCGCCCAGTCCCACCACCAGCTGCCGGATTGTTCCTGCGCTCCGGCCAGCCACGCTTCGGGTTCCTCGGGCAGGGCTTCGTTGATCCAGTAGCTGCGGCGATTCTTGCTTGCCGGGTTGATGGCGCCGGCGATGTGCCCGCTCGCCCCCAGCACGAACCGGCGAGGACCGCCGAGCAAGTGTTGCGAGAGATAGGCGCCGCGCCAGGGCACGATGTGGTCCTCGCGCGCCGCCATCACGTAGGCCGGCATGTCGAGGCGGGTGAGGCTCACCGGCTGGCCGAGCATCGTCAGTTTGTTGGGCACGCGCAGATTGTTCTCGAGATACATGTTGCGCAGATAGTAGGTGACGAACGGCCCGGGCAGGTTGGTGCTGTCGCTGTTCCAGTAGAGCAGGTCGAAGGGTTTGGGCGCCTCACCCTTGAGGTAGTTGTTGACCACGTAATTCCAGACGAGGTCGTTGGCGCGCAGCGCCGAGAAGGTATTGGCCAGTTCCGAGCCCAGCATCAACCCGCCTTTGCCGATCGCCGCTTCGCGCGCAGTGACGCTCGCCTCGTCCACGAGGCAGCCGAGATCGCCGCTCTCGGCAAAATCGAGCAGTGACGTCATGAGCGTGAGGCTACGCACGGGCGTCTCACCCCGGGCACGCGCCACCGCCAGCGCACAAGAAAGCATCGTACCGCCAACGCAAAACCCCAGCGCATTGGGGTCGGGCACGCCGGTGACCTCGCGCACGATCTGTAACGCCCGCAGCGGCCCCAGTTCGAGGTAATCGTCCCAGCCGTAGTGCGCCTCGGTGATACCCGGATTCTTCCACGAGATCAGAAAGACGGTGTGCCCCTGCTCCAGGGCGAAGCGCACGAGGGAATTTTCCGGCTGAAGGTCGAGGATGTAGAACTTGTTGATGTTGGGCGGAACGATGAGGAGCGGACGCTCGCCCACTTTCTCCGTGAGGGGCGCGTATTGAATGAGCTGCATGAGGGGGTTTTCGGCGATCACCGCACCCGGCGTGACCGCGAGGTTGCGTCCGACCTCGAAGGCCTTGTCGTCGGTCATCGAGATGCGACCCTTGTGCAGGTCTTCGAGCAGATTGGCGATGCCGCGGCGAATGCTCTCGCCCTGCGTTTCGAGCGCCTGGCGGATGAATTCCGGATTGGTGGCGGCGAAGTTCGACGGTGCCAGCGCATCGACGATCTGGCGCACGAGGAAACGCGCCCGCGCCTTGGTCTTGCCGTCGGGGAAGTCGCTCTCTTCCACCCAGCGGGTGAGCATCTGCGCGTTGATCCAGTAGGCCTGGCGCAGATAGTCGAAAATGGGGCTCTCCTGCCATGCGGGCGAGGAAAAACGCTTGTCGCTGCGCACCTGGGGCACCACCGGCTCGGCGGCTTCGCCCGGCTGGTGGTGCAGCAGCCGATCCCACAGCTGGGCATGCTGGGCGAGCCACTGCTGCTGCCACTGCCGCAGCTTGTCCGGGTCACGCGCCATGAGCTGCCAAGATTGCTGCCACCATTGCAGGGGGTGGCCCGGAGGAAGCGGGGCACCAGGCGGATTGGGGGAAGACGTCATATTTTCTCCTCGCTTGAATTCATTGTGGCACGAAAGGTGCAAGGCGGCAATAATGCACCGCAGCAAGTGTCATTCATGCAGAGGTGCGCCACAGGCACAAGGCGAAACGGCCGGTGCGCCCGCGTTCGCGACGGTAGGAATAGAGGGTCTCGTCACGAAAAGTACACCTTCCGCTCGGCCGAACTGCGGCCGCGCCCGCGGCGAGCAGCTTCGCCCGGGCGATGCCGGCCAGATCGGCGTGCCAGTGCGCCCCGTCGCGGCCGGGAACGAAAAACCGGGCAAGCGACGGTGCCTGGTCGACAAAAGCCCGACGCACCTCCTCCCCTACCTCGTAATGTGCCGCGCTGATTCCCGGTCCGATCCAGGCCACGAATCCGCCACGGGCAAAATACCTTGCCACCACTTCCAGCACCCCGCCAGCGAGCCCGCGCCAGCCGGCATGCGCCACTGCCACCCGCCTGCCATCGCAAGCGGCAAAGGCCACCGGCAGGCAATCGGCCACCAGTACGGCCAGCGGCACACCGGGCTTCGTGGTGACTGCCGCATCGGCGCTCGGCGGCGTTTCGCCCCAGGCTTCGTGGTCGGCATCGAAGACGCGCGTCCCATGTACCTGCTCGAGCCACAGCGGCATGGCAGGCAGGAGGCGGGCGAGGCGCAGGCGGTTCTCCACCACCGCCGCCGGATCGTCGCCCACGTGCGTGGCGAGGTTAAACGAAGCATAGGGTTCCCGGCTCACCCCGCCTTCGCGGTCGGTGAGCCGCAGCACCACGTTGCGCGGCGCTTCCGGCCAATGGATCCGGCGAATCATCGCTTTTCTCCCCGCAGGGTTGCGAGCAGCCGGGTCATGTCCTCGGGCAGGGGCGATTCCCAACGGCATGGCTCGCCGCTTGCGGGATGCACGAGCGAGAGGCAGCGGGCATGCAGCGCCTGCCGGGAAAAACGCGCCGCCACCGCCCGGGGGGCGTAGAGGGGGTCTCCCAGCAAAGGGAAACCGAGGTAGGTTAGATGCACGCGAATCTGGTGCGTGCGTCCGGTCTCCAACCGGCACTCGACGAGCGTGGCATCGGCGAAGACTTCCAGCGGGCGATAATGGGTCACCGCGGGCTTGCCTTGCGACACGACCGCCATGCGAGTGCGCGCGCGCGGATGCCGTCCGATCGGCGCGTCCACCGTGCCGGATCGTCCGAGACGCCCCGCCACCACCGCCCAGTATTCCCGGTGTACAGTGCGTGCCTGCAGCTGGCGCACCAGGGCGGTCTGCGCTTCCAGCGTGCGGGCCACCACCATGAGGCCGCTCGTCTCCTTGTCGAGCCGATGCACGATACCGGCGCGCGGCACCGCCGCCAGGCCGGGATCGAGCGCGAGTAGTCCGTTGAGCAGGGTTCCCTCGAGATTTCCTGCTCCGGGATGAACCACTAGGCCCGCCGGCTTGTCAATGACAAAAATCGATTCATCGGCATGAAGGAGAGACAATGGCATCGCTTGCGCCCGTGGCGACTCCCCGAACACGAACGGCGGCAGCTTCAACGCCAGACGTTCGCCCCCGGCCAACCGGCGGCGTACCGAGTCGGCGAGGATTCCGTCGATACTCAGCCAACCTTCCTCGATCCATGCCTGCAGACGCGAGCGCGAATGCTCCGGCCACAGCGCCGCGGCGACACGATCGAGCCGCTCGCCCGCGAGCGCAGCCGGCACGAAGCGCACGGTTTCCTCGACCGTGATCACGTCATCGTCGTCCCATTCCGCCTTATAATCGGTCACCGAGTCACTCATGCCCCGATCGCCATCCGCCATGATCCTGCGTTCGCTCACCGCGCTCTTCCTCGCCCTTTCGCTCACGCTCACCGGCTGCAGCCTCATCCCCGAAAAAGCGGACGAGACCCGCGGCTGGAACGCGCAAAAACTCTATTCCGAAGCCAAGGATGCCCTGAACGACGGAAATTATCAACGGGCCGTCGAACTCTATCAAAAACTCGAAGCGCGCTATCCCTTCGGGCGCTACGCCCAGCAGGCGCAGATCGAGACGGCCTACGCCCACTACAAGGCGAACGAACCCGAGGAAGCGATCGCTGCCGCCGACCGTTTCATCCGGCTGCACCCGAATCATCCCAATGTCGACTATATGTATTACCTCAAGGGGTTGGCGACCTTCAACGAAGACCTCGGCTTGCTCGGGACGATCTCCAACCAAGATCTCTCGGAGCGCGACCCCAAAGGGATGCGTGAATCCTACGAGACGTTCCGTGAGCTCATCGAGCGCTTCCCCGACAGCAAGTATGCCGACGACGCGCGCCAGCGCATGGTCTATCTCACCAACGCCATGGCGCGCTACGAAGTGCATGTGGCCGACTATTATCTGCGCCGCGGCGCCTATCTCGCCGCCGCCAACCGGGCCAAGGCGGTGCTCGAGCGATTCCCCGACTCCCCCGCGCAGGAAGACGCGCTGTGGATCCTCATGCAGGCCTACGACAAACTCGGCCTCCAGGATCTGCGCGCCGACGCCGAACGGGTGATGCGCCACAACTTCCCGCAATCGGCCTACTTCAAGGGCGGCAAGAAAGGTCCGGACAAGCCTTGGTGGCAGCTGTGGTGAGCCTTCCTTACTGGGGTTTTCCCTAGGCGGCGGGGTCCTGCCCTGCCGGTGCTTTGCGCTACAATCTGCCGTTACACGGCGCAAGCGCCGAGCCCATCCACCCGAGGAGAACCCCATGTCGATGTCCGATCGCGATGGCTTCATCTGGTACGACGGCAAGCTCGTGCCCTGGCGTGAAGCCACCACCCACGTGCTCACCCATTCCTTGCACTACGGCTTGGCCGTATTCGAAGGCTTGCGCGCCTATGCCACCGAGCGCGGCACCGCCATTTTCCGCCTGCGCGAGCATACCCAGCGCCTGCTCAATTCGGCCAAGATCTACATGATGCCGATTCCCTGGGCGCTCGAGGAACTCATGGAAGCGCAGAAGGAGGTAGTGCGCGCGAACAACCTCGAATCCTGTTACATCCGCCCCATCGCCTTCTACGGTTCGGAAAAAATGGGCGTCTCGCCCAAGGGCGCCAAGGTGCACGTGGCCATCGCCGCCTGGCCCTGGGGAGCGTATCTGGGCGAAGACGGCCTGGAACGAGGCATCCGCATCAAGACCTCCTCCTTCCAGCGCCAGCACGTCAACGTGACCATGCCGCGCGCCAAGCTCGCCAGCACCTACGCCAACTCCATCCTCGCCAACCTGGAAGTCACCAGCCAAGGTTACGACGAGGCGCTGCTGCTCGACACCCAAGGGTTCGTCGCCGAAGGCGCGGGGGAAAACCTCTTCGTGGTCAAGGATGGGGTGCTCTACGAGCCGGAGATCGCCGCGGCGCTCACGGGCATCACCCGCGACACGGTGATCCGCATCGCCGAGGAACTCGGCATCCCCTTCGTGTCGCGCAGGCTCACGCGTGACGACATCTACATCGCCGACGAAGCCTTTTTCAGCGGCACCGCCGCCGAGATCACGCCGATCCGCGAACTCGACGACCGCGTCATCGGCGAGGGCAAGCGCGGCCCTCTCACCACCCGCATCCAGCAGCGATTCTTCGACATCGTCGCCGGTCGCGCGCCCGAGTACGACCACTGGCTCGCCTATCTCTGAGGAGCACCCCGATGAGTACCCCCAATCCGCTCGAGACCGTGCGCACGGAGCGCGAACTCACCGTGCGCGCCGAAGACCTGCCGCTGCACTGCCCCCTTCCCGGCGAGCCGGTCAATCTGCTGCACCCGCGCGTCTTCCTCGACCCCACCGCCGAGGGCGAGGCCGTCTGCCCCTACTGCAGCCGGCGATTCCGCTTCGAAGGCCCTTTACCCAAACACCACTAATCTCTCTGCGAGCCTCTGCGATGACGCTTCCCGACGCCAGCCTCTTCAAAGCCTACGACATCCGCGGCATCGTCGATGAGACCCTCACCGAAGACGTCGCTCGCGCCATCGGCCGCGCCATCGGCAGTGAGGCGCGCCGGCGCCGGGTGGAGGCGATCGTGGTCGGGCGCGACGGGCGTTTGTCCGGCCCACGGCTGGCCGCGGCGCTCGCCGAAGGGATCCTCGCCTCGGGGGTGGACGTCATCGACATCGGCGCCGTCCCCACCCCGGTCACCTACTTCGCCGCCGAGCATCTCGGCACGCGCTCCTGCGTCTCGGTCACCGGCAGCCACAATCCGCCCCAGTACAACGGGTTCAAGATGGTGCTCGCCGGCGAAACCCTCTACGGGCCGCTCATCCAGGACTTGCGTCGGCGTCTGGCCGAAGGCGACCTGGAAAGCGGCGCGGGGCAGCTGCGCCAGGCGGACGTGCGCGAAGCCTACTTCACGCGCATCACCTCCGACGTCAAACTCGCCCGCCCCATGAAGGTCGCAGTCGACTGCGGCAACGGCGTCGCCGGGGCCTTCGCCCCCGAGCTCCTCGAACGGCTGGGCTGCCGGGTCGACGCGCTCTTTTGCGAGGTCGACGGCACTTTCCCCAATCACCACCCCGATCCATCCAAACCCGAGAACCTGAACGACCTCATCGCGCGCGTCGCCGCCACCGATGCCGAGATGGGGCTGGCGTTCGACGGCGACGGGGACCGACTGGGCGTGGTCACCAAACACGGCAAGATCATCTTCCCCGATCGGCAGATGATGCTCTTTGCCGCCGACGTGCTCTCGCGCCATCCCGGCGCCCAGATCCTCTTCGACGTCAAATGCTCGCGCAAACTCGCCGAAGTCATCCGGGCGCATGGTGGCGTGCCGCTCATGTGGAAGACCGGACACGCCCTCATCAAGGCGAAGCTGCGCGAGACGGGGGCGCCGCTCGCCGGTGAGATGAGCGGGCACGTCTTCTTCAAGGATCGCTGGTACGGCTTCGACGACGGGCTCTATGCCGCTGCGCGCCTGCTGGAAATCCTCTCGCGCCACGACGATCCGAGCGCCGTGCTCGAGGCGCTGCCCGACAGCATCGCCACGCCCGAGCTCAACGTCAAAATGAAAGAAGGCGAACCCTTCGCCCTCATCGAACGGCTGCAAGGCTACGGCGGTTTCACGGGCGCACGCGAGATCATCACCATCGATGGCGTGCGCGTCGAATACCCCGACGGCTTCGGGCTCGCGCGCGCCTCCAACACCACGCCGGTCGTGGTGCTACGCTTCGAGGCCGACACGCCCGCAGCGCTCGCGCGCATCCAGGAAGACTTCCGCCGCGCCCTCACGAGCGTGTGGCCGGGGATCGAACTGCCGTTTTGAACCTCATCGGAGGGCAAGCGCCTCGCCGAGGCTCGCTCAGTCGATCTCTCCTACTTCTTCGACATAACGATGGATGATCTGGGCAGCTAGCATTTCGTAGGGAATGCCCGCTTCGCGGGCTTTCCGACGCAGTCGCAGCAGATCCCGCTCAGAAAGACGCAAGTGGATCAAGCGCTCTTGGCTGACCATCTCCTGGGCGTAACGTTGATGACGCGTCTTGAGAAGATCGGCCTCCGAGGCTCGCTCGAGCTTGCCTTCCTCGAAGGCATCGAGGATTTCACGTTCTTCTGGATCGAGTCCGTTCATGTCTTACGCTCCAGATAGAGTTTGGTCGCCTTACGGCTGGGGATGATCGTTTTGAGAAAAATTCCCTCAGCGGATTCGACGAAAGGAACGAGAAAAGCCTCGACACGCGTTTCCCCGGGCTGGCCGTGATCAATACCCTAACCGCTCCTGCGCCCACGCCTTGCCCTGCCCGAGCGCCTCGTCGAGCTTGGCCGGGTCGCCGCCGCCGGCTTGGGCGAGTTCGGGGCGACCGCCGCCGCGCGCGCCCATCGCCTCGGCCGCAGCCTTGACCCAGTCACCGGCCTTGAGGCGGGCGCTGAGCTCCTTGCTCACCGCGGCGAGCACCACGGCCTTGCCCTCGATCACGGTACCGAGCAGCACCGCGGCCTTGGGCAGACGGGCGCGCAGCGCATCGGCCAGTTCGCGCAGCGCCTCGAGCGAGTCGGCCTCCACCCGGCGCACGAGCAGTTTCACCTCACCCGCGGTCTCCGCGGCGGCGGCAAGCGCCATCGCTTCGGCCTGGGCGAGCCGCTGAACGAGCCGTGCCCGCTCGCGCGCCGCCTCGCGCGTCTGCTCGAGCAGGGCCTCCACGCGGGACGGCACTTCCTCGCGCGCCACCTTGAGCGTCTGGGCGAGCCGCTCCAGCGTACGATCCACGCCTTGCACCCAGCGCAGCGCCACTTCTCCCGCGACCGCCTCGATGCGGCGCACGCCGGCGGCGATCGCGCTCTCGGCCACGATCTTCACCAACCCGATGTCGCCGGTGCGCGCCACGTGCGTGCCGCCGCACAGCTCCTTGGAGCTGCCGATGGTGAGCACCCGCACCGTCTCGCCGTATTTCTCGCCGAAGAGCATCACCGCCCCGCTCGCCTTGGCCGCTTCGAGCGGCATCACCTCGGCACGGGTGGGAACGTTGGCGAGCACCTCGCGATTGACGAGCCATTCGATGCGCTCGATCTCTTCCTGAGTGAGGGGCTGATGGTGCGCAAAATCGAAGCGCAGACGGTCGGCATCGACGAGCGAGCCTTTCTGCTCCACGTGCGTCCCCAGCACTTCGCGCAAAGCCTTGTGCAAGAGGTGCGTGGCGGAGTGGTGCCGTGCCGTGGCGGCGCGAGCCTCGGCATCGACCCGGGCGCGCACGCGCTGCCCCAGCGTGAGCCGTCCGGTGCGCACCACGCCGTAATGGCCGAACACCTCAGCCTGAATCTTCTGCGTGTCCTCGACGGTGAAAATCCCCTCCGAGCCGCGCAGCTCGCCGCGGTCACCCGCCTGGCCGCCCGATTCGGCGTAGAACGGCGTGCGATCGAGCACCACCACGCCCTCCTCGCCCTCGGTGAGTTCATTGACCGGCGTGCCGTCGCGATAGAGCGCCACGATCTGTCCTTCTTCTTCCAAGGTCTCGTAGCCGTCGAAACGCGTCGAGGGGCCCTCGTATTCGAGCACCGCCTGCATCTTGAACTTGCCCGCGGCGCGCGCCATTGCCTTTTGCCGTGCCATGGCTGCGTCGAACCCGGCCACGTCCACGGTGAAGCCGCGCTCGCGCAACACGTCGGCGGTCAAATCCAGCGGAAAACCATAGGTGTCGTGCAGCTTGAAGGCGATCTCGCCGTCGAGCTCGCTCTGGCCGTTGGCCTGCATCTGCGCGATCACCGTTTCCAGCAGCGACATGCCGTGTTCGATGGTGCCGAAGAAGCGTTCCTCCTCCTGCTTGAGCGTGGCCTCGATCACCGACTGGCGCGCCACGAGCTCGGGATAGGCCTCACCCATCTCGGTCACCAGGGCCGGCACCAGCCGGTGGAAGAAAGGCGCACGCACGCCGAGTTTCCAGCCGTGGCGGATGGCGCGGCGGATGATGCGGCGCAGCACGTAGCCTCGCCCCTCGTTGCCGGGAATGACCCCGTCGGCGATGAGGAAAGAAGCGGCGCGGATGTGGTCGGCCAGCACCTTGAGGCTGGGCTGATCGCGGTCGGTGCAACCGGTGAGTTCCATGGCCACGGCGATGAGCCGCTGGAAGAGATCGATCTCGTAGTTCGAATGCACGCCCTGCAGCACCGCGGCGATGCGCTCGAGCCCCATGCCGGTGTCGACGCTGGGCTTGGGCAAGGGATGCATCTCGCCCTTGTCGTCGCGGTTGTACTGCATGAACACGAGGTTCCAGATCTCGATGTAGCGATCCCCGTCCTCGTCGGGCGATCCCGGCGGGCCACCCGGCACTTCGGGGCCGTGATCGTAGAAGATTTCGGTGCACGGTCCGCAGGGGCCGGTGTCGCCCATCATCCAGAAATTATCGGAAGCGTAGCGCGCGCCCTTGTTGTCGCCGATGCGCACGATGCGCTCGCGCGGCACGCCGATCTCCTCGGCCCAGATGCGATAGGCTTCGTCGTCTTCGGCATACACCGTCACCCACAGCCGCTCGGGCGGCAGGGCGAAGACCTCGGTGAGCAGCTCCCAGGCGTAGGCGATGGCTTCGCGCTTGAAGTAGTCACCGAAGCTGAAGTTGCCCAGCATCTCGAAGAAAGTGTGGTGCCGCGCGGTATAACCGACGTTTTCCAGGTCGTTGTGCTTGCCCCCGGCACGCACGCATTTCTGCGCCGTGGTGGCACGCTTGTACGGACGCTCCTCCAGGCCGAGAAAGACGTTCTTGAACTGGTTCATGCCGGCGTTGGTGAAGAGCAGCGTCGGGTCACCCTGCGGCACGAGCGAGCTGGAGGGCACGATCGCGTGCCCCTTGCTCGCGAAGAAGTCGAGGAAGGCTTTGCGGATGTCGGAGGTTTTCATGGGATGGGCGTCGGAATGAGCGAGAAATCGAACCGGTTAGTTTAGCCGAAAAGGGCGATCCCGGCTCAAGAAGGACGCTTGAGGAAATCGACCAACTCCTGTTTCCCCTGCTCTGGTTCCGGCCCGACCAGGCTCACCACGACGTGTGCTGCCAAGCCCGCGAGCACACCGAAGATACCGCAGGCCACCGGTTGGATGCCGAAGAGCTGCAGGTCGGGTCTGCCGCCGAAAGACTCGTGCGTCAGGAAGTAGTAGCCGAGACTTGCCATCAGCCCCGTCACCATCGCCGCCAGGGCTCCGGCAGGAGCCGCCCGGCGCCAGAAGATGCCCAGGATCAGGGTCGGGAAGAGGAGCGAGGCGGCGAGCGAAAACGCCAGGCCCACGAGCAGCAGGATGCTATCGAAGCGCAGCATCGCCACCCAGGCGGCGATCACGGCCACGGACAGCAACAGCATCTTATTGACGATGAGGAGGCGCTGCGTGCTCGCCTCGGGCGCAAAGCGGCGGTAGTAGAGGTCATGTCCCAGGGCGTTGGAGATGGTCAACAGCAGCCCGTCGGCGGTGGAGAGCGCCGCCGCCAGCCCGCCGGCCGCCACCAGGCCGACGAAGAAAGCGGGCAAACCGCCCATTTCCGGCAATGCCAGCACGATGCCATCGGGATTGAGTACGAGCTCGGCCAGCTGCAGTATCCCATCGCCGTTGATGTCCTCGAAGGCGACCAGACCGACGCGATACCAAGACACGAGCCAAGCAGGCAGCTCGTCGAAAGAGCGGCCGACCACGTGCTGCAGCACCTCGATTTTGGCGAACATGGCATAGATCGGCGCCGCCAAATAGAGGAGCGCCACGAAGAAGAGCGTCCAGGCGGTCGACTTGCGCGCCTCCGATACGGTGGGCGTGGTGTAGTAGCGCATCAGGATGTGCGGCAGCGCTGCGGTCCCACACATCAGAACGAAGAGCAAGGCGAGGAAATTGATCCGGGCGTTTTGTCGCTCCTGCGGCGTATCCCCGTACCAGGCGTGGCTGAAGTCGCGCGGCGATCGGGCCTGAGCGAGCGCCGCATCGCGCAACCGCCGCCAATGGCCGCGAGCCTCCTCCGGCGTCGACGGCAAGGACTGGCGTTGGTGCTCCAGACGATAGATGGCGCGCGGATCCCCTTCCTCTTGACGCAGCCGGGCGAGCTCACGCTCGAGGATCTCGCGCTCGTGCAAGAGCGATGCGGGCAAATCGTCGATCTTGCGCTGATATTGCTCGGCCCGTGCCCGGTAGAGCGATCGGGCGAGTTGTTCATCGGGGTCATCGCGCCGCTCGGCCACGCCGTGCGCCACCGTCTGGACCATTTTCCCCATGACCAGATGGGGCAAGGGTACTTCGAAGCGTTCGATCGACAGCACCACAATCGGCGCGAGATACGCGACGATGAGGATCAGATACTGCGACACCTGTGTCCAGGTCACCGCGCGCATGCCGCCGAGAAAGGAGCACACGAGGATGCCGGCCATGCCGATGAGCACACCGAGCCCGAAATCCACCCCGACGAAGCGGCTGGCGATGAGCCCCACGCCATAGATCTGCGCCACCAGATAGACGAAAGAAGCGAGCACCACCGCCACGACCCCAGCCAATGCCACGGGCCCGTTGTATCGCGCTTCGAGGAACTCGGGGATGGTAAAACGACCGAACTTGCGCAGATAAGGACCGAGCAAGAGGGCGACGAGCACGAACCCACCGGTCCAACCGGTGACGTAAGCCAGCCCCTCGAACCCCTGATGATAGATGATTCCCGCCAAGCCGATGAAGGAAGCCGCGCTCACCCAATCGGCGGCGGTTGCCATGCCATTGGCAATGCCCGGCACTCCTCGCCCGGCAACGTAGAATTCGAGCAGGTCGGAAGTGCGCGCCAGCATCCCCACGCCGGCATAAAGAGCGATGGTGGCGAAGAGGAAAGTGAATCCGATGGCGCGCGCCGACATGCCAAAGGATTCGCCCAGCGCCAGCACCACGCAAAAGAGGGCGAACCCGATGAAATAGAAGAAATAGAATCGCCCCGCGGAAGGATTCATCGCTCCACTCAATAACGCAGCCGGGCATAATAGGTCTGCTGCGACGCCTCACGTGCCTGGCGCAACGTGACCACGCCCTTCTCGGCGAGCAGCGGGATCATCTTGAGGAAGATCTCTGCCGTCACCAGCGCATCGCCCAAGGCCGTGTGTCGCCCCAGGACACGCACACCGAAATAGTGCGCCAGCGCTTCCAGCGAATGCTCCTGATTCGGCAAAAGGAAGGCCGCCAAGAGCAGCGTGTCGAGCACGGGCTGATCGAAGCGCACGCCGAGTTTTTCCTCCTTGAGCTGAAGGAATCGCATGTCGAAGGCGGCGTTGTGCGCCACGAGCACGGTATCCTGCGCGAAGCGATGGAAAGCCGGCAACACTTCCTCGATCGTCGGCTGCCCCTCCAGCATCTCCGGCGTGATGTGATGCACGGCGATGGAGGCCGGATCGAGAGGGCGACGCGGATCGATGAGCTGCTCGAAAGATTCGTGTTTGAGCAGGCGACCATTGACGATGCGGGTAGCGCCGATCTGGATGATCTCGTCGCCACCGCTCGGATCGAGCCCGGTGGTCTCGGTGTCGAACACGGTGTAACTCAGCTCGGCCAGTGACCTGTCCTCGAGCGCGGTCGCCTTGTCCGACCAGGCGAAAAGGTCGAAATCATAGAATTCTGGCCGTCCCTCCTCCAGCGCCGGTACGGCGGGCGTAGCCGATGGCGGGAGGCGAACGGACTGCTTGCGCGGCAGCGCCAGACGCACGAAGGCGCGATGGCGCGCTTTCTCCCGGTCGAACCACATGGCGGCTCCGTGACGATCGAGCACGTCACGCAAGGTGAGTGGCGAACGCGTTCCACCCAAGCCCAGAGGTTCCAGTTCCCAGCCGGTCACGATCTCGTTGCTGAGGCTGCCGCCCGACCACACCAGGTCGAGATAGACGAGCCGATCGTCGCCGGAAAGACGCAGTCGTAACATGGGCGCGCCGTAGTCCTCGACGAGACGACCAGCGAGAAAAGCAAGTGCCTGCAGCAACGAGAAATGATCGGCCTCGAACCACAGCTCCTCGTCGAGGATCTCGAGCTCGAGGACGACGTCGAGGCGGCGCTTCAGGTAGGCCGCTGCCGCGTGCAGGAGATCCGCCCCGCGCATCGGTTCGAGTGGCCAACGAGCGCGCAGCGCGTCGGCAAAAGCCCGCGAAGCCACGTCGAGGCGCGTGCTCACCGCCTCGACTTCACGGGCGATCACGGCGCGGAAGCGTGCGCGCATCGCCTCGTCCACGTCGGGCAAGTGCAGCATCTCGGCAGCGAGACGGATGTTGGCGATGGCCGCCCGGTTGCCCTCGGTGAGCTCGAAGAGCAGCTCGTTGCGTGAAGCCTCGCGCTCGATCTGGTCGGTGACGTCTTCGAGCATGAGCACATAGCCGCTGATCTGCTCTTTCGCCGCCTCCCCGGCGATCGGTGAGACACGCACCCGGACGAGCGCGCCGGCTGGCGTTGCCGTCACCACCTGCATACTCGGACGAACTTCTCCTTGCTCGAGCATGACTTCGAGGGACTCGAAGACGTGCGCCACCAGATCGGGATCGAGCAGGGCATGGATCGAGCGCCCCAAGCCGATCCAGCCACTCGCAGCCACCGTGGCAGAATCGCCGAAGGACTGCGCCAGCCGGCGCGCCGCCTCGTTGTAGAGCAAAATCCGCCCTTCGGCGTTGCATACGATCACCGCCTCGGCCAATTGGGCCATCAACGCAGCCAAACGGTTGCGCTCTTCTTCGACGGCATGACGCGCCTCGCGCACTCGCGTGTCGAGCTCGGCGAGCAGGCGATCGCGCTCGTCGGCGAGCCGGTTGATCGCCTGGGCGAGCGTCACCACCTCGCGCGGCCCCTCCTCCGGCACACGAAAACCCGGATTGGCCCGGCGCAGCACGTCCAGTCCCTCGGCCATGCGCAACAGCCCCTGGACGTAATGGCGAAAGAGGCGCGCGAGTAAGGCGATACCCAAGGCAAATCCCGCCACGGTGGTCACCCCGCCGAGCGGCAACCAGCGCTCGGCGAGAGCACGCAAGGCATCGCGCGCCTCCTCGGAGGCGTCGGCCCACACCATCGCGCCGGTGAGCAGGAAAGGTCCCGTCATCAAGGCGGCCAGCACCACCACCGCCAGCGCGAAGCGCCAGCGCGCCCCCATCAGACCGTCCCTGGCGCGAGCAACCGCTCTACGTGCTCGAGCAGTTCCTTGGTGGAAAAAGGCTTGGTGAGATAATCGTCCGCGCCCTGGGCGAGCCCCTTGGCGCGATCGATGTCCCGGCCCTTGGCCGTGAGGAGCACGATCTTGCACGCCTCGTGGCGCGGATCCTGACGAAGCAAGCGGCACACCTCGTAGCCATCCTTCTTCGGCATCATCACGTCGAGCAGGATGAGATCGGGGGCGAAACGCTCGGCTTGGGCCAAGGCCTCATCGCCATCGTGCGCCACGGCCACGTCATAACCGGCCCGTTGCAGCAGAAATTCGAGCGAGATGAGGATGTTCTCCTCGTCATCGACCACTAGGATTTTCTTCGTCATCGTGTCCCCCACCTTCGTTGCCGGGTTCGAGCCGTTCGGCGATCGGCACCGTGAAAGTGAATCGCGCCCCCTCACCGGGCAACGATTCGACCCAGATCCGTCCGCCCAGATGTTCGACGATCCGCTTGCAGATCGCCAACCCCAACCCCGTACCTGGCGGTTTTGCCAAACCACCCGTCGCCTGGCGAAAACGCTCGAACACGTGGGGCATGAATTCAGGCGGAATTCCCGGGCCATTGTCGGCCACCTCTATGGCGACTTCCCCCGCCCCCTGTCGCCCTACCCGTATCGTGATTATACCCGCGCCCGCCGGTACGAATTTCAACGCGTTGTTGAGCAAATTGAGAATCACCTGCACGACCCGATCGCGATCCGCCCATACCTTCGGCAATCCCGGCTCGATCGACACCTCGAGGCGCACCTGCTTCTCCTGCGCCAGCGGCACGATCGCCTCGATCGCCTCCTGGACCAAGTCCCGCATCTCGAGCGCTTCGGGCTGCCACTCGCCGTGACCGGATTCCAGCTTGGCCAGATCGAGCACCTGATTGACCAGTCGCGTCAGGCGCTCACATTCGCGCACGATGATGCGGTAGAAACGCAGACGATCCTCGCGCGGCAAATCGGGATCGTCGGCCAGGATCTCGGCCAGGGCCCGGATCGACGTCAGAGGCGTGCGCAATTCGTGCGTCACGGCCGAGATGAATTCATCCTTGAGGCGATCGAGCTCGGTGAGTTTCTCGTTGGCCTCCTGGAGCCGACGCGTCGCCTCCTCGAGCGCCCGCGATTTCTCTTCCAACATGCGAGAATAGGTGCGGATCTGGTTGGCCTCGTCGAGCACGTGCATCACGTCGTCGAAGCTGGGGGTCGCCTCTTCGAGCAAGGTCTCGAGCACCAGGCGCGCCGCTGCGCCGCCGATCGCCCCTGCCAGCATCGTCTCGGCGAAACGCACGAACGCGGCATCGACCTCCAACGCCTCGACCGCGGCGAGACCACGCTCACGGGCATACCCCAGGAGTAGCTCGCGGGTTCTCTCCTCGCCCAGAAAGCGCGCCATCACCTGGGCCACCGCCGGCACCCCGACTCGACCGCGCCAGACGCCGCCGGCTCCGGCACTGGACTCGACCCGCACAAACCGCCTCGCCCCCTGGGCTTCCGCCCCGTGGGGGGGAAAGACGAGGGACAAAAACACGTAGACCAGGGTATTGAGCCCCAGACTCCAGACGACGCTCGCGGTGAGCGGCGCCATCCCCTCGACCCCGAAGAGGCGCTCCGGTTGCAGCCACACCATCCCCCATGGTCCCGTTTCGAGCCAATGCGCCTCGAACCAACCAGACTTGGCAAGCGATGGCAGCATCAGGGTATAGCCCCATACCAGCACACCGACTGCGATTCCCGCAGCAGCGCCCGTGCGCGACCCACCGGACCAGAACAAGCCCCCGAGCGCTGCCGGCGCGAGCTGAGCCACCGCCGCAAAGCTGATGAGACCGATCGATACCAGGGCGAACGACTCCCCCGTGAGCCGGTAGTACCCGTAGCCGCAAGCAAGCACGGCGGCGATCACCACACGGCGCACCCAAAGCAGGGTGCCGGCGATTTCCGCATGCCCCAATTCCGCCACCTGACGGCGACGTACCCACCAGGGCGCCACCCAATCGTTGCACACCATGGTCGCCACCGCCACGCTCTCGACGATCACCATACTGGTGGCCGCCGAAATCCCCCCGAGGAACACGAGCAGCGCCAGCAACGACTGCCCCTGGGCGAGCGGCAGCGCCAGCACGTAGGTATCCGGATCGAGAGAAACGTCAGCGAAGAAAAGCTGCCCCGCCAGGGCCACCGGCAGCACGAACAGATTGATCAGCAAGAGGTAGGCGGGAAACTGCCAGGCAGCCCGATCCACGTGCCCCACCCGCACGTTCTCCACCACCATCACCTGAAACTGGCGAGGCAGCAAGAGGAAAGCGAGCCCGGAGAGCAGGATCATGACCGCCCAGTCGCCATAATGCAGGCCGTCGACGGCATCGAGCGGCGCAATCGCCGTACCGAATCTCGCCTGCGCCGCCTCCACGATCGCCCCCGGACCGGGGAAGACGACGAAAGTAACCCAGGCGCCGAGCAAGAGGAAAGCCGCCAACTTGACCACCGACTCGAAAGCGATCGCGGCCACCAGACCTTCGTGCCGCTCGGTCACGTCGAGATGCCGCGTCCCGAAGAGCGCGGCGAAGATCACGAGCACCACCGCAACCCATAGGCTGCGATCGCTCCACCATCCGGCCGCCGTGGCTTCTGGTACCCCCGTGAGCACGTCGAACGCGAACGCGATCGCCTTGAGCTGCAAGGCCACGTACGGCACCACGCCCACGAAGACGAACAGCGAGACGAAACGCCCCAGCCCTGCCGCCCGGCCGTAACGCGTCGCGATGAAATCGGACACGGAGGTGATGCGCCACTCCTTGGCCACGCGCACCATACGGCGCACCAAGACCGGGGCGAGCAGCATCACCAGCGTCGGCCCCAGATAGATGGGCAAGAACCATAAGCCACCGCTCGCCGCCCGACCGACGCTGCCAAAATACGTCCAGGCAGTGCAATAGACCGCGATCGAGAGCGCATAGACCCAACCGGCGTCGGTGAGGGAACGCCCCAGCCGGGCTTGTCGATCGGCACGATAGGCGACCGCGAAGAGCAAGGAGAGATAGCCGAAGGCGACGATGGCCGCGAGCCACGCAGGCAAAGGCTGCCAGGAAAACACCCCCTCAGCGCTCGGCATCGTCGCGCTCCGTGCCGCGATAGAGGAAGAATGCCAACCCCACCGATCCCGCCCACACGAGGAAGACGTAGACCGCCTGAGCCGTGCCGCCCAGTACGTCGGCCACCGCCGCCGCCACCGGATAGCACCACAGCACCGCCACGATCACCGTCCACACGACGGACCAGGTACGTCGATCGCGAACCATACCACCCTCCTCTTGGTACGTTGCGGCCGCCCCCAGGAGGGTAGACGCCGGCTGCGAGCCCGCGCGCGTGCCGGCAAACCCGCGGCGGTTTCCCCCAACACTCAGCGTGTCAGGCGTTTGCGCTGACGCACTTCGTCCTTGAGCATCCGGATCTTCGCGTCCAGTTCCGCCTCCCAAAAATAATCGCCTCGCCGGGCGCGACGCGCCTGCTCGAACTGATCGATGGCCGCCTCTAGCCGATCATCGAGCACGAAACTCTCCCCCTGGGCCCGATGCACCCAGGCTTCGTCCCCCTTGGCCGC
Source organism: Tepidiphilus sp. J10 (assembly GCF_006980785.1). Taxonomy (NCBI): domain Bacteria; kingdom Pseudomonadati; phylum Pseudomonadota; class Hydrogenophilia; order Hydrogenophilales; family Hydrogenophilaceae; genus Tepidiphilus; species Tepidiphilus sp. J10. The sequence continues at coordinate 124,323 of NZ_SBHP01000001.1, forward strand.
AGCCACCTTGCCCAGCGCCTGCCAATAGCGACGCTCGCCCTTGTCGCGGTCGACGGCTTCGCGCGCGAGCTGCTCGGCCCGCTCCACCTGCCCCAGGCGTAGCGCCACGTCGATCGCATACAGGCGCGGCGCCGCCGCCTCGGGGGCTCGTTGCATCGCCCGCTCGAGCTTCGCCAGGGCATCCGGCAGACGCCCCTCGGCGGTGAGCACCTCCGCTTCCAGCAGATCACGCCAATGCTCGTCGGGCCACCCCTTGGCGTATTGATCGAAGGCCGCGCGGGCGCGTTTGACGTCGTTGGCGCGCAAAGCCGCACGCACCCTGGCCATCTGCCGGTCGATACCCGTCGCGCTGCCATCGAACGCCCGGGCCACGGCCTCGAAAGGGGTACCGTTCATCGCCATGAGCTTGGCCCGCGCCGCCGAAAAGCCGAGCGAATCGAGCCGTGGGCGCAGGGAATACTTGAAAGTCGGCGAGGAGATGCGGTTCTCCAGATCCGAGATCCGATCGGTCGTCAGCGGGTGCGTGCGCATGTATACCGGCGCGTTGTTCTCGTAGAGGCGGCTTTCGCGCAGCAACCGCCCAAAGAAGCGCGGCGCAGCGCTCGGATCGAATCCCGCCTTGGCGAGAATGTCGAGACCCGTTCGGTCGGCATCGTGTTCGAATGCTCGAGAAAAACTCAACTGTTGCTGCACGGCGAATGCCTGACCGCCGACCGCGGCGGCTTCGGCCACTTGCGAGCCACCGGTCCTCGCCGCGAGGATCGCCACCAGCATCGACCCCAACATCACCATGTTGCTCGTCTTCTGCTGGTCGATGAGCTGCGCGATGTGCCGATGGATCACGTGCCCCATCTCGTGCGCGAGCACCGCCGCGAGCTCCGATTCACTTTCGGCAGTGAGGATCAAGCCGCTGTGCACCCCGATATAGCCGCCCGGCATCGCGAAAGCATTGATCGTGTTGTCGCGCAGCACGAAAAACCTGTAGCGGCGAAAGGGCTGGTCGGAAGCCTCGGTCAGCCGACGCCCAATCGCGGCCAGATAATCCTCCAGCTCCGGATCGTCGAGATAATTGGGCTCCCGCTCGCGTATCTGCACCATCACCATCCGGCCGATGGCCTCCTCTTCCTGCGTACTGAATGCATCGGTGGCCACCGCACCGAGATCGGGCAGCCGATAAGCCCAACCCTGGCCGACGAAGGCGAGGAGGGAAAGGAAGAGGAAAAGTCGATGCCACATGCTGCCTATGATAGCCAAAAAACCAGAGGGTTTCGCTCGATCGTCGCTACGACAGGGAACGACGTCACGAGAATCCAGCGCCCAGGATTCCAGGGCAAGGCGTACGGCGCTACGAAACGGAACGAATGGACCCATCCGGTCGGCAAGCGTGCCCACCTCCTCGAGAGGGCGCAGCCATGCAACAGCGCCCTGGGGCATCCTGGGTGCCCAAAGCACCACGCCATCACATGCCACTCAAAAGGCATATAGGGTGATTATCCCACCCATAGTGGTAGAATTTTTCTTTTCTACTCACTCCCGAGGAGTTTTCCATGTTCATCAGCAATGCCTTCGCCCAAGGCGCCCCGGCTTCCGATCCGACGGGTGGCTTGATGCAGCTGTTACCCATCATCCTGATGTTCGTCGTGCTCTGGTTCCTGATGGTGCGGCCGCAGATGAAGCGCGCCAAGGAGCACAAAGCCATGATCCAGTCCCTCTCGAAGGGCGACGAGGTGGTCACCCAGGGAGGCATTGCCGGTCGCATCACGGAAATAGACAACGACTTCGTGCGCGTCGAGATCGCCAAGGGGGTGGAAGTGACGGTGCAAAAACCGACCATCGCCGCCGTTTTGCCCAAGGGTACACTGAAGAACTTCTGAAGCGCGCCCCCGCCCATGAACCGCTACCCTCTGTGGAAGAACCTGCTGATCGCCTTCGTGCTGCTGCTGGGGGCGATCTACGCCGCACCCAACCTCTTCGGCGAGATCCCTGCGGTGCAAATCACCCCGGCACGTGCCGGTGCGCCGTTCGACCCCTACGCGCTCGCCGCCCGGTTGGAGCCGAAACTGAGTGAAGCAGGGCTCGCCCACCAAGGATTCCTCTACGATCCTGGCGCGCTGCGGATTCGTTTCGCCGACACCGAGACCCAGATCCAGGCCAAAGACCTGATCGAATCCGAGCTCAACCCCGATCCGGCAAAGCCCGAGGTGATCGTCGCGCTCAACCTCCTTCCCGGTACCCCCGAGTGGCTTGCACGCCTGGGCGCCAAGCCCATGTATCTCGGCCTCGACCTGAGAGGGGGCGTGCACTTCCTGCTCGAAGTCGACATGGAAGGCGCCGTGACCAAGCGGCTCGACGCCATCGCCGCCGATCTGCGTTCGCTCATGCGCTCAGAGCGGGTGCGGCACCAGGGCATCTCCCGCAGTGGCAAGCTGATCGAGGCGCGTTTCGCCGATGAACCCTCCGCCGAGGCGGCGCGGCGCCTCATCACCAGGAACATGCCGGATCTCGTCGTGGACATTCTGCCTCAGGGCGAGGCGGTACGCTTGGTGGCCCGGCTGACTCCCGCGGCCGAACAAACCATCCGCGAGTACGCGCTCAAGCAAAACATCACGACGCTGCACAACCGCATCAACGAGCTGGGCGTCGCCGAGCCGGTGATCCAGCAACAAGGGGCGGAGCGCATCGTCGTGCAACTACCCGGCGTGCAGGACGTGGCCAAGGCCAAGGACATCCTCGGCCGCACGGCCACCTTGGAAGTGCGGCTGGTCGATGACACCCCGGGGGCACTCGAAGAGGCGCTCGCTGGCCGCATCCCCCCAGGCACCGAGCTCCTCTACGAACGTAACGGTCGCCCCATCCTGGTCAAGAAAGACGTCGTCCTCACGGGCGAGCGGCTCACCGACGCCCAGCCTGGCTTCGACGGACAGACGGGCGAGCCGGCCGTGCATTTGACTCTGGATTCGGCTGGATCGCGCATCTTCCGCGACGTCACGCGCGAGAACGTCGGCAAGCGCATGGCGATCCTGCTCATCGAACGGGGACAGGCCGAAGTCGTCACCGCCCCGGTGATCCGCACCGAGATCAGCGGCGGCAGAGTACAGATCTCTGGGGCGATGACGGTGGAAGAAGCGCGTGACATCGCGCTGCTGCTGCGCGCCGGCAGTCTGGCCGCGCCGATGCGCATCGTCGAGGAGCGTACCGTCGGTCCCAGCCTCGGCAAAGAGAACATCGAACGCGGCGTCACGGCCACGCTCTGGGGGTTCGTCATCATCGCCGTTTTCATCATCAGCTACTACCAGCTCATCGGTTTTTATTCGGTCGTGGCACTGGCAGCCAACCTGATGCTCCTCGTGGCGCTCCTGTCGCTGCTGCAGGCCACCCTCACTCTGCCCGGCATCGCAGCGATGGCGCTCACCCTGGGCATGGCGATCGACGCGAACGTGCTCATCAACGAGCGTATTCGTGAGGAGTTGCGCGCCGGCGTATCCCCTCAGATGGCCATCGCAACGGGCTACGAACGCGCATTTGCCACCATCCTCGACTCGAACGTGACCACGCTCATCGCCGGATTGGCCCTCCTGGTCTTCGGTTCCGGTCCCGTGCGCGGTTTCGCCGTGGTGCATTGTCTCGGCATCCTCTCGTCGATGTTCTCGGCCATCCTCGTGTCGCGCATGCTGGTCAACTTCACCTACGGCGGCAAGAAACGCATCGCCCATCTCTCGATCGGCTAAACGGAGAGCGCAATGGAATGGTTCCGTCCGCGGCAAGACATCCCCTTCATGCGGCATGCCCTGTGGTTCAACGCCGTGTCCATCGTCACGTTCATGGCCGCCGTGCTCTTCCTCGTGCTACGCGGACTCAATCTCTCGATTGAATTCACGGGCGGCACGCTCGTCGAGGTTCGCGCAAGCCAGACCGTCTCACCGGAAGTCGTACGAACCACCCTCGCCCAAGCAGGACTGCGCGAGGCTCAGGTGCAGAATTTCGGCTCCGCGCGCGATCTTCTCATCCGTCTCCCTCATTTGGGAGACGGTGAAAGCGCCCAGGCGAGCGAACGGGTACAGGCGCTCCTCGCCCAAGTGCCGGAAGTGGATTTCGAGGTGCGCCGCGTCGAATTCGTCGGGCCACAGGTGGGCAAGGAGCTCGCGACCAACGGTCTGATGGCGCTCGCTTTCGTCATACTGGGCATCGTCGCCTATCTGGCGATGCGTTTCGAATGGCGTTTCGCGGTATCGGCCATCGTCGCCAATCTCCACGACGTGGTCATCATCCTCGGCGTCTTCGCGGCCTTTCAGTTGGAATTCTCGCTTTCCGTACTCGCAGCGGTGCTCGCCGTGCTCGGCTACTCGGTCAACGAGACGGTCGTCATCTTCGACCGGGTCCGTGAAGTCTTCAGGAAACGCCGGGCCAAGATGGACACGCCCGCCGTGCTCGATCACGCAATCACCGCGACCATGTCGCGCACGATCATCACCCATGCCAGCACGCTGGCGATGGTGGTGACGATCCTGCTCTTCGGCGGCGAGACCTTGCGCAACTTCGCGCTCGCCCTCACCATCGGCATCGTCTTCGGCATCTATTCGTCGATTTTCGTCTCGTCGGCGCTAGTGATGTGGTTCGGCGTCAGGCGCGAAGACTTGGTGAAGCCGCCCAAGCAAAAGGAAGAAGCGGTGGTCTGACGCGCCTTTGTCAGCAAAAAGCCCCCGATCGGGGGCTTTTTCTTGCTCGATGCCGCCGTTCAGGGGTCACTGATCGACGAACGCCCGTTCGACCGCGTAATGCCCCGGCACGCCCATGCTGGGCGAGACCTGAAACCCCAGATCGTCGAGGATCTTGCTCGTATCGGCGAGCATGCGCATGCTGCCGCACAAGAGCGCCCGGTCGGTCTCGGGATTGAGCTGGGGCATGCCGAGATCGGCGGCGAGCTTGCCGCTGGTGATGAGGTTGGTGATCCGGCCCTGGTGGATGAAGGGCTCGCGCGTCACGGTGGGGTAGTAGATGAGCTTTTCGCGCACCATCTCGCCCAGAAACTCGTGCTGCGGCAGCTCCTTGGTGATGTAGTCGTGGTAGCCGAGCTCGCGCACCCAGCGCGTGCAGTGCACGAGGATCACCTTCTCGTAGCGCTCATAGACGTCCGGATCCTTGATGATGGACATGAAGGGCGCGAGCCCCGTGCCGGTGGCGAGCAGAAAGAGGCGCTTGGCACCAGGCAGGAGGTTGTCCTGCACGAGCGTGCCGGTGGGTTTGGTGGAGACGAGCACCTCGTCACCCACCTCGAGGTGCTGCAGGCGGGAAGTGAGCGGGCCGTTGGGCACTTTGATCGAATAGAACTCGAGATGCTCTTCCCAGTTGGCGCTGGCGATCGAATAGGCGCGCAGCAGCGGCTTGCCATCGACCATCAGGCCGATCATCACGAACTGGCCATTGATGAAGCGAAAACCCGGATCGCGGGTGCAGCGGAAGCTGAACAGGGTGTCGGTCCAGTGATGCACCCAGATCACTTTCTCGACGCGGAGGTTCTTGGGCAAGGCGGGGGAAGAAGTCTGCTCGGCAACGGCACCAGTCTCTGCCATGACGGTCATGTCCTCGCGGTAGATGCAAAAAATATAATCATAGCACTGGTCTATTCACGATGCCAGACCCGGGCGCTTCGAACGACCCACTGCATGAAGGTAGGTCGTTTTCATCCGATACTCGTATGCTCGCCTACTGCCTACGAGAGAACGTGCATCCTATGCGTCGAACGCTCTACCCGGCGGCCGCGCGCCATGTTGGTTCACGCAGCCTCAAATGCGCCGGGCGAGCTCCTCGGCCTTGCCGGTGTATTGCTGCGGCACGAGTGCGAGCAGCCGCTCCTTGGCGGCTTGCGGGAGCGGCAAGCCGGCGATGAATCCACGCAGCGTTTCGGCGGTGATCGCCTTGCCGCGGGTCATTTCCTTGAGTTTCTCGTAGGGATTGGGAATGCCGTGGCGCCGCATCACGGTCTGCACCGCCTCGGCGAGCACTTCCCAAGCCTCCGCCAGATCGCGCTCGAGCGCGTGCGGATCGGCCTCGAGCTTGTCCAACCCTCGGCGCAGCGAATCCAACGCGAGCAGCGTGTGGCCAAATGCGACACCCATGTTGCGCAGCACCGTGGAGTCGGTGAGATCGCGCTGCATGCGCGACACCGGCAATTTGTCGGAAAAATGGCGCAGCAAGGCGTTGGCGATACCGAGATTCCCCTCCGCGTTCTCGAAGTCGATGGGGTTGACCTTGTGCGGCATGGTCGAAGAACCGACTTCGCCCTCTTTGAGTTTCTGGCGGAAATATCCGTAGGAGATGTAGAGCCACAGATCGCGGCAGGCGTCGATGAGGACGGTGTTCGCCCGCGCCATGGCGTCGAAGAGTTCGGCCATCGTATCGTGCGGCTCGATCTGTATTGTATAGGGGTTGAACTCGAGCCCGAGCGATTCGATGAAACGGCGGTTGAAGGATTCCCAGTCGACCTCGGGGTAGGCGATACTGTGCGCGTTGTAGTTGCCCACGGCGCCGTTGAACTTGGCCGTGAGGCGCACGGCGGCGATGGCGGCGCGGGTGCGCTGCAGGCGCGCGGCGACGTTGGCCATCTCTTTGCCCAGGGTCGTGGGGCTCGCCGGCTGGCCGTGGGTGCGCGAGAGCATGGGCAGGGCCGCGTGTTCGTGCGCGAGTGCCCGGAAGCGTTCGATCACGGCGTCGAGCGCCGGCAGCAGCACCCGGTCGCGCCCGGCGGTGAGCATGAGCGCATGGGCGGTATTGTTGATGTCTTCGGACGTACAGGCGAAATGCACGAATTCGCGCGCCTTTTCGGCCTCGGGCAGCCCCTCGAGCCGCTCCTTGATCCAGTATTCGACGGCCTTGACGTCGTGGTTGGTGCGCGCCTCGATCGCCTTGATCGCCGCGGCATCCGACGGCTTGAATTCCTCGACGAGCAAGTCGAGCTCGCGCACGGTGCTGGGGGAGAAGGTCGGGACTTCGGCGATGCGGGGATCGGCGGCGAGCGTCTTGAGCCATTCGATCTCGACGCGCACGCGCTCGCGCATGAAGCCGTATTCGGAGAAAATCGGGCGCAGGGCGTCGAGCTTGGTGGCGTAGCGGCCATCGAGCGGGCTCAGGGCAAGGAGGGTGGCAGGATCGGTCATCGCGGCATGTTCCTTAGCTGCGGTATTCGGCGTTGATGCGGACGTAGTCGAAGGAAAGATCGCAGGTCCAGACGGTGGCGGCGGCCTCGCCCCGGGCGAGATCGACGCGCACGGTGATTTCGGCGTGCTTCATGACGCGGGCGCCGTCTTCCTCACGGTAGGAAGATGCCCGACCGCCCCCTTCGGCCACCAGGATGGAATCGCCCTCGGCTTCGAGCCAGACGCGGATCGCCGCGGGATCGAGATCGTCGATGCCGGCGTAGCCGATGGCGGCGAGGATGCGGCCCAGGTTGGGGTCGGAAGCGAAGAAGGCGGTCTTCACCAGCGGCGAGTGGGCGATGGCGTAGGCGACCTTGCGGCATTCTTCGCGCGACGCGCCGCGCTCCACCCGCACGGTGATGAACTTGGTGGCGCCTTCGCCGTCGCGCACGATGGCCTGGGCGAGCCAGCGCGAGACTTCGATCACGGCGGCGCGCACCTTGCGGTAGTCTTCGTCGTCGCTCACCGCGAGCTCGCGCGACATGGCCGCGCCGGTGGCGATCAGCACGAAGGAGTCGTTGGTAGACGTGTCGCCATCGACGGTGATGGCGTTGAAGGATTCATCAGCCGCCTCGCGCACCAGGGCATCGAGCAAGGGTTTGGCGAGCCTGGCGTCGGTGGCCACGAACCCGAGCATGGTGGCCATGTTGGGGCGGATCATGCCGGCGCCCTTGCTGATGCCGGTGATGGTGACGACGGTGCCGTCGGACAGGCGCACCTGGCGCGAGCAGGCCTTGGGCACCGTGTCGGTGGTCATGATGGCGTAGGCGGCATCCAGCCAGGCGTCGGGGCGCAGGTTGGTGACGAGCGCCGGCAGCGCGGCCTCGATCTTTTCCACCGGCAGCGGCTCGAGGATGACGCCGGTGGAAAACGGCAGCACTTCCTGCGGCTCCACCCCCAGCACCTGGGAGACCGCCTTGCAGGTGCAACGCGCCGCCTCCAGCCCCTCGGCGCCGGTACCGGCGTTGGCCACGCCCGTGTTGATGACGAGCGCGCGGGGCGCGGCCTCGCCCGCCAGGTGTTCGCGGCAGACCTGCACCGGCGCGGCGCAGAAGCGGTTCTGCGTGAAGACGCCGGCCACGCGGCTGCCGGGGGCGAGCGAGATCACGGTGAGGTCGCGCCGTCCGGCCTTGCGGATGCCGGCTTCGGCCACGCCCAGGCGCACGCCGGCGACGGGGCGAAGGTCCTTGGGATCGGGGGCGGTGAGATTGACGGCCATCGCGGGACTCCGTTCAGCTCAGTTTACCGTGGCAGTGTTTGTATTTCTTGCCGGAACCGCAGGGGCAGGGATCGTTGCGGCCGACCTTGGGCAGCGCATTGGTCTGCGGCCGGGCCTTGACGGCCGTCTCACCTCCCTCTTCGGCACCGGGTTCGGCGTGATGGTACTGCACTTGCTGCACTTCGGGGGGGCGTTCGACGACCTCTTCGACCGCGGCCTCGGTGCGCACCTGCACCGAAAGAAGGATGCGGCTGACGTCGCGCCGGATGGCGTCGAGCATGGCCTCGAAGAGCTCGAAGGCTTCGCGCTTGTATTCCTGTTTCGGGTTCTTTTGCGCATACCCCCGCAGATGGATGCCCTGGCGCAGGTGATCGAGCGCCGAGAGGTGTTCGCGCCAGTGCGTATCGATGCTCTGCAGCAGGATGCTGCGCTCGAACTGTTTCCAGGCTTGCGGATCGACGAGGCTCACCTTGGTCCGGTAAGACTCCTCGGCCGCGGCGAGGAGACGATCGAGCAATTGCTCGTCGCTGAGCTCCGGTTCGGCCTCGAGCCACTGGCGCAGCGGCAACTGCAGGTTGAATTCGCCGGCGAGCGTCTGCTCCAACCCGGCGAGATCCCACTGCTCTTCGACGCTGTCGGCCGGCACGTAGGTGCGGAAGACATCGACGAGCACGCCAGCGCGCATGTCGGCGACGAGCTCGCTCACGTCCTCGGCGTCGACCACTTCGTTTCGCTGGGCGTAGATGACCTTGCGCTGCTCGTTGGCGACGTCGTCGTATTCGAGCAGCTGCTTGCGGATGTCGAAGTTGTGCTGCTCGACGCGGCGCTGGGCCGATTCGAGCGAGCGCGTCACCATGGGATGCTCGATCGCCTCGCCCTCGGGCATCTTGAGGCGCACCATGATGGCGTTGAGCCGGTCGCCGGCGAAGATACGCAGCAGTGGATCTTCCAGTGAAAGATAGAAGCGCGAAGAACCGGGGTCGCCCTGGCGGCCGGCACGGCCGCGCAGCTGATTGTCGATGCGGCGCGATTCGTGCCGTTCGGTGCCGATGATGCGCAAGCCTCCAGCGGCGATCACCGCGTCGTGCGCTTTCTGCCATTCGGCACGCAGCGCCTCGATGCGCTTTTCCTTTTCCTCGTCGGAGAGCGAGGGATCGTTTTCGATCGCCTCGATCTGCGGCGCGATGTTGCCGCCGAGCACGATGTCGGTGCCGCGACCGGCCATGTTGGTGGCGATCGTCACCATGCCGGGGCGTCCTGCCTGGGCGATGATGTGCGCCTCGCGCTCGTGTTGCTTGGCGTTCAGGACCTGGTGCGGGATCTTCTCTTTGGTGAGAAGCTTGGAGAGGAACTCGTTGACCTCGATGGAAGTGGTACCGACCAGCACGGGTTGTCCGCGCTCACGGCACTCCTTGATGTCCTCGATCACCGCCTGCCACTTCTCCTTGGCAGTACGATAGACGCGGTCGTTCTCGTCACGGCGCACGAGCGGCCGGTTGGTGGGAATGATGACGGTCTCGAGGCCGTAGATCTGCTGAAATTCGTACGCCTCCGTGTCGGCCGTCCCGGTCATTCCGGCCAGCTTCTCGTACATGCGGAAGTAGTTCTGGAAGGTGATCGAGGCGAGTGTCTGGTTCTCGGCCTGGATGCGCACGCCCTCCTTGGCCTCGATCGCCTGGTGCAGCCCCTCCGACCAGCGCCGTCCGGGCATGAGCCGGCCGGTGAATTCGTCGACGATGATGATTTCGTCGTCCTGAACCACGTAGTGCTGGTCGCGATGGAAGAGCGCGTGCGCTCGTAGCGCCGCATAGAGATGGTGCAGCAAGGTGATGTGACGCGGATCGTAGAGGTTGCCGCCCTCGGGCAGTAACCCCATACGCATGAGGATACCCTCGACCTTTTCGTGCCCCTGCTCGGTGAGCAGCACCTGGCGCGCCTTGAGGTCGATGGTGTAATCCCCGGGTTCGAGCACTTCCTCGCCCTGCATCTTCTGCTCGGTGAGCAGCGGCACCACCTCGTTCATCTTGAGGTAGAGATCGGTGTTGTCCTCGGCCTGCCCCGAAATGATGAGCGGGGTGCGCGCCTCGTCGATGAGGATGGAGTCGACCTCGTCGACGATGGCGTAATGCAGCCCCCGCTGCACGCGATCGACCGGGGCGTAGACCATGTTGTCGCGCAGGTAGTCGAAGCCGAATTCGTTGTTCGTGCCGTAGGTGATGTCGGCCGCGTAAGCCTCGTGTTTTTCTCCATGCGACAGGCCGGGAACGTTGCAGCCCACCGTCAGCCCCAGGAATCGGTAGATGCGCCCCATCCAGTCGGAATCGCGCCGCGCGAGGTAGTCGTTGACCGTGATGACGTGCACGCCTTTGCCCGTGAGCGCATTGAGGTAGGCCGGCAGTGTCGCCACCAGGGTCTTGCCCTCGCCGGTGCGCATTTCGGCAATCTTGCCTTCGTGCAGCACGATGCCGCCGATGAGCTGGACGTCGAAGTGGCGCATGCCATGCACACGCTTGCCCGCCTCGCGCACCACGGCGTAGGCCTCGGGCAGCAAGGCATCGAGCGATTCGCCGTTGGCGTGGCGCTGTCTGAATTCCGCCGTCTTCGCGCGCAGAGCCTCGTCCGAGAGCGCGGCCATGCTCGGCTCGAGTTCGTTGATGCGGGCGACGATGGCGCGATAGCGCCGCAGCAGGCGGTCGTTTCGGCTGCCGAAGAGTTTTTTGAGGACGCGGGTGATCATTACGGACGGTCGACTTGTCGAATGCGAATGGTGAAGTTTATCATGCCCCGTCGGACGAGGCACGAGAAAGGACATGACACGAAAACTGGACGAACTCTTTCATCTCAGCAAGGAGCTAGATCCGCTGCGTCAGCAGGTCATGATGTTGAGAACGCTCCAAAAACAGATCGACCAGTTGTTGGATGAGGAGTTCCGTGAGCGCGTATTCGTCGCCAATCTGCGCGAGGGCACGCTTTATTTGCACACGGCCTCGGCGCTCGCGGCAGCGAAACTGCGGCATCGCCTGCCAAGCCTCTTGGCGGAGCTGCGCACCGGGGTCTGCATCTCGGAGATCAAACTGAAGGTCCGCCCCACCATCGTACCGACATCGGGTTTGGCGGCGCCGCGCCCTCCACGGGTACGCACCCTCGGGCCTCGGGCGCGTTCGGCCATCACCGAGCTATGCGCTCGTCTGCCCGCGGATGCCCCCTTGCGCATGGCCTTGACCCGACTCCTTGCCCGGGCGCCGACGGATTCAAGGCAAGGGCAGAAGAACGATGCGCTCGAATGCGAAGAGGCCCAGATAGATCAGGGCAACGCCCAGCGCCAGCCTTAGAATGCGCTTCGCGTAAGCGAGCCATCGACGATCGCCGCTCCACAACCATGCAGCGATGCAGACCCCAGCAGCCAGAAGCACGAAAACGAGGATCAGGCGAAATCCCAGCACGGTTGCGCGCTTATGTCGTCACGGAACCGAGGGAGAGCGCGGACATCGAAGTGACCGCCTCGTCGCGTTCGCACACGGTGAGCTCCCAGGCGCTGCGATCAGCCATCAGGGCGCGCAAGAGCCGATTGTTGAGCGCATGACCCGATTTGTGGGCCACGTAGCGGGCGAGCAAGGGGCGCCCCGCGAGATAGAGATCGCCAATGGCGTCCAGAATCTTGTGCCGCACGAATTCGTCGGGAAAACGCAACCCCTCGGGATTGAGGATCCGATATTCGTCGAGCACGATGGCGTTGTCGAGGCTTCCGCCTTGCGCCAGACCCATTCCTCGTAACAGCTCGACTTCATGCACAAAACCGAAGGTACGTGCCCGAGCCACGAAGCGCGGATAAGCGTGCTCGGAAAAATCGACCACGGCACGGGTTTGCGAAGCGCTGATCGCCGGATGGGCGAAAGCGATGGAGAATTCGAGACGGAATCCAGCATAGGGTTCGAGCCGAACCCATTTGTCGTCCTCGCGCACTTCGACGGGACGCAGCACGCGCAGAAAACGCCGCGGCGCCGCTTGGGCTTCGATCCCTGCTTCGCGGATCATCATCACGAAAGGCGCGGCGCTGCCATCCATGATGGGAATCTCGGGCCCGTCGACGTCGATGTGGACGTTGTCGATCCCCAGACCCGCGAGCGCCGACATGAGGTGCTCGACGGTGGCGATCTTCACGCCGTCGCGCTCGAGCCCCGTGCACAGACGCGTCTCGCGGACTGCTTCGGGCGAAGCGGGGATGGTGACGGGGGGATCGAGATCGACCCGATGAAAAACGATGCCGGTATCGGGAGCGGCCGGACGAAGCCACAACTGCACTTTCTCACCGGAGTGCAACCCGACTCCGGTGACGTACGCGATGGACTTGAGTGTGTGCTGCGGAATCATCAGCCGTTCCTCGAGCGGTCAGTCGTTTTGTTTGCGCAGAAATGCCGGGATGTCGAGCCGATCGAGCCCAGGCATGCGCTCGGCGAGCGTGTTGCGCCGGCCGCGTACGGAACGCTCGACCTGGGGCATGCCGCGCTGCGGGACCTCGGTGCGCCCTGGCGTGGCTCCCATGGCGGCGGCGCCGCCGTAGGTCCCCGTACCGCGGATCACTTCCATCTGGGGCTGGGCACGGCTGCTGCGGGCCGCGCCGAGACCCGTGGCGACGACCGTGATGCGGATGCGATCTTCCATCGTGTCGTCGAAGACGGCGCCATATTTGACGAACGCCTCGGGTGCGGCAAAAGCCTGCACCGTGCGCACGGCGTCACGCACTTCCGAGAGCTTGAGCGAACGGCTCGCCGTAATGTTGATGAGGACGCAGCGGGCACCGGAGAGTTCCGTTCCCTCGAGGAGCGGGCTCACCGCGGCCTGCTCGGCAGCGATGCGGGCACGGTCGATGCCGGAAGCTTCGGCCGAACCCATCATGGCACGGCCCATTTCACCCATGGCGGTACGCACGTCCTGGAAGTCGACGTTGACCAGACCGGGCACGTTGATGATCTCGGCGATGCCGGCCACGGCGTTTTTGAGCACGTTGTCGGCCGCCTTGAAGCAGTCTTCGAAGCCGGCGTCGTCGCCGAAGACTTCGAGCAGGCGGTCGTTGAGCACGACGATGAGTGAATCGACGTGGCGCGTGAGCTCTTCGATGCCGCTCTCGGCGACGCGGTCGCGGTTTTCGAAATCGAACGGCTTGGTGACCACCGCCACGGTGAGGATGCCCATCTCCTTGGCGATTTCGGCGATGACCGGCGCGGCGCCGGTGCCCGTGCCGCCGCCCATGCCGGCGGTGAGGAAGGCCATGTGGGCCCCGTCGAGCGCGGCGACGATGCGCTCGCGCGACTCCATCGCTGCTTCACGCCCGGCTTCCGGCTTGGAACCGGCCCCCAGACCGGAAGAGCCGATCTGCACCTTGGTGGGAGCGAGACAGCGCGCGAGCGCCTGGGCATCGGTATTGACGGCGACGAACTCGACGCCGCCGATGCTCTCGCGAATCATGTGGTCGACGGCGTTGCCGCCCGCGCCCCCGATGCCGAGCACTTTGATGACCGTGCCCTTGTGGGTGGTATCGACCAGTTCTTCAATCCCTTTGACCGCCATGACGTTCTCCCGCTTTTTCCGTGAATTCTAACCTAAAGGAATGAGTTGTTCAGAAATTTTCCCGGATCCATTGCCACGTGCGTCGCCACCATTGCCCGCCGGCGGCACGCCCTCCCCTGCCCGGGAGCCTGCGCTGGGAATTGGCCGCCTCGAGTACGAGACCGACGGCGGCGGCGTATTCGGGGTCGGCGAGCCGTTCGCGCAAACGGCCACCGACGAGAGGCGCGCCGAGCCGAGCCGGCATGCCCAACACTTCCTCGGCCAGCTCCACCATGCCGCCGAGCTTGGCCGACCCGCCCGTGAGCACGACACCGGAGGAGAGCATCTCCTCATAACCGCTACGGCGTAGTTCTTGCTGCACCAGCTCGAAAAGCTCCTCGGCCCGAGGGTGGATCACGTCGGCGAGTCGCTGACGCGAAAGACGCCGCGGAGGACGATCGCCCACCGGGGCGACTTCGATCATCTCCTCGGGATCGACCCAGTCGTGTCGCGCCGCCCCATGTTCGAGTTTGATCGATTCGGCCTCGGCCGTAGGCGTGCGCAGCGCCATGGCGATATCGTTGGTGATCATGTCGCCGGCCGCCGGCAGCACGGCCGTGTAGCGAATCGCGCCCTGCGTATAGACGGCCAGATCCGTGGTACCCGCGCCAATGTCGATGACGCACACACCCAGGGCCTTTTCGTCCTCGGTGAGCACGGCGTGCGCCGCGGCGAGCGGCTGCAGCACGAGCCCATCGATTTCCAGCCCCGCACGGCGCACGCATTTGATGATGTTCTGGGCGGAAGCCGCCGCCCCCGTGATGATGTGCACCTTGGCCATGAGTTTTACCCCACTCATGCCGACGGGGTCTTTGATGCCGCCCTGGCCGTCGATGATGAATTCCTGGGTGAGCAGGTGCAGCACCTGCTGCTCGGAGGGAATGGGCATGGCCCGGGCGACCTCGATCACCTTGGCGACGTCCTCGCGCGTGATCTCGCTGCCCTTGACGGCGATCATTCCCTCAGCGTTGGTGCATTGGATGTGCGCCCCGGAGATGCTGGCGTGTACCCGAGGGATGTCGCAGGCGGCCATGCGCTTTGCCTCCTCGACGGCCCGATCGATCGACGCCACGCTGGCTTCGATATTGACCACGACGCCGCGTTTCATGCCGGTCATCGGTGATACGCCCAAACCCAAGGGTTCCACACCGCCGTCCTCGCGCAAACGAGCGACCAGGCACGTCACCTTGGACGTCCCGATGTCGAGCCCGACGAGCAGATCTCGATCTTCCCTCATGGTTTTTTCTTCCCTGTGGATACCGGCGGAGCAGACGCCGCCACGCCGTCCGGGGCGATGGCGAGCGCCAACGCACCGTGATGGCGAAAATCGACCCGCACCGGCTCATGACCGAGCCGCTCGCGAATCGCCGACCAATGCTGCACGAGCCAGGACACTTTCTGCCGTGCCTGCTGTACCGTTTCGAAACGGCCCAAGATGATCTCGGTTCCTCCGCTCAAGCGGACGACATGAGACAGGCTGGGGCTCATCACCAAGACTTCGACGCCCCCCAGAGGGTCTAGCAAGCGGCTCAAGGATTGATGGGTCTCGAAAAGTCGCTCCTCCAGCCCCGAGGGGCCGACGAGACGCGGCAGATCGACACTGGGGGGCTCGGCATCGAATCTGTGGCCGTCCGTATCGAGCAGCGCGATACGCCCGTCGGCGACATCGATCCAAATCGCTGCCGCTCGGTGTTCGACCACGGTGACGACGAGCGCATCGGGCCAGACGCGATGCACTCGTGCGTGCCGTACCCACGGCAATTCCTCCAAAGACCGGCGCAAAGCTTGCAGATCGACGTCGAAAAAATTTTTTCCCTCCACCACCCGCAGCGCTGCGTAGCGCAAGCGGTCGGTGTCGCTGTGTTCGAGCCCGCCTTCGATGACGACGGTACGAATCGGCGGCACCCATCGCTTCCCCCAGTAAGACCAAGCCGCTGCGACGAAGAGCAACATCGCGAACAGGGTGATGCGCCGCGTCCAGCGAGCGATCACCCAAGCATCACGCCACCAGCGTGCCCCTGGAGGCACGGGCGTCGATGCCTGGCGCGCGAATCGCTCAAGCCGGGTCATCGCAGCGCGCCTCCTCCAAAATGCGCAAGCATAGCGCGTCGAACTCGATTCCGGATACGCGCGCAGCCAGCGGCACGAGTGAATGCGAAGTCATGCCTGGCGCAGTGTTCATCTCCAGCAGATAAGGCGTGTCATCCTCGAGCAGCAGATCGATCCGCCCCCAGCCACGACAACCCAGCGCGCGCGCCGCCCGCATCGTGAGTTCGGCCAACCGAGAGGCGAGCGGCTCCGGCAAAGGAGCCGGGCACAGATAACGCGTCTCGTCGCTGAAGTACTTGTTGTGATAGTCGTAGCGCCCTTGGGGTGCGACGATCTCGATGGCCGGCAAGGTCTGCTCGCCCAGAAATCCGATCGTGATCTCGCGCCCGGCGACGAAACGCTCGACGAGCACTTCCCCATCGAAACGCCGCGCCGCCTCCAGAGCCGACGTCAATTCCTCTTCGCGCTCGACGCGCGTCGCCCCCATGCTGGAGCCCTCATGCACCGGCTTGACGAACACGGGCAACGCGAGCGCCTCGAGCACGCGCCGTGCCGCCTCCTCGGAGCTGGCAGCAAACTCCTCCTCGGTGAGCCGCAGCGCCCCAGGCGTGGGCAAGCCCAACTGCTGCCACAGCAACTTGGTGCGCCATTTGTCCATGGCCAGGGCGGAAGCGAGCACGCCACTGCCGGTATAAGGAATGCGCAGCCATTCGAGCACCCCCTGGAGGGTGCCGTCCTCGCCGCCACGGCCGTGGAGCGCAATGAAGGCACGATCGAAGCCCTCGCGCTTCAACTCGAAGAGATCCCGCTCTGCCGGGTCGAACGGGTGCGCATCCACCCCGATGCGACGCAGCGCCTCGAGGACGGCCGAACCCGACATGAGCGACACCTCGCGCTCGGCCGAGCACCCGCCCAAAAGCACCGCTACTTTGCCCAGGTCGCTGCTCACGCCGCCCGCTCCTCGTTCGCCGGCTCCAGCCGGGTACGTTCCTGGGCTTCTTGCACCAAACGCACCGGCAAGCGCCCGATCGAACCTGCCCCCATGGTCACGACCACGTCACCATCGCGCACCACCCGGGGCAGCACCGCCGGGACATCATCGAGCCCCTCGACGAAAACCGGTTCGACCCGACCACGCAAGCGCAAAGCCCGTGCGAGGCTGCGTCCGTCGGCCGCCGGAATCGGCTCCTCGCCGGCCGGATAGACCTCGAGCAGCACCAGGGAATCGACCTCGGAAAGCACCCGAACGAAATCCTCGAAGCAGTCGCGCGTGCGGCTATAACGGTGCGGCTGAAAGACGACCACCACGCGCCGCCCGGGAAAAGCAAGGCGTACCGCATCCAGCGTGGCCTGCATCTCCACCGGATGGTGCCCGTAGTCGTCGATCAAGGTGTAAGTGCCGTGCACGGTGCCATCCTCGTCGATGAGGGGCAAATCTCCATGGCGCTGGAAACGCCGGCCTACCCCCTGGAATCGTGCCAGCGCGTGCACGATCGCCTCATCGGGCACCTGCAATTCGCTCGCCACGGTGATCGCCGCCAGGGCGTTGCGCACATTGTGCAATCCAGGCAGATTCAATTCGATCGGCAAACGGGTCTCTCGCCCGTTGCGCCGTACGGCGGTAAAGAGCATGCGCCCACCCTCGGCGCGCACGTGCTCGGCGCGAACCAAGGCGGATTCGGCTGTCAACCCGTATCCGACGACGGGGCGCTCGACGTGGGGCACGATCGACGCCACCTGAGGATCGTCCAGACACAGCACCGCCACTCCCCAGAAGGGCAAGCGATGCAGAAAATCGACGAAGGAAGTTTTCAGCCGCTCGAAGTCATGCCCATAGGTGGCCATGTGGTCGGCATCGATATTGGTGACCACCGCCATCACGGGAGAAAGATGCAAAAAGGAGGCGTCCGACTCGTCGGCCTCGGCCACTAGGTATTCTCCCTGGCCCAGACGGGCGTTGCTACCGGCGGCGATCAAGCGCCCGCCGATGACGAAAGTCGGATCGAGCCCCCCTTCGGCGAGAATGCTCGCCACCAGCGAAGTCGTCGTCGTTTTGCCGTGGGTGCCGGCGATGGCGATGCCCTGCTTGAAGCGCATCAGCTCGGCGAGCATCTGGGCGCGCGGAACCACGGGAATGCCAGCCGCGCGGGCGGCGAGCACCTCGGGATTGTCCGGCGCTACCGCCGAAGAGACCACCACGGCATCGGCCCCGACGACGTGCTCGGGCGCATGCCCCACCATTACCCGCACGCCCAGCGCACGCAAGCGCGCGAGCGTGGCGCTCTCGGCCAAGTCCGAGCCGCTCACTTCGAACCCCAGGTGGCAGAGCACTTCGGCGATGCCGCTCATTCCCACTCCGCCGATGCCCACGAAGTGCACGCGTTTGACGCGGTGTTTCATTTCGTTTCCTTTGCCAATCGTTCGAGTTCTGCGGCGATCGTCTCGGCAGCCTCGGGCCGGGCAAGGGCACGGGCGGCAAGCGCCATCTTCCGGCAACGCGCACGATCGAACCGCCGCAGCAGCTCCGCTAGATACTGGGGCGAGAGCTCAGACTGAGGCAGGATCTGCGCCGCGCCGCCCTCGACGAGAAAACGCGCATTCGCCGTTTGATGATCGTCGACCGCATGAGGAAAGGGCACCAGCACCGCCCCCACACCGACGGCGGCGAGCTCCGCCACCGTCATCGCCCCGGCGCGCGACACGACCAGATCGGCCTGCCCGAGCGCAGCGCCCATGTCCTCGATGAAGGGAAGCAACCGAGCCTCCA
This sequence comes from Tepidiphilus sp. J10, assembly GCF_006980785.1. Classification (NCBI taxonomy): domain Bacteria; kingdom Pseudomonadati; phylum Pseudomonadota; class Hydrogenophilia; order Hydrogenophilales; family Hydrogenophilaceae; genus Tepidiphilus; species Tepidiphilus sp. J10. The sequence goes on from NZ_SBHP01000001.1 coordinate 143,158, forward strand.
GGCCATGCCGGGCATACGCCTCTTGCAAAGCCGGGAAGTGTACCCTGCCCGACTGGTGTGTCACCAGGGGGCGCTCGATCGGATCGAGGCACGCGAGCGCCGCCGGCACCGTCTCGTTGAGCGCCCTGGCGCCGAGACTCCCACCCACCACCAGCACGCGCAGGGGTCCTTGCCGCCCGGCAAAACGCACCTCGGGTGGTGGTAGCGTGGTGAGCTCCCGGCGCACCGGATTGCCCACCCAGCGCCCCCCCGGCAACACACCGGGGAACCCCGTGAGCACGGTGTCAGCCACGCGCGCCAACACCCGATTCGCCAAGCCCGCCACGGCGTTTTGCTCGTGCACCACGAGCGGGATGCCACGCAGGCGCGCCGCCGCCGCTCCAGGAAAACTCACGTACCCCCCCATGCCGAGCACCACGCTCGGGCGCACTTCTCCCAGCAGACGCAGAGCGCGCGCTATCGCCACCGTCAAGGAAAACGGCAGCTTCAGTTTGCGCCCCATCCCCTTGCCGCGCAAGGCGCCGAAACCGAGAGAAACGAATTCGAATCCGCGAGGCGGCACGAGCTGGGATTCCATCGCCCCGTCGTTCCCGAGCCAGACCACCCGCCAGGCACGTTCGCGCAGACATTCGGCCACGGCCAACGCCGGGAAGATGTGCCCGCCGGTCCCTCCGGCCATCACGAGTACGGTGTGCCCGCTCATACTTGTATGCCGCGCCGCAAACAGCGCAGCTCCCAGTCGGCCCGCAGCACCACGGCCATTGCCGCGAGGTTGGCGATGATGCTCGACCCTCCGTAGCTCATGAAAGGCAGCGTCAGCCCCTTGGTCGGCAACAGCCCGACATTCACCCCCATGTTGATGAACGTCTGCACGCCAATCCACAGCCCGATGCCGAACACCGCCAGCCCGGAAAAATACTGCTCCACGCACACCAGGCCTCGGCCGATGGAAAACGTACGCCAGATCACCACCGCGAAGAGCGCCACCACGGCACACACCCCCACCAACCCCAGCTCCTCGCCGACGACTGCGAACAGGAAATCGGTATGCGCCTCGGGTAGGTAGAGGAGTTTTTCCACGCTGCCACCCAACCCGACACCGAACCACTCGCCACGACCGAAGGCGATGAGGGCATGTGTGAGTTGATAGCCCTTGCCCAAAGGATCGGCCCACGGATCGAGGAAGGCGAAGAGGCGCTGACTCCGATATTCGGAACTCAGGATCAAAACCGCGAAAGCCGCTCCTGCCAGCAGGATCAAAGCAAAAAAGATACGCAGCTTCAAACCGCCCAGGAAGAGCACGCCGAAAGCGATGGCGCTGATCACGGCAAACGCCCCGAAATCGGGTTGCAGCAGCAACAGTACCCCCACGAGCACCACGACGAAGGCGAGCGGCAAGAAACCACGCCAGAAACTGGCCATGAACCGCAACTTGCGCACCGTGTAGTCCGCGGCGTAGAACGACACGAAGAGTTTCATGAATTCGGACGGTTGAAAGTTGATCGGCCCCAGCGGGATCCAGCGGCGCGAGCCATTGACCACTTTGCCGATCCCTGGTAGCAACACCAAGATCAGCAGCACCACGCCCAGCAAGAAGAGCCAAGGCGTCAGCGACTGCCACACCCGCATCGGCACCTGAAAGGCCATCCAGGCCACGCCCGCGCCCAGCAGCACGAACACCGCCTGGCGTATGAGGAAATAGTTCGCTCTGCCCCCCGTGGCAGGAGACTCCTCGGCGAGCGCGATGCTCGCCGAGTAGACCATCACCAGTCCCATGAGGGTGAGCGCCGTCACTGCCCAAAAGAGCGACAGATCGAATTCGCCGAATCGGGCCACCGGTCCCCGTTCTACATGATGGGGTGCCGAGGGGGTGAGCCGATCGCCTCGCCGTCCGAACCAGCGGCGCATCAACGTTTCGGCCATCGCCCCCCCTCATCCGGCAACGATCGGATCGCCGCCAGAAAGACTTGGGCACGATGCGCGTAGTCGCGAAACATGTCGAGGCTCGCGCACGCCGGCGACAGCAGCACCGCCTCCCCCGGTTGGGCCGCCGCATCGGCCGCCTCGACGGCCTCGGGCAGCGAAGTACAGCGCCGGGTCGGCACGCCCACTTGGATGAAGGCTGCCTCCAGCGCCGGGGCATCGCGCCCGATCAGGAGCGCCAGACGCACCCGGCCGCGCGCCGCCTGCGCGAGCGGTGCGAACGACTGCCCTTTGCCATCGCCTCCGGCGATCAGGATCACGGGCTCATCGAACCCGGCGAGCGCCGCGATCGTCGCTCCCACGTTCGTGCCTTTCGAATCGTCGATGAAGCGCGCCCCGTCGGCGCGCACCGCCACCGTCTCGACCCGGTGGGGCAATCCCTGGAAAGTTACCAATCCCTCGATCGCCACCTCGGGCGCCACGCCCATCGCCTCGGCGAGCGCAAGCGCCGCGAGTGCGTCGATCTCGTTGTGCCGCCCGGGCAAGGGCAAGGCCGAGCGGGGCGCGAGCCGCTGGCGGCCGTGCACGAACCAGCCCGATTCCACACCGAAATCGGCCTCCGAGGGGGGAGCATCGCTGCCCACCGTCACGCGCCGCGGCGCGCTGCAGGCCATCTCGCGCACCAGCGCATCGTCGCGCACCACCACCGCCGTCTCCACGCCCTGGTAGACGCGCGCCTTGAGCGCGGCGTAGGTCTCGAGCGAGCCATGCCGATCGAGGTGATCCTCGGTGACGTTCAACACCACCGCCGCGTGCGCCACGAACGACCCGGCCGTCTCCAGCTGGAAGCTCGATACTTCCAGCACCCATACCTCAGGCCAGGGCAACCCTGCCTCCTCGCGCTCGCGCGCGGCGGTGAGGATGGCCGGGGCGATGTTGCCGGCAGCGAGCGCATCGAGGCCGGCGTGCCGCAACAGGTGCGCCGTGAGCGCCGTGGTCGTGGTCTTGCCGTTGGTCCCGGTCACCGCCACCAGACGCCCCGGTCGGCCACGCGCCTGCCAAGCTTCGTGAAAGAGCGCCAGTTCCCCCTGCACGGGAATGCCACGCGCCCGCGCCTCCCTGCACAGCGGCAATTCGGGCGACAGCCCCGGCGAGAGCCACACCCGCTCTACGCCCTCGAGCAGCGCTTCCTCGAAGGGCCGACCCAGCACCATGGAGTCGGACGGCAGCAGGGCGCGCAAGCCGGCGGCGGCCGGCGGCTGCCCCCGCGTATCGGCCGCGCGCACGGCGACGCCGCGATGCGCAAGCCAGCGCACCATCGCCTCACCGCTCGAACCGAGTCCCAGTACCAGATCCATCGCCACTCACCGCAGTTTCAGGGTGGAAAGCCCAAAGAGCACCAACATCAAGGTGACGATCCAGAAGCGGATCACCACCTGGGTCTCTTTCCAGCCCCCCAGTTCGAAATGATGGTGCAGCGGCGCCATGCGCAGGATGCGCTTGCCGCCGGACCACTTGAAGTAGCCCACCTGCAGCATCACCGACAGCGCCTCGGCCACGAACAAGCCGCCCATGATGAAGAGCACCAGTTCCTGGCGCACGATCACCGCGATGGTGCCCATGGCCGCGCCCAGCGCGAGCGCTCCCACGTCGCCCATGAACACCTGCGCCGGATGCGCGTTGAACCACAAGAAACCCAGCCCCGCGCCGCACAGCGCCCCGCAGAAGACGGCGAGCTCCCCCGCTCCAGGAATGTAGGGCACCCCCAGGTAGCGGGCGAACACGGCATGCCCCGCCACGTAGGAAAAAATCGCCAGCGCCCCGGTCACCATCACGGCCGGCGTCACCGCCAGACCATCGAGCCCGTCGGTGAGATTGACCGCATGGCCGGTACCGTTGATGACGAAGTAGGAAAGCAACACGAACCCACCCACGCCCAGGGGAATCGCCACTTCCTTGAAGAACGGCACGATCAACTGGGTCTGCACCGGCTCGGTGGCGGTGAGCCCCAGGTAGAGGCTCGCCGCGAGCGCGATCGCGGAAGTCCAGAAATATTTCCAGCGGCTGGGCAAACCTTTCGGATCGCGCCGCACCACCTTGCGCCAGTCGTCGACCCAGCCCACGGCGCCGAAGCCGAGGGTGACGAGCCAGACGGTCCATACGTATCGGTTGCTCAAGTCCCCCCACAGCAAGACCGTCACCGACACCGCGAGCAAGATCAACGCTCCGCCCATGGTGGGTGTACCGGATTTGCTCAAGTGTGTCTGCGGCCCGTCGGTACGAACCGTCTGCCCGATCTTCTTGGCCGCCAGCCAGCGAATCACGCTCGGACCCAAAGCGAAGGAGACGAGGAGCGCCGTCATCGCCGCCAGTACCGTGCGCAGCGTGATGTAACCGAAGACGTTGAACGCCCGGATATCCTGCCCCAGCCAAAGCGCCAATTCCAAAAGCATCGAATCACCCTTGAAGCGCCGCGGACCGAGCCGCGAGCGCGAAAACCACCCGTTCCATGCGCATGAAACGGGACCCTTTGACCAACACCGCCGTCTGTGGCGAGAGCTCCGCGCGCAGCCGCTGTACGAGAGGCTCCAGCTCGGCGAAAGATTCCGCCGCCCGACCAAACGCCGCGGCAGCCTCGCGCGCGAGCTCGCCCAAGGTAAACAGCCGCTCGATACCCGCCGCGCGCGCCTGGACACCCAACTGGGCATGCAGCCGCGGCGCCTCGGAGCCCACCTCGCCCATGTCGCCCAGCACGAGCAGCTTGCGCGCATGCGGCAGCGCCGCGAGCACTTCGATCGCCGCGCGCATGGAGTCCGGATTGGCGTTGTAGGTGTCGTCGATGAGCAAGGCCCCCTGCTCGCCCGGGACCGGCTGCAGCCGTCCGGGCACGGGGACGAAGGCGGCAAGCGCACCGGCCGCCGTCTTGAGCGGCACTTCCAGCGCCACGGCGCAGGCGATCGCCGCGAGCGCGTTGTGCACGTTGTGCCGCCCAGGCAGCGGCAGCGTGAATTCCCCCTCATCGCCCAGCGCACGTACCTGCACGCGCCAGCCCCAGGACAAGGGCTCGGCCGTGCCGCAAACCTCGCCGCCACGGCCGAAAGTAAGCACGCGGCGCCCCGCCGCCATCTCCCGCCACAGGGACGCATGAGGGTCGTCGGCAGGAATGACCGCCGTCCCGTCGGACGCGAGGAAACGGTAGATCTGCCCTTTCTCGCGCGCCACGGTGTCGAGCGTGCCAAACCCCTCGAGGTGGGCGCGCTGCGCCGTGGTCACCAGCGCGATGTCAGGGCGAGCGATGGCGGCGAGCATCGCCATCTCGCCGGGCCGGTTGATGCCCAGCTCGCACACCGCCGCGCGGTGGCCCGCTTCGAGCTCCAGCAAGGTGAGCGGCAGGCCGATGTCGTTGTTGCGGTTGCCGCGCGTGGCGAGCACCGACTCCGCCCCGAAGTGCGCGCGCAGGATCGCCGCCGTCATCTCCTTGACGGTGGTCTTGCCGTTGCTGCCGGTGATGCCGACCACCGGCCCTGGGAAACGCGCCCGCCAAGCGGCGGCGAGCCGGGCGAGCGCGTGGCGGGTATCCTCGAGCACGAGGAAAACCCCGGCCGGCTGCCGTGACGCCCACCAGCGCCGTTCGACCAGGGCGGCGGCCGCCCCGGCCGCGAGCGCAGCGGCGACGAAATCGTGCCCGTCGAAGCGCGCCCCGCGCAGGGCCACGAAGAGCTTGCCCACGAGCGGGGCGCGCGAGTCGATCTCCACGCCGGCGATTTCGCACTCGCCGCTGCCGACGCGTTCGACCTCCTCACCCTGCCCGGCGAGCAGGTCGGCGAGCTCCGCCAGCAGCGTGTTCATGGCAACTCCGGGAAGAGATTGCGTTCGCGCCAGCGCGCCAGCGCCGCCTCGGCTTCCTGCTGGTCACTGAAGGGATGGCGCACGCCGGCGATCTCCTGATAGGGTTCGTGCCCCTTGCCGGCGAGCAGGATCACGTCGTCGGCGCCGGCCGTCTCGATCGCCTGGGCGATGGCCTTGGCCCGATCGGGCTCGACGAGGAGGTCGCTGCGTTCGATGCCGGCGAGGATGTCGGCGATGATCGCCTCGGGCGGTTCGGAGCGGGGGTTGTCGGAAGTGACGATCAAGGCATCGGCGCGCGCCGCCACCGTGCCCATGAGCGGACGCTTGCCCCGGTCCCGATCCCCGCCGCACCCGAAGACGACCACGAGCCGCCCGCCGCGGGTCCGGGCCGTGGGCACGAGCGCCGAGATCACCTGCTCGAGCGCATCCGGCGTATGGGCATAGTCGATCACCACCAAGGGTTCCGCCACCCCGCCGAGCCACTGCATCCGCCCCGGCGGCGGCACCACCCGCCCCAGCGCCGCCGCCGCCCGCTCGAGCGCCACGCCGCGCGCAAGGAGCGCCCCCAGCACCAAGAGCGCATTGCCGGCATTGAAGGTACCGAAGGCCGGCAGGTGCATGGGCAGCGTGCGATCCTCGAGGGCGAGCATCAGGCGCTGGCCGCTCGTGCCTTCGCGCGGCGGCTCCGCGAGCCACAGGGGCCGCACGCCCGGCAACGCCGGACGTGCCCTCAGACTCACCGCCCAAGTCTCCAGCCCGCGGGCAGCGCACTCGCGCGCGATGGCCTCGCCCACGGCGTCATCCACGTCGATCACCGCCGCACGCAGCTCCGGCCGCTCGAAGAGCCGCCGCTTGGCCGCCGCATAGGCTTCCATGCTTCCGTGATAATCGAGATGGTCGCGCGTCAGGTTGGTGAAGATCGCCACGTCGAAACACACCCCCGCGACCCGATCCTGCACCAAGCCGATGGACGAGACCTCCATCACCGCGGCCACGCAACCGGCATCGAGGAAGCCTCGCAACCAGGCATGGATCTGGGGCGCCTCGGGTGTGGTGAATCCCTGGTCCTCCAGGCGACCGATGCGCCCGCAGCCGAGCGTACCGATCACGCCGCAGGGAACGCCCAGCGCATCCAAGGCTTGCGCGAGCCACTGGCTGGTGGTCGTCTTGCCATTGGTACCGGTGACACCGGCCACCCACAAGGATTGCGATGGCGACCCATAGACGCGGTCGGCGAGGGGTCCGGCGAGCGAACGCAGCCCCTCCACGGCGATCAGAGGTCGCACCGGGGTCAAATCGGCCGGAGGAACCCAACCATCACCCGCCTCGTAGAGCACCGCCTCGGCGCCGGCGGCAAGCGCCTCGGACAGATAATTTCTGCCATCGGTTTTCCCTCCCGGCCAGGCGAGGAACAGCGTACCCGGCTGCACTTGCCGGGAGTCGTGCGTCACCGCCCGTGGAAAAACGCCGCGTCGGTGCAATTCCCACCATAGATCGTCGATGTCTCGCATCACCTTCTTCAACCTCTCGGCCGCTGCGCAGCCGCCACCGTCGGACCCGGCATGTCCGGCGCCACACCGAGGCTGGGCAATACCTGCCCGACGATCTCGGCAAACACCGGCGCCGCCACGGCGCCACCATAATAGGATTTCGCTTTCGGCTCGTCGATCATCACCGCCACCACCAGCCTCGGCTGGGAAGCCGGGGCATAGCCAACGAAGGAAGCCAGGTATTTTTCCACATAACGGCCATTTTCCAACTTATGGGCCGTGCCGGTCTTGCCTGCGGTCCGATAACCGTTCACCGCCGCTCGCGTCGCCGTTCCCCCGGGCTGAGTGACGAGCTCCATCATCGCCTTCACCTGCCGTGCCGTCTGGGGCGAGAGGATCCGACGCATCTCGTCGATCGGCGGCGGAGCATCGCGTCGCATCAGCGTCAGGGGCAACATCACCCCATCATTGGCGATCGCCTGGTAGGCGTGGGCCAGCTGCAGAAGTGACGTAGAGATGCCATGCCCATAGGCCATGGTCGCCACCTCGATGGGCTTGAGCGAATCGGGCGGAAGCATTCGACCCGCAGCCACACCGGGTAGCGGCAGATCGGGACGGGTACCAAAGCCGAAAGCACGGTAATGACGCCAGAGATCTTTCGGATCGAGTCCGAGCGCGATCTTGGCCACCCCGACGTTGGACGACTTCTGGATCACCTGGGATACGGTCAGGGCGCGCTCCGTCGCATGCACGTCCCGGATACTGTGGTTACCCACGCGAAGGATACCACCCTGGATATCGATCGGTGTCTCGGGCTTTACGACGCCTCGCTCGAGCGCCAAAGCCACCAGGAGGGGTTTCATCACCGACCCCGGCTCATAGAGATCGGTCACGACGCGATTACGCACCTCGCTCAGATCGAGCCCAGTGCGACGATTGGGATTGTAACTGGGCCAGTTGGCAAGGGCCAGGATCTCGCCGGTGCGCACGTCGATCACCACGGCCCCACCGGCGCGTGCCTGATGCCGGGCCACGGCCTGCTCGAGGGCACGGAAAGCGATGTGCTGGATGCGCGCATCGAGTGAAAGCACCACGTCGCGTCCATCGCGCGGCCTCTCCACCCAGACCGAGTCCTGTACCACTCGGCCGCGCCGATCCTGGACGACGAGGCGTTTGCCCGACTCACCGGCCAGCGAGGAGTTCAGACTCGCCTCCAGTCCCTCGATCCCCTGGCCGTCGACGTCGACGAGCCCGACCAGTTGGGCGAACGCCTCACCCTGAGGATAAAATCGCAGGTATTCTTCGACGACGCCCACACCCTCCTGCGGCCAACCCATGATGGGCCTTGCCTCGTCAGGCGGCAAGTGACGCCGCAGATAGGTGAATCGTCGTCCGCCCTTCTCTAGCCGACGCCCCAATTCGTCGGTGCTCATGCCGAGCATTCGAGCCAAACGAGACAAATCCTCATGCGACCACTGCCGCACCTTGGCCGGGTCGGCCCAGATGCTCGCCACGGGTGAAGAATCCGCGAGGATATGGCCGTTGCGATCGAGCACGCGCCCACGCATCGCCGGCACCTCGATCTGGCGCTCATAGCGTGCCTCACCCTGCTGTTGCAGGAATTCATCCTGTATTCCTTGCAGATAGGCTGCCCGCAGCACCAAGATCGCGAACAAACAGAGGAGGGAGAACACGACCATGCGCTGGCGCCAAACCGGTATCGCCAGGACCAACAGGGGATTGATCGATTTTTGCTCCATGTTCATCGCTCCCACGGTATGATCTGCTCTGGTCGTGGCGGCGCCAGACCCAATTTTTCCTGCGCCAGGCGCTGCACCCGATCCTGAGTCACCAAAGTGGCACGCTCGATCTGTAGTTGTCGCCACTCCACGTCCAAGCGCATGCTCCTTCGGTTTTGGTTTTCCTGCGCCAGGTAGAGCAGCCGCGCTTCGTGTTTGGTCTGCACCAGCATCACGCTGCTCGCCACCACCAACCCGAGGAGCACCGCATCGAAGCGCGTCATGAGCGCCGCTCCACCACCCGCATCACGGCGCTGCGGGCACGCCGGTTACGGGCACATTCCGCTTCCGATGGGCGCAGTTTGCGCACCACCCACCGCAGTGGCGGCACCGGGCGCTCGGCCTCGCGCACCGCCAGCCCAGGCGGCAGCGGCGGCGGGGAAGAATGCTCGCGCATGAAATGCTTCACGATCCGGTCTTCGAGCGAATGGAAACTGATCACCACCAAGCGCCCCCCCGGACTCAAGCGTTCGATCGCCTGCGGCAGGGTCAGCGAGATTTCTTCGAGCTCGCGATTGACGAAAATCCGAAGAGCCTGGAAGGTGCGTGTCGCGGGGTGCTGCCCCGGCTCGCGCGTGCGCACCGCCTGCGCCACGAGTTCGGCAAGTCGTCCCGTGCGCTCGATAGGCGCCCTTGCGCGCGCAGCAACAATCGTCTTTGCAACCGCATCAGCAAACCGTTCTTCTCCATAATCGCGTATCACCTCCCTGATCTCTTCACGACTCGCTCGCGCGAGCCAACTCGACACCGGCTCTCCACTCGTCGGATCCATGCGCATGTCGAGCGGCGCATCGAAGCGGAAACTCATGCCGCGCTCGGGCGCGTCGAGCTGAGGCGACGAAACCCCCAGATCGAGCAAGATCCCGTCGACCCGGGACACTTGCAAAGCATCGAGCTCCTCCCCCAGGCGGGAAAACGGCGCGTGCACCAGAGTGAGCCGCGGCTCGTTCCAACTGCGCCCGAAGGCGATCGCTTCGGGGTCGCGATCGAAGGCGATCAACCGCCCTCGAGGGCCCAAACGCTGCAAAATTGCCCGTGCGTGCCCCCCTCGCCCGAAAGTGCCGTCTACATAGATGCCGTTGGGGCGCGGTGCGAGTGCTTCGAGCGCTTCTTCGAGCAGCACGGGAACGTGTGTCTCGCTCACAGAACCAACCCCTCGAAGGTTCCGGCCAAGTCCTCGGCCGACAGCGCCTGCATCGCTTCCTGCTGCGCCTGCCACCCTGCCTCGGACCACAGTTCGAAATGCGTCCCCTGGCCGACGAGCCAGGCGTTTTTTTCCAAACCGGCCCATTGACGCAGCGAAGCGGCCACAGACACACGCCCAGAAGCATCGAGCGCCTCTTCCTGGGCGAAACCCACGAGGAGACGCTTCAGAGCAGCAGTGCGCGGATCGAGCCCCGGCAGAGCCACGATGCGTTCGCGGATGGGCGTCCACACGGGCTCGGGGTAGACCAGTAAGCATTTATGCGGGTGCGCCGTCAGCACCAAAGGACGACCTTCGGGCGCCAAAGCCTCGCGAAAGCGCGTCGGAATGACGATGCGCCCTTTTGCATCGAGACTGAGCGTGACTGCCCCCTGGAACATCGCCGCTGCCTCTGATCATCACACCCACATTTTGCCACTTTTTCCCACAAAATCCCACGCCAGCGAAAAAACACCCCTTCGCGCATCGGTCGAGCCTGCTCGCCGCCTGCACAGGGAGCAAAACGAAGGCGAGAGAAAACCCAGACGGATAAAGGAGAATCCCCGGACGACGCGAAGACGGACGCTCGAAAGCCGCCCCAGCTTTAGGCAGGCAACTTCACACGAAAGGATGAGTCGCAGAACGCGGCAAATGGCCGAGCGACGAGGAAAATGAAGAAAAAAACTCAACTAATCAATAAGTTGTATGTAAATTCGGGCATGAATGCGGGCCACGGAAGAGCCGCGTGTGCGTCAACGGGAGGGAAAAGGTAAGAAAATGTAAAAAAGGGAAGTCCGCCGCTTAAGCCGGGTTCTGTCGCGCATCGTGTGATGCGGGGCAGTCATTCCTCTAGGCCCGCCGTTGCCGACGGGCTCGAGCAGCCAACCCGGGAGCGGCGCGAGCCACGCCATCGCTCCCCTATTCGGCCTTGCTCCGGATGGGGTTTACCGTGCCGCCTCCGTTACCGGAGACGCGGTGGGCTCTTACCCGCGAGGCCGAGGCCCCGCGCCGGGTCTCCCCCGGCCACCGTTTCACCCTTGCCTGATCCCTTGCGGGCCATCGGCGGTCTGTTCTCTGTGGCACTTTCCGTCGCCTCACGGCGCCCGGCCGTTAGCCGGCATCCTGCTCTGTGGAGCCCGGACTTTCCTCTCCGCGCCCGAAGGCGCGCAGCGACTGCCGGGCGGACTTCCCAATGCATGATACCGCAAGGCGCGGCCGAAGTTCCCTACGAGGCAGGTTCGAGTGTCGATTCGAAGACGAGAACGCCGTCGCGGTGACGAAACGTCCCAACCAGAGTCCCCAGCGCCTGCGGATCGGGTTTGTCCCACGGTTGCAGGCGACAATCTTCGGTCGACGCGAGGTACCAGTGGTCCCCTTGTTCGAGCGCCCACAGCAGGTCTCCCGCCTCATAGACCTTCATCGGCGTCATCTCGGCGCGATCGGGTGCGATCGGATACTTTCGCTGACATTGCGGCAGACGCGAGACGACCACCGCCTGTTTCACCTCGCTCCAGGGGAAGGGCTGCTGGCGCTCGAGCACCAGAGCGTGATTCATCCCCGCGATGCGGTAGCCGATCGCCGCATCCTCGCAAGCGGCCAAGCCCAAGGCGCACAGCGCCGCGATCGCCCCTCTCCTCCAGCGCATCACCCTCTCCTCATTCCACCATCCAGCCCATCGTCTCGCCCGCGCGCAGAGGCACCACCTCCTCAGCCTCGCCCAAGGGCACTGCTGCCGGCACCGCCCACGGCCGGCGCACCAAGGCGATGCGCTCGGTAGGCTCCGGCACGCCGTAGAACCGCGCACCGAAGCGCGAGGCGAATCCCTCGAGTCGATCCAGGGCGCCAGCCGCCTCGAACACCTCGGCGTAGAGCGGCAGCGCGAGCGGCGCGGTGTAGCAGCCGGCGCAGCCGCAGGCCGATTCCTTCGCTCCACGCGGGTGCGGCGCCGAGTCGGTGCCGAGGAAGAATTTCGGCGAACCGCTCGTGGCCGCTTCCACCAGGGCCCGGCGGTGGCGCTCGCGCTTGAGGATCGGCAGGCAGTAGAAATGCGGCCGGATGCCGCCGGCGAGCATGGCATTGCGCTCGTAGCGCAGATGATGCGCGGTGAGGGTGGCGGCCACCGTGTCCGGCGCCTCACGCACGAAGGCCACGCCTTCGGCGGTCGTCACGTGCTCCAGTACGATTTTCAAGCCGGGGAAACGCGCCACCAGCGGCGCGAGCACCCGCTCGACGAACACCGCCTCGCGATCGAAGATATCCACCTCGGGATCGACCACTTCGCCATGTATGCACAGCACCAGGCCGCGTTCCTGCATCCGCTCGAGCACGGGATGGATCCGTTCGAGGTGGCGCACGCCCGCATCGGAGTTCGTGGTCGCCCCGGCCGGATAGAGCTTGGCCGCGAGCACGACACCGCTCTCCGCGGCACGATCGATTTCCTGCGGCGGCATCGCCTCGGTGAGATAGAGCGTCATCCACGGCACGAAGTCGGCCGCCCTTCCCCCGGCCGCGCGCGCCGCCGCCAGGATGTCCTCGCGATAGGCGAGCGCCGCCGCGGTCGTCGTCACCGGCGGCTTGAGGTTGGGCATGATGAGCGCCTGGGCGAAGACTGCCGCGCTCGCCGGCACCACCGCGCGCATCGCCGCGCCCTGCCTCACGTGCAGATGCCAATCGGCGGGTCGCAATAATTCGATCCGATCCATTCCTTCTCCTTCATAGCCCCTCATTCGTCTTCTTCCCGCCCTGCGGCGAGCCCCTGGGCGTAGAGCCGGTTCTTGGAAGCGCCGGTCAATTCCGCCGCCAGTCGCACCGCCTCTCCGAACGGCACTCCGACCCCGGTCAGGCGCGCGAGCACCCGCCCCCCCGTTTCCTCGCGCACGGCCTGCGCATCGCCCGGCCCCAGGATGAGGACGAACTCACCCCGCGTACGCTCGGCGCGCTCCTCGAGCCAAGCGGGCATCTGCGCGAGCGGCAAGCGCACCGTCTCCTCGAAGCGCTTGGTGAGCTCGCGCGCGAGGAAGAGCTCGCGCGCCCCGCCCAGCACCTCCAGCATGTCGGCCACGCTCTCGCACACACGATGCGGTGCTTCATAGCACACCACCGGCACTTCCTCGGCCGCGAGCGAAGCCAGGAGTTTACGCCGCGCCGCCTGCTTCGGCGGCAAAAATCCGAGGAAGCGAAACCCCGGTTCGACGAATCCCGCCACCGACAGCGCCGCGGTCACGGCGCTGGGCCCCGGCACCGGCACCACCGGGAATCCGGCTGCACGCACGGCGGCGACGATGCGCGCGCCCGGATCGCAGATGCCGGGCGTGCCCGCATCGGAAATCAGCGCCACGTGTTCGCCGCGCGCCAGTCGCGCCACGATCGCCTGCGCGGCGGCCTGCTCGTTGTGCTCATGCGCTGGCATCATCGGCGTACGGATGCCCCAGGCATCGAGCAATCTCTGGCTGTGGCGCGTGTCCTCGGCCGCGATACAATCGACCCCGGCGAGCACCACGCGGGCGCGCGGGCTCAGGTCGGCCAGATTCCCCAAGGGGGTGGCCACCACATAGAGGGCCGGTTCGGCCCGGCGCCATACGCCTTCCGCCATTCCTTCCGGATCCATCGCCTCCGCCCATGACGCAAAAACCCGATTCTGCGCCAAACTCCCTCGCCGCCACAAGCGCCCGCACCGTCGGCACCGCGTACGAGGCGCTCGCCGCCGCCTGGCTCGAACGCCAGGGCGTGCGTCTGCTCGCACGTAACGCCGCCAGCCGCCGCGGCGAGATCGACCTCATTGGGCTACACGAAGGCACGCTCGTCTTCTTCGAAGTCCGCCACCGCCGGCGCAATCACTTCGGCAGCGCCGCCGAGAGCGTCACCCCCACCAAGCAGCGGCGCATCCTCGCTGCCGCCCGCTACTGGCTCAACGGTCCCGTGGGGCGGCGCCATGCAGCCTGCCCCTGCCGCTTCGACGTGCTCGCCTTCGATGGCGAGGCCCAGGTTCCCCAATGGATCCAAGGGGCGTTCGATCTCGGCGCAACCTGGTGAGCGATGCCTCATGTTAGACTAAATCGATGGATCTCATCGAACACCTCACCGAGCCTTTCCTCTTCCAGTCCGCCCTCTTGCAGGAGACGGCCCCGGCGCTCGCCGCCCCGTGCGCGGCGGCCGCCGAGATCTTGGCCCAAAGCCTGCTGCAGAGCGGCCGCATCCTCGTCTGGGCGGGTGGTCCGGAACGGGCGCTCGCCGAGCTGTTTCTCCACCGCCTGTGGCATGGGCTCGATCGCGAACGCCCGCCGGTGGCGGCGCTGCGCCTCGAAGGCGAAGGAGAAGCGGCGCTGCGTCCGTTCACGGCGCTGACACAGCCGGGCGATGCCCTCGTGCTGCTCTTCGCCCGCCCGAGTCCGACCGCCACGGCGCTACGCAGCGCCGCCCACGAAAACGGGATCGCGCTGGTCGCGCTCGGTACCGACGTCGACGGTACATGGTTCGACGGGCTCGCCGGCGGCGACGTCCCCGTGGAACTGCCCGAACTTCCGCCGTCGCGCCACGGGGAACTCATGCTCTTCACCCTCGATCTTCTCGTCGAAGCCCTCGACGCCGTCCTTCTCGGAGACTTCGCATGACCCGCACGTCCCTACGACGCTCCACCCTTGCCTTGCTCGTGCTCGCCGTCGCGACGATCCTGCCGCTTTCCGGCTGTTTTCCCCTCATGGCGGGCGGCGCCGCCGTCACCGCGTCGGTGGCCTCCGACCGCCGCACCACCGGCGCGATCGTCGACGACGAAGGAATCGAATGGAAGGTCAGCGACAAAATCGCCCGGCAGCTGGGTGATCGCGTCCACATCAGCGTGACGTCCTATAACCGCATCGTGCTGCTCACGGGCGAAGCCCCGCGCGAGGAAAACCGGGCACTGGCCGAACGGCTCGCGCGTGAAACGGAGAACGTGCGCGACGTGGTCAACGAAATCCAGATTGCCAGCCCCAGCTCGCTCGGCTCACGCATGAACGACGCCAACATCACGGCGCAGGTCAAGGCCCGCTTCGTAAACCAGAGCCAAGGCGCCTTTGCCCCCAATCACGTCAAAGTGGTCACCGAGAACGGCGTCGTCTATCTCATGGGGTTGGTGACGCGGCGCGAAGCCGACGCCGCCACCCAGATCGCCCGTACCACCAGCGGCGTGCGTAAGGTCGTGCGCGTCTTCGAGTACATTCCCGAGGAAGAAGCCCGCCGGCTCGATCGGCAAGGCGCCGAGCCCAAGGCGCCACCCAAGAACGGCCCCTGATTCAGGCTTTCACGTCGAGGTGCGAGATGGTGCCGACGCTGCCCGACTCGCGCAGATAGATTCCCGTGCTGCGCAGCGCTCCCAGGGCCTGCCCGCCCTCGTCGGTCACCGTCAGGGGTGTCGCCGCCCGCGCCAAGCCGATCGCCCCGACGTCGGCCTCCGGCAGCGCGATCAAGACGTCGCGGCGATACGGATGCCACACGTAGAGCTGCGACCACGCCGGGTCGTTCTCGTCGATCCAGCCGTTACCGTCGGCATCGAGCGCCGCGAGTTCGCCGAAGCCGTCGCCGGTGCTCGGACCGAAGAGTTCCCGCCCGTCATCGACGCAGCCGTTGCCGTTGCGGTCGAACACGAGGAATCCCTTGCCAACCGTCGGTAGCGGCAGATTCACCTCTGAACCGTCACCGCGCAGGTCGAAACGAAAACCGAGGTCGCGCAACTCCGCCCACGTGCCGGCGAAATCGAGCACCAGCGGATCCTGCACTGCCGCACCGAACACCGCCTGCACTTCGGAGGCGGTGGCGCGCGTGAGTGCCAAACCCAGCGAAAACTCGATGCTGCGCCCGTCGGTCGTCTGCACGCGACCGCTCGCCGAAAAAGACAGGTGCTCCACCGTCAGGGTACGCACCGTCAGCGTCCCGCCCAAACCGCCGGCCGCCGCAGTCGCGCTCGATTCCCCCGACAACGGCGCAGGTGCCTGCGTCGGCACCGCCGTCGCCTCCGGCGTCTCGATTTGACGAAGATCGACTAGATCGATCGACCGTCCCAAGACCCGCTCGAGCAGGCGTTTCAACAGCTGCAAACCCGGGGTGAGCGTGCGTGCCTCTTCGTCCGTCGGTGTAAGCTGAGTCGACTGTGCCGCTGCGGAGGGCGACGCGGGCGCGGGCGACGCCGTTCTCGTCCCTCCGTCTTGCAGCCCAGGACGGTCGCGCCACGACAGACGCACTGCCACTTCCTGCCGCCGCAAGGATGAGGACTGCGCCTGCAGCATCAGTTGAGAGGACGAGATTTTCATGGATTCCCTACCGTCGATCCGGACCGGAGTGTTTACGGCGGAAGGAGAAAAAACTTGAGAAAATAAAGTGTTAAGAATTGCTGTCGAACAGCTGATCAAGGTTCAATAGATCACCGGCGACGCCTCCAGGCTGCGCCAGAGGATCCATGTCGCCGCCGTTCGCCATGGGCGCCAGCGCTCGCCGGCTTCGAGCCACACCCGCCGCGGAGATTTTTCCGGCAGACCCGCATGGCGCACGAGCGCCCGGCGCAGCCCCAGGTCATCGATGGGCCACACGTCCGGCCGCCACAAGTGGAAAATGAGGAACATCTCCGCCGTCCACCGCCCTATCCCGCGCACGGCGATCAGCGTGCGCACGATCGCCTCGTCGTCCATCTCCTGCCAGCACCGGGGATCGAGCCGCCCGGCGGCAAAATGCTCCGCCAGATCGACGAGCCAGGACGCCTTGGCGCCGGACAGGCCCGCTTCACGCAGGCGCGCCGCCCCCGCCTGGAGCACGGTCTGCGGCGAGACCGATCCCAAACCCTCCTCCAATCGCTCCCACACTCGACGCGCTGCTTTCACCGACAACTGCTGCCCGACGATCGCCCGGGCGAGCGTGGCGAACGCGTCGCCCGAGGGCGTCACGGCCGGCGGCCTCGTCTGCAGGATCAAGGGCTCGAGCCGATCATCACGGGTCACGAGCGCCGCGCAGGATTCTTCCCACCATGCAGGGACCATCGCCTCTTCGCTCATGATGCTCCCTCGCGCGCGGCGAGCGCCGCAAGCAGCCGTTCGTGGATGCCCTCGAAACCGCCGTTGCTCATCACGAGGATCGCATCGCCCGGGCGCGCCTGGGCGACGATTCCAGCCACGAACGCCTCGATCTCCTCGCCCACCGTCGCCCGCGCCCCGAGCGGCGCCAGGGCCTCACGCGCATCCCAGCTCAACCCCTTGGCGTAGCAATGCACCCGATCCGCGCCGCGAAGCGCCTCGGGCAAGGCCGCGCGCATCACGCCCAGTTTCATCGTGTTCGAGCGTGGCTCGAAGACCGCGATCAAACGCCCCGACACGCGCGGACGCAGCGCGGCGATCGTCTCGCGGATCGCCGTGGGATGATGGGCGAAATCGTCATAGACCGCCACGCCCGCCACCACCCCGCGCCGCTCCAGCCGCCGACGCACGCCGCGGAATTCGGCCAGTGCCGCGAGCCCATCCTGCGGGCGCACCCCGACGTGGCGCGCCGCGGCAAGCGCCGCGAGCGCATCGAGAGCGTTGTGCCGCCCCGGTACCGGCAGAGCGATCTCGCCCAGCGGGCGCCCCTCGCAGAAAAACTCGGCCGAAGCGCCGTCTTCCGCGACCGCCACGGTCCATTCCGCCTCCGCGCCCGGCGTGGGGCCGAAGCGCTCCACCTGCGACCAGCAACCGCGGGCGAGCACCCGTTCGAGCGAGGGTTCGCCGGCGAGCGCCACGATGCGCCCCGAGCGCGGCATCGTGCGCACCAAATGGTGGAACTGCGTCTCGATTGCCGCCAGATCGGGGTAGATGTCCGCGTGGTCGAACTCCAGGTTGTTGAGAATCGCCGTCCGCGGCCGATAGTGCACGAACTTCGCCCGCTTGTCGCAGAAGGCCGTGTCGTACTCGTCGGCCTCGATCACAAAGAACGGCCCCGCCCCCAACTGCGATGAACGCGCGAAATTTCCCGGCACTCCCCCGATGAGAAAACCCGGCGCGAGCCCGTTCGCCTCGAGGATCCAGGCGAGCATCGAACTCGTGGTCGTCTTGCCGTGCGTTCCTGCCACCGCCAGCGTCCAACGGCCGGGCAGAATGTGCTCGGCCAACCACTGCGGCCCGGAGACGTAGGGCAGCCCACGGTCGAGGATCTCCTCGAGCAGAGGATTGCCGCGCGAGATGGCGTTGCCCACCACGAACACCTCCACGGGCAGATTCGCCTGCCCCGCCTCGTATCCCTCGATCCAATCGATCCCCTCGGCCTCGAGCAGCTCGGACATGGGCGGATACACGTTCGCATCACAGCCACTGACCTCGTGCCCGGCCTGCCGCGCCAAAAGCGCGAGGCTGCCCATGAAGGTGCCTCCGATCCCCAACACATGGATACGCATCGCTCGTTTCATCCTGCTCGGAAAAACGTCGATGGTAAAATGCCCCACGATCCCGCACAACCCGTGGAACACCCGATGCCCACCAATCGTACCTTCGAATCGCTCGACGCCCGCGAAGAGATCGCCGAGCTCGCCGCGCGGCTCATCTACGACGAAGGCATTCGCGACTATGCGCTCGCCAAGCGCAAGGCCGTCAAGCAGCTCGGGTTGTCGCCGCGCACCATGCTGCCGACCAACGAAGCGATCGAAGCCGCGCTCGCGCGCCGCGCCGCCGAATACCAGGACGAGGACGACGCCGAGCGGCTCGAGCGCATGCGCCAGACCGCCGTGGAGGTGATGCGCTGGCTCGAGCCCTGGAGCACTTACCTCGTGGGCCACGTCCTCGAGGGCACCGCCGGGCCGTTGTCGGTCGTCGACATCGACCTCTACGCCGAGAGCGCCAAGGAGGTCGAGATCTTCCTGCTCAACCACCCCTGGCTGCGTTTCGACGTCCATACCCCGCGCGCCGGTGGCGCCAAAGAACCCGAGACGATCTTCGAGTTCGACTGGCACGGCGTCCCGGTGAGCCTGCGCGTATGGCCTCTGGCGAGCGAGCGTAACCTCAAGCGCAGCGAACACCGGGCGAGGCTGCCCGCCGTGCTCGCCCTGCTCGAACCTCCTGGCTCGCTCACCCCTGCCGCTTCATGACTATGTCCTGTTCCAGGGACGACGAACCCTCTCCCTCCCGCCGGCGCCGAGGCATGCTCGCTGCGGTGGCGGCGCTGGGTCTGGGCGGAACGCTCTGGTGGCTCACCCGACCCCGGAGCAACCCGGCGGCAGACACCGCGCTCACGCGCCTGCTTCAGGCCGAATTGCGAGACCCCGAAGGGCCGCCCCGACGCATCGCCGAACACTGGCCAGAAGGCGTGCGCGTGATCAATTTCTGGGCCACCTGGTGTCCCCCCTGCCGTACCGAGCTGCCGCTGCTCGCCGCTGCCAGCCGCACCTGGCCTGAAATCCAGTTCCTTGGCATCGCCCTCGACGAAGAAACCGCCCTCCGACGTTTTCTCGCCCACACCCCGCTGCCCTACCCCATACTGCTCGCCCCACCGACGCTCCTCGATCTCACTGCGGAACTCGGCAACCCCCACCGCGCCCTGCCTTTCACCCTCGTGATCGGCCCCCGGAACGAAAGAATCGCCTCCCATGTCGGCCCCGTGACCCACGCCACGCTCGAGCGCTGGAGCCGCACCGCGCAGTAGGCCACGAGTCGCCTCCTGCCAACGCATTCGCCCGCGATCGGTGCTAAGATGAAAATCGATCTTTCCCTGATCGGAGCAAAATCATGAAAATCTTGCGCACCCTGCTCACCACACTGGTCCTGCTCATGCTCACCCCTTGGGTGCATGCCCAGCCCGTCTGCTCCGAGTGCGGCGTGGTCGACTCCATCCACATCATCAAACGGGACTCCCCCGGAGTGCTCGGCGCAATCGGTGGCGGAGTGGCTGGCGGCCTACTCGGCAGCCAAATCGGCTCCGGTTCCGGCAAGACCGCCGCCACCGTCGTCGGCGTGGTCGGTGGAGCCCTCGCGGGTCGCGAGATCGAACGCCGTCTCCGTGCCGATGAAGAATACGAAGTCGTCGTGCGCATGGACGACGGGACATATCGCTCGGTGCGCACCGAGACGCCGCCCAGCGTGAGCAAAGGTCAGCGGGTACGCATCATCAACGGCGCACTCGTCCCCGATTGATCTTCCCATTCGTGCCTACTGGTAGATTTTGCCGTCGATTTGCGGCAAACTTCGGGTTTCGACCACGAAAACCAGGACAGGCACGATGGACGACGCCGCTCACACCGCCAACGCCGGTGAACCCGCTGCTTTGCGCATCCTGGTGCTTCACGGCCCCAATCTCAACCTGCTCGGCGTGCGCGAGCCCGAAATCTATGGGCGCACCACGCTCTCCGACATCCACGCTCGGCTCGAAGCGCGGGCGCAAGCCGCCGGCGTCCGTCTCGAATCCTTCCAGAGCAACCACGAAGGCGAGCTCGTCGATCGCATCCAGGCGGCCATGGAAGAAGGCGTAGACTTCATCCTCATCAATCCCGGCGCCTACACCCACACCAGCGTGGCGCTACGCGATGCACTCGCCGCCGTGAGCATTCCCTTCATCGAAGTGCACCTCTCCAACATCCACGCACGGGAATCCTTCAGACACCACTCCTACCTTTCCGATCGGGCCGTTGGCGTCATCTGCGGCCTGGGCGCGTACGGTTACGAAGCGGCGCTCGAATACGCCCTGCGTGCCTTGATCCCCTCCAATTGATCCCTCAACCTCTTCGACGCGGAAACTCCATGGACCTGCGCAAAATCAAGAAACTCATCGACCTCGTACAAGAATCGGGCATTGCCGAACTCGAAATCACCGAAGGCGAAGAAAAGGTACGCATCGCCAAGCATCCGCCCACCAATTTCACCATGCCCGCGCCTGCCGGCCCTACGGTCGTCGCCTCCCCTGTACCAGTGGCCCCGCAGGCCGTCGCCGCCCCCACCGAGCCGGCCCCTTCTGCCGAATCGACACTCCCCGCGGGGCACATCGTCAAATCCCCCATGGTCGGAACTTTCTACCGCGCCCCCTCTCCTACCGCGGCACCCTTCGTCGAGGTGGGCAGCAAGGTCAAGCCGGGCGACCGGCTGTGCATCATCGAAGCGATGAAGCTCATGAACGAGATCGAATCCGACGTGGCCGGGACCGTCACCGCCATCCTGGTGGAAAACGGTGAGCCCGTCGAATATGGTCAGCCGCTCTTCGTGATCTCTTGAAGGAGCTCGCCCCGATGCAAGCCCCCCCTTTCAAGAAAGTGCTGATCGCCAACCGTGGCGAGATCGCGCTGCGCATCCTGCGCGCCTGCCGCGAGCTAGGGATCCGCACCGTGGCCGTGCACTCCGAGGCCGACCGCGAAGCCAAGAACGTGCTGCTCGCCGACGAATCCGTCTGCATCGGCCCAGCTCCCTCAAGCCAAAGCTATCTCAACATTCCGGCCATCATCGCCGCGGCCGAAGTCACCGACGCCGAAGCGATCCACCCTGGCTACGGTTTTCTCTCGGAGAACGCCGACTTCGCCCAACGGGTCGAAGCCTCCGGATTCGTCTTCATCGGTCCCCGGCCCGAGACCATCCGCCTCATGGGCGACAAGGTGAGCGCTAAGGCGGCGATGAAAGAAGCCGGCGTGCCCTGTGTGCCCGGCTCCGACGGGGCGCTCCCGGAAGACCCCGATACCATCCTTGCGCTCGCGCGGCGCGTCGGTTACCCCGTAATCATCAAAGCGGCCGGCGGCGGCGGCGGACGCGGCATGCGCGTGGTACACACCGAAGCGGCGCTCCTCAACGCCGTGGCCATGACGCGCACCGAAGCGCAAGCAGCTTTCGGCAATCCCACCGTCTATCTCGAGAAATACCTCGAACGCCCGCGCCACATCGAAATCCAGGTACTCGCCGACGAATACGGTCACGCCGTTTGGCTGGGCGAGCGCGACTGCTCCATGCAGCGCCGCCACCAGAAAATCCTCGAAGAAGCGCCCGCGCCCGGGATCGAGCGCAAGAAGATCGCCACCCTCGGCGAGCGCTGCGTCGAAGCCTGTCGACGCATCGGTTACCGCGGAGCCGGCACCTTCGAATTCCTTTACGAGAACGGCGAGTTCTACTTCATCGAGATGAACACCCGCATCCAGGTCGAGCACCCCGTCACCGAGATGATCACCGGCATCGACCTGGTGCAGGCGCAGATCCGGGTGGCCGCCGGCGAAAAACTCTGGTTCCGCCAGAAAGACATCACCCTGCACGGCCACGCCATCGAATGCCGCATCAACGCCGAAGACCCCTACAGATTCACCCCCAGCCCCGGGCTCATCACCCACTGGCATCCACCGGGCGGCCCGGGCGTGCGGGTCGATTCGCACGTCTATACCGGCTATCGCGTCCCGTCGCACTACGACTCTCTCATCGGCAAGCTGATTGCGCACGCCGACACCCGTGAAGCGGCCATCGCCAAGATGCGCGGCGCCCTGCAGGAGCTGGTCATCGACGGCATCCACACCAACGCCGCGCTGCACTTCGAACTGATGAACGATGGCCCCTTCCACGAAGGCGGCCTCTCCATCCACTACCTCGAGCAATGGCTCGAAGCGCGGCGTACGGCACTGGAGCGCAGCCGATGACCCCTCAGGAGCGGCCACGCTGGTGTAACCTCCGGCTCGTCGCCCCCGCCGAGCTCGCCGAGCGGCTCTCCGAAGCCCTGCTCACCCATGGAGCGATCTCGGTCGGGATCGAAGACGCGGACGCCGGCACGCCCGAGGAACGCCCGCAGTTCGGCGAACCGGGGCTCCACCCCGAACGGCTGTGGGATCGCTCGGTGATACTCGCGCTCTTCGAGATCGACACCGACTGGCGCGCCGGCCTCGCCGCCGCCGCGCGCAGCATCGGCATCGGGCTCTCCGAGCTACCCGACCCCCAGGTGGAATTGCTCGCCGACGCCGACTGGGTACGGCTCACCCAGAGCCAATTCGATCCCATCTCCATCGACGGGCGGCTGTGGATCGTTCCCTCTTGGCACGAACCGCCCGATCCCTCGGCCATCACCCTCACCCTCGACCCCGGGCTCGCTTTCGGCACCGGCTCCCACCCGACCACCCGTCTGTGCCTGCGCTGGCTGCTCGACCACGTGCGCCCGGGCGACACGGTGCTCGACTATGGCTGCGGCTCCGGCATCCTCGCCATCGCCGCGGCCAAACTGGGCGCGGCGCGGGTGGTCGGCGTCGACATCGACGACAAGGCGCTCGAGGCCGCCCGCTACAATGCCGAACGCAACGGCGTTGCGCTGGAGTTGTACCACGCGCGTGATCTGCCGCCCGGCCCCTTCGACCGGGTCGTGGCCAACATCCTCACCAAACCGCTGTGTGTCCTTGCGCCGATCATCGCCCGGGCCGTCCGCCCCGGCGGGGAACTCGCCCTGTCTGGCATCCTCCTGGAACAGACCCGGGAAGTCGTGTCCGCCTACGCTCCCTGGATCGCCCTCAGTCTGGGCGACGAAGACGAAGGCTGGATCCGTCTCGAAGGCATCCGTCCCGTATGACGTCCCTCCTCCGTGTCCGCTGCCCCCACTGCCGAACGGTCTTCCGGATCGATCCGGCCAAGCTCGAACGAGCCCAAGGCTGGGCGCGCTGCGGTCACTGTTTCGAACCCTTCGACACCAAGAAGCACGCGCTCGACGTGCCCGATGCGGCCTCTGCTGCGGAAGGATCCTCTCAGCGGCTCGATTTCGATCGCTTGCTACATACCCCGGCGCCCCCCACACCCGACCTCTCTCTGCCCGAACTCGATCGGCCGACCGTGTTCAGCCCCACGAGGGCGGAGCCGGCGCTCGGGCAGCCTTCGGCGCCCCAACAGTCGCGTGACGAAATCACCCCCAAGGCCAACGATGCCGCAAGGGCAACGCGGGAAGATCACACGTTTTCGGACGAGCCCCTCCTGCGCGAACCGCCACTCGTGCCCACCACCTTCCCCTTCGAACGAGAATCACGGCACGTCTCCCCCCTTGCCGTGTTCGCCACGCTCCTGCTCCTGCTCTTGGCACTAGGGCAGGTTGCCTACCTCTGGCGCCAAGAATGGATCCAACGCTTTCCCCTGACCTTCGCCTACTGGGAGCGCGTCTGCCAAGAACTGGGGTGCACCGTCACCCCCCCCCTCGACACTCGAACACTCGTCATCGAACACTCGGAACTGATCCGCGAATCAGCCCCGGGCCGTTGGACCCTCGGCTTCACGCTGCGAAACCGGGCGTCCCATCCCACGCCCTGGCCCACCCTGGAACTCACCCTGAAAGACGCGACCGGCCGAGTACTCGTGCGTCGACACATCCTCCCCTCGGAATGGGGAGCCGAAAAACCCTACTTCCCCCCGAACGAACGGATCGAGCGCACCCTCGCGCTGGAGACCTTCGAAGCCGGCATCGTCGGCTACGAACTCAAACTGATCCAAGGTTGAAAGCCGCCGCGAATAGCCGCCGCGAATCAGCTCTGCCACGGGGCTGCATCGCGGCGCGCTTCACGGCGCGGATGCCCGCCGGCTGCGTGCGTGATCTCGCACCCAGCGCTGCGAACACCCCGCCTCCGCACGCGCGCACATCAGGGCCATTCGCAGCCCCATGCATTTCTCAGCGTGCCACCCGCATCGTTCCTCCATCGCTGAGCACGCGCACGCGCTCACCCAGGCGGAACCCTTCACCCTCGTCTTCCTGAACCACCGCAATCACGCGGCCGTTATCCAGCCGGACCGTCACCTCCACGCCCGGCCTGCGCGTCGCCACCTCTTCCAGCGCCGCACCCGCGAGGCCCCCGGCCACGGCACCCACGGTCGCCCCGACGATCTGACCACGGCCGCCGCCGACGCCACTTCCGGCCACCCCGCCGACCACCGCCCCGGCCCCTGCGCCCAGCGGCGACTTCGTGCCTTCGAGCTGCACCGGCCGCACCGATTCGACCACCCCGTACTGTACGCTCATCGCCCGGCGCGCCTCGGTCCGACCATAAGTGCCGCCCCCAAGCCCCGAGGCACATCCCGCCACGCCCAGAGCCGCCACCACCATCAATACCATCCCTTTCTTCACGACCATGGCCAATTCTCCTGGTAGGTTTCTTCATAGCGCCGCACCAACTCCTCACGGCGCAAGGTGTAATTCTGCGCCCCGCGTGAGGCGACCTTGATCGCCCCGAGCACGGCGCCCAGGCGCACCGCCCGGATCCAATCACTACCCGAAGCGATCGCATGGAGCAGTCCCGCGCGGAAGGCGTCGCCGCAGCCGGTGGGATCCACCACCGCCTCGGGGCGAACCGGCGGTACCTCGAAACGCTCCCCCTCGACGAAGACCCAGGCGCCCTGCGCCCCCCGCGTCACGACGAACGCCTCGACCCGCGAAGCCAGTGCCACCAGCGACAATCCCGTACGCTCTTCCAGCAACTGCGCCTCGTAATCATTGACGGCACAAACCCGCGCTGGTTCCAGGCACTGCAACAACTGTTTGCCCGAGAAGAGGGGCAAGGCCTGCCCAGGATCGAAGACGAAAGGAATCCCGGCCTCGGCGAGCGCCGCACAATGCGCGAGCATCCCCTCCAGGCCATCGGGCGCAACGATGGCCCACTGCCCGGCCAAACGCCCCGCCACCGGATTGCGATGCGATAAAGCCATCGCGCCCGGGTGAAAAGCGGTGATCTGGTTGTCGTCGAGGTCGGTGGTGATGAACGCCTGGGCAGTAAATTCCCCGGGCAGCACGGCGATCCCTTCGCGCGAGATACCGAGCGATTCCAGCCGTGCGAAATACGGCTGCACATCCTCGCCTACCGTGGCAACGATCACCGGCTCGGAACCCAACTGTTTCAGACCATAGGCGATATTGCCGGCACAGCCTCCGAATTCGCGCCGCAACCGTGGCACGGTAAAAGCCACATTGATCATATGGATTTTATCGGGCAGGATGTGCTCGCGAAATCGATCCTCAAAAACCATGATCGTGTCGTAAGCCATCGATCCGCACACCACGATACGCGTCATCGCCGATTCCTTCATCGCCTTGCA
Source organism: Tepidiphilus sp. J10 (assembly GCF_006980785.1). Taxonomy (NCBI): domain Bacteria; kingdom Pseudomonadati; phylum Pseudomonadota; class Hydrogenophilia; order Hydrogenophilales; family Hydrogenophilaceae; genus Tepidiphilus; species Tepidiphilus sp. J10. Next base: position 169,394 of record NZ_SBHP01000001.1, read on the forward strand.
GAGCAGATGGCGATTATACGGGAGCGACATGGATGCAGGCGGTAACTCCCCTCATAGCACCGTGAAAAGCCGTCGTGCGCGCTCACTGGGTGAGGTCGGCGCAAACCTTGCACGATGACGCCATACAGCCGCGCCACGGCCCGTTCGCCATGCCCGTTTTCCGCTACCATGCGCCGATCACCCCCATGAACCGACGACCACCATGCTCCGCTCCGTTCCCCGACCGATCCGCGCGCTGCGGCTCGCCCGCCTCGCCCTTCATCTCGCCATTGGGCTAGCCACCATCGTCCTGTGCTTTCCCTTCGCCGATGCCCCCACCCGCGCCCGTCTGCGGCAGCGTTGGTCGCGGCGCCTCGTCGCCCTGTGCGGCATCGAGGTGGAGCGGCATGGCGAGTTCGCCAGCGGCGCCTTGCTCGCCCTCAACCACGTCTCCTGGATCGACGTCTTCGTCGTCCTCTCGCAGACCGACGCCGCCTTCATCGCCAAGGCCGAAGTCCGCCGCTGGCCCATCATCGGTTGGCTCGCGGCGCGCAACGAAACCATTTTCCTGCGGCGCGGCAGCCGGGGACACGCCGCGGTGCTCGCCCGTGAGCTCGTATCGCATCTGCGGCAAGGGCAGAGCGTCGCGCTCTTTCCCGAAGGCACCACCACCGACGGCCTGTCGCTACACCCCTTCCACGCGGCGCTGCTGCAACCGGCGATCGACGCTGGCGCCCCGGTCCAAGCCGTAGCGATTCGCTACTACGATGCCGACGGCCGACGCACGACCGCGGCAGCCTTCTACGGGCAGATGACGCTCATGCAATCACTGGTCCGTATCGTGCGAGAGCCTCGGCTGCGCGCCCGGCTCGATGTCTCCGAGCCCCTACCCACCCAGGGAGCCGACCGCAAAGCGCTCACCCGAGCCCTCGAAGCCTGGGTACGCGAGCGTATCGAGGAAGACCTGCCTTCGCCATAAAACCGTCACACAGCCGCTCTAGACTCTGCACCATCGAACCGCCCCCCGACAGATCCCATGAAAGCGATGAAAGACAATCCCGTAACCCGAGAAGCCGAAAACCACACCTTTACCGAGATCGTCGATCAGGTCCGCCGCCGCCTGCTCCAAGGCGCGGGCGGCGCAACCCTCCTGAGCTTTTTCGCCTCGCCGGCCGCGGCACTCGCCCGCTCGCTCGACGATCGGGGTACCACGGTCTCGTCGTTACTGGCTGCTTTCCCCCGCTCGATTCCCACCCACAGCCACGACTACGTCACCGTGATGGACGGCTACGTGGTGCGCGCCATCCTGCCCTGGGGCGACCCCCTGCTCGACTTTTCCGCCTACTGGCGACCCGATGCCTCGGCCTCGGCCGAAGAGCAGGCCCGGCAGATCGGGGACAACCACGACGGCATGCACTTCTTCCCCTTTGGTCCCAATGTCTACGACCAAGGTCTTCTTGCACTCAACCACGAATACACCAACTACGAATACCTCTTCGGCAAGGAATACACCGAGCCTTGGACGCGCGAAAAGGCGATGAAAGCGATCAACGCGCATGGCGTATCCATTGTTCATCTGCAACGCGACGGTCAAAGCGGTTGGCGCCCTGTCATTCCCTCGAAATACAACCGCCGCATCACCGGCGACTCGCCCATGGTGCTGACTGGCCCAGCCGCGGGTCATCCGCTCCTGCGCACCTCGGCCGACCCCACGGGAACCCAAGTACGCGGCACGCTCAACAACTGCGCCAATGGGTTCACCCCCTGGGGCACCTACCTCACGTGCGAAGAAAACTTTCACAACTACTTCGGCGGCGGCAGCACCGACCCGATGCACCAACGCTACGGCATCGGCAAGGACGGCGGTTATCGCTGGTACGAAGTGATCGAGCGCTTCGACCTGCGGCGCGAACCCAACGAACCCAACCGCTTCGGCTGGGTGGTCGAGATCGACCCCTTCGACCCCCAAAGTACGCCGAAGAAACGCACCGCGCTCGGCCGATTCAAGCACGAAAATGCCGCCGTCACGATCGCCCCCGACGGGCGGGTCGTCGTCTACATGGGCGACGACGAACGCTACGAATACCTCTACCGCTTCGTGAGCCACGGCCGCTACGACCCCGGCAACCCTGCCGCCAACCGCGACCTGCTCGATTCCGGCGATCTCTACGTCGCCCGATTCACTGCCGACCCCACGCCCGACGGCCAACGTTTCCGTGGCCAATGGATTCTGCTCGACAAGGAACGCAATCCACTGCTCGCCGCCGAGGCGCGCTTGCCCACGCAAGCCGACGTCCTCATCCATGCGCGACTGGCCGGGGATGTCGTCGGCGCGACCAAAATGGATCGTCCCGAATGGGTTGCCATCCATCCTCATCGCCGGGAAGTCTATGTCACGCTCACCAACAACAACCGGCGCAAGGCGAGCGAAGTCGACGCCGCCAACCCCCGGGCCGAGAACCTCTGGGGTCAGATCCTGCGCTGGCAAGAAAACGGCGGCGATCCGACGGCGGACGAATTCTCCTGGGATCTCTTCGTGCTCGCCGGCAACCCCCTCGTTTATCCTCGAGGCGATGCGCGCGCCGGCTCGGCGGCGATCACCAAAGACAACCTCTTCAACTCCCCCGACGGCCTGGGATTCGACGCCGCCGGCCGCCTGTGGATCCTCACCGACGGCAGCTACAGCAACGCCGGCCCCTACCAAGGCATGGGCAACAACCAGATGCTGGTCGCCGACCCCGACGCCGGGCTCATTCGCCGCTTCCTCGTCGGCCCCTCGGGCTGTGAGATCACCGGGCTCACCTGGAGCAACGACGGGCGCACGATGTTCGTCAATGTCCAGCATCCCGGCGAAGCCGAAGGCCATCCACGCGCCCCCGCCCTCCCTGCAGGCCAAGATCTCGCAACCTACCTCGCAGCGCATCCCACCGCCTTCTCCGAATGGCCACATGTGCAGTTCCGCGAACTGGGCGGTGGCCGGCCGCGCTCGGCCACGCTGGTGATCGAACGGGCCGACGGCGCGCCGGTATTTGCCGCGCGCTGAGGAACCCTCGAGGATGGCGCGTCGTTCCCGTTCGCTCACTCTTTCGCTGCAGGCACGCTACTGGATCATGGTCGCGATCGCGATCGGACTCTTTTCGATCGTGATCGCGCTCGCCTACCAGACCATCGACACCCAGACCGGCACGATGCGCAGCGCCTACAGCGGCCAAGTCGCCCCCTTCGTCGACCTCGCCCAGCTCAAACACCTGGCCGAGCGGCAAGCGAGTTTCCTCTACCGCGTCTTTGCCGACGCGAGCCAGAAAATCTCCTCCTTCGATCCACAGGAGCTCGAGCGCGCCTCGGATCAAGCCCAAGCCATCCTCGCAGCGTTCGGGCAACGGCCGATGCGCGAAGACGAACGCACCGCGTTCGCTCGCCTCGAAGAAGCCGCCCAGCGCTTTCATCAGGCCGTAGACACGGCGCGTCAGACCATCGAACTCTATGGCGACGACCTCGCTGGTCTAGGTCGATCCCAGCGCGGACTCATCGGGCAGATCGAGACGCAACTGCACGACGTCCACGCCGCCCTCGACGACTTGATCCATCTCGAACGCGACGCCACCCGCGCCGACTTCGACCACAGCGCCCAAGCCTCCGATCAAAGCCGCCTCGTCATCGCGCTGCTGTTCGGCGCCGTGACGCTGCTGCTCCTCATCCTCGCCTACTTCTCCACCCATCGCCTACGCCACGGCATGCGCACTGCGCTCGACTTCGCACGCGCCGTCGCCGCCCTCGACCTGCGCCAGGATCTCGATGACGAGGGGCGCGACGAGATCGGCACCCTGATCGCGACCCTGCAGGACATGCGCAGCCAACTACGGGACTTCGTCCACACCCTCACCCAGGCGAGCGGGCAGTTGACCGACTCGGTTGCTGCCGAACGTGAGCGCGCCCGACGGATTGCCGCCGCCGCAGAACAACAAGCGCAATCGGCGCAAGAAATGGCTGCCGGCATCGAAGAGCTCTCCACCGCCATGGACCAATCCGCCTCCGATGCCCAGCACGCAGCCGAGGCAGTAGCCGATGGCGTCGCCCGCAGCCGTGAGGCCGCCCACCGGGTGCGCTCCCACACCCAGGATACCCAAACGCTCGCGCAACGGCTCGAAGCGCTAGCCGAAGACGCCGGCACCATCGACGGTGAAATGGAATCGGTAGGGCGCATCGTCGAGGTCATCCGCGACATCGCCGAACAGACCAACCTGCTCGCCCTCAACGCCGCGATCGAAGCGGCTCGTGCCGGCGCCTACGGCCGAGGCTTTGCCGTGGTCGCCGACGAAGTACGAAAACTCTCCGAGCGCACGGCACAGGCCACGGGCGAGATCGGGGCCACGATCCAACGCGTCGAATCCCACGTCACCAGGATGGTCGCCGACATGGCCCAAGGACGGGAATCGATCCAAACGGCTCTCGCCTCTTCTCGCCAAGCCCTGGCCGCGATCGATGCGATCGAGCACACGATGGACGAAATCGGCGCGCAAGCCCAAGCGATCCGTGAAGGCACGAGTGAGCAGGCAAGCGTCAATCGTCAGATCGCCCAAGAAGTCGCCCATGTCGCCGGCGCCTCCGAAACCCTCGCCGACCTCGCACGTCAAGGCAGCGAAGCCGCCGAGCGGCTCGATCGGCTCACGCAGACCCTGAGTGCGCTCCTGCAGCGTTTTCGCGCCTGAGGCTCACTTCCCCGAGACGGTGAAAACCGCCCCATCCTCCAGCCGCACCGCCGTGAGCAACCCTCCATAGACGCAACCCGTATCGATGCAGAGCACGCCATCGCCGGCGTAAAACCCCAGTGCCGACCAATGGCCGAACACCACCTGCACCCCCAGCGGCACCCGCTGCGGCCAACGGAACCACGGCACCGTGCCTTTGGGCGCCCGCTCCGGCGGCCCTTTCGCCTCCAGCTCCAGGGCCCCGTGGCGCAGCGACACGAAGCGCATGCGCGTGAAGGCGTTGACGATGTAGCGCAGTCGATCGAGGCCGGCCAAATCGTCGCGCCAGCGCGTGGGCCGATCGCCCTTTAGCCGCAACAACCACGCCGAATCGCCGCGCAAGGCCTTCTCCACCTCGCGCGCACACGCCGCCGCCTGCGCCAGCGACCAGACCGGACTCACGCCGGCGTGCGCCATCGCATAGCCAATATCCTCGTCTACCACCAGCAAGGGCCGCGTCCGCAACCATTCGAGCAATTCGTCGCGATCCGGCGCCGCGAGCACCGCATCCAGGGTGTCGTCTCGCGCGCGCTTGAGATAACCCGCCGCCCGCATCAAGAGATACAGATCGTGGTTACCCAGCACCACCTCGACCGAATCCGGCGACAGCGTACGCACGAAGCGCAGCACTTCCAGCGACTGCGGTCCGCGATTGACCAGATCGCCCACCAGCCACAACCGGTCGTGCGGTGGAGCAAAGCCAATCCCCTCGAGCAGACGCTGCAGTGCTGCGTAACACCCCTGCACGTCCCCGATCGCATAAGTCGCCATCCTGCGCCATTCCCCCCTTTCTTTTCCACGACTTGGGCGCATCGCCGCCGGACTTGCTAAACTAGCATCGTTGCCCACTTTTTTGCGACGTCGCCCGTGTCCCTACGTTATCACATCTACGATGCCCTCTGGCGGCTCGCCTGGCCGTGGCTGCGGCTGCGGCATTGGCTGCGGCATCGCGACCGACCAGACGTGTCGCGCCGCTGGCGCGAACGCCTGGGGCACGTCGCCTTACCCGACGACGGCCGCGACACCCTCTGGATCCACGCCGTCTCGGTGGGCGAAACGCGCGCGGCTCATCCCCTGGTGCGGGCGCTGCGCCGCCGCTACCCTCGGCTGCGCTTGCTCGTCACGCACATGACCCCCACCGGCCTGGAGACCGGCCACCGGCTCTGGGCCCACGATCCCGCCATCGTGCAAGCCTATGCCCCTTATGATCACAGCCGTTGGGTACGCCGTTTCCTCGAAGGCGCGCGCCCGCGGCTGGGGATCGTGATGGAGACCGAGATCTGGCCGAATTGGCTGCGGCAGGCCAAGCGACAGGGCGTGCCGCTCGTGCTCGCCAACGCCCGGCTGTCGGAGCGTTCCTTTCGCCGCTATCGCCGTTTCCGCTGGCTACTACCGCTCGAGTGGGACGCCTTCGTGCAGGTCGGGGCGCAGAGTGCGGCCGATGCGCAGCGTTTGCGCGCGCTCGGCCTCTCCCGCATCGCCGTCACGGGCAACCTCAAATTCGATTGGAGCCCCGAACCGGCGGCGATCGCGCTGGCGCAGACGTGGCGCGAGGCCATCGGCCCCCGCCCCGTCGTCGTGCTCGCCAGTAGCCGCGAAGGCGAGGAAGCCCGTTTCCTGCGCGCCTGGGAAGGGTTACGGCAGGAATGGGCCGAACGGGAAGATTTCCTTTTCCACGAGCCACCGCTCCTGGTGATCGTGCCACGGCACCCCGAGCGGTTCGACGAAGTCGCCCGTCTCGTCGAACGCCATGGTTTGCGCCATCGCCGCCGCAGCGTCTCCCTGCCACACCCCGAAGACGACGTCTGGCTCGGCGACAGCATGGGCGAACTCTACGCCTATTACGCGCTTGCCGACGTGGCCATCATCGGCGGAAGCTGGGAGCGCTACGGCGGGCAGAATCCCCTGGAGGCGCTCGCCGCCGGCACGCCGCCCATCGTCGGCCCCCACACGGAGAATTTTGCCGACGTGGTCGCCCAGGGCGTGGCGGCTCAGGCCATCGCCCAGGTACGCAACCCCCAGGAAGCGATCGAACTCGCGCAGCGATGGATCGAACAGCCCGACGAGCGCGCCGCGGTGATCGCCAACGGCGCCATTTTCCTTGCCGCGCATCGCGGCGCCACCGAACGCACGCTCGAGCTGCTCACCCCCTGGCTCGAGCGTGAACGGAATCGCACGCGACGAGATGCCGGAGGACCCGTCACTCCTCGACCAGAAGCGCATTGACCGCGGCCAGATCCTCCTCCGAGAGCCTGCCTACCGCCGCCTTCAGCCGAAGCTGCCACAACAGCGTATCGTAGCGCGCACGCGACAACTGCGTCCGGGCATCGGCCACTTGCGCCATGGCATTCAACACATCGACGTTGATCCGCACCCCCACCTCGTAGCCCAAGCGCGTGGACGCGAGGTTCGACAAAGACGATTGCAGCGCCGCTTCCAGTGCCCGCACCCGCGCCAAACCGCTCGTCAGGCCGAGAAAAGCTTCCCGGGCACTCAACACCGCCTGCCGCCTGGCATACTCCTCCTCCCGATCGGCCCTGGTGAGCAACGCAGCCCCTTCGCGCACCTGCGATTGGGTGGCGCCGCCGGCATAGAGCGGCACCGTAACCTGTACCCCGATCTGAGACGACTCCGCCGTCTCGGTGTGCAACGGCGGGAAACGGGAGAGATCACGCGACTTGCCGTGCTGCGCCACCAGATCCACACTGGGAAGGTGTCCGGCACGGCGCCGCTGGACCTCGCGCTGGGCGATCTCGCGGCTCACCATCGCCTGCTGTACCAGAAAATTGTCCTGCTGCGCCGCCTCCACCCACGGTTCCATCCGTGCCGGCTCGGGGCCGGACAATGTGGCATCCGGGCTCAGCCGGGCATACCGTTGCGGTAGATCCACCACGATGGCCGCCAAGGCCTGTTGCGCCACATCGAACTGGTTCTGTGCCGCGATCAGCTGCGCGTCGGCCAGATCGAAGCGCGACTGGGCCTCGTGTACATCCACGATGGTGACGGTACCCACCTCGAAGCTCTTCTTGGCATATGCCAGTTGCTCGCTGGAGGCACGATGCAGCTCGGCTGCCGCATCCACCGCCTCCTGGGCCGCCACCACGTCGAAATAGGCTCGAGCCAAGCGCAACGCCACCTCCTGCTGTGCCTCGGCCCATTGCAGATCGCTCAAGCTGGTGCGCAACTCCCCCTGCTTGGCTGCCGCCCAGTTCTGCAGACGAAAAAGCGGCTGAGTGAGCCGCACCGTCCATTGGCGCGAGCCATAGTTCTTGTCGATCTCACCGACGTCCAGGCGATTGTGCAAAGCGTTGGCATCGAGCGCCACGTTCGGCAAAAGCAGCGCCCGACCCTGAACCATCTGCTCCTGACCGGCCATCATCGACGCCCGCGCGGCCGCGTAGCTGGGATCCTGCAGCAACGCCTGCCGATAGAGCGTGAGCAGATCGGCCGCACGCGCCCCCCCGGCACCGACGCCCAGTCCCACCGCCAAACCGAGGGTCAAGGCCACACGCCACGGAGTGAGGCAGCCGCAGCCGCGCGTTCGTTCCCGTCCGTTCATCCGACTCATACCAATAGGGCGGCAGGAGCCTCCGGCTGCGGCACGCGCAGCCGGGGTACCACCGTCTCGAACAAATCCTCGTGGCGCACCTTGCCCGGCTCGGAACAGGTATAGAGCCGGCCGTGCATGAGATGCTCGTCACCGACGAAGGCGAAGAGCCGTCCGCCGGCCTTGAGCGCATCGAGCAGGAAACGCGGCACCTCCGCCACTCCGCCCGAGAGCACGATCACATCGAAGGGGCCCGGCGCCGCCAGCGCCTCGAGGCCGTCACCGGTGATTACTTCGACGTTGTCGAAGCCCTCGGCCTCGAGGTTCGCCTGGGCGCGCGTGGCGAGTTCCGGCACGATCTCGACGCTGTGCACCCATTGCCCCAGATGGGCGAGGCAGGCGGCGAAATAGCCCGAACCCGCACCGATCTCGAGCGCGACCTCGCTTTTCTGCAGCTGCACCGCCTGCAGCACCTTGCCTTCGATCACCGGCCGCAGCATGCGCTCGCCGAATCCCAGCGGGATCTCCACCTCGGCAAACGCCAACGTCCGGTAGGGTTCCGGCACGAACTGCTCGCGCCGCACCGTCATCAGCGCATCCAGCACCCGCTGATCGAACACCTCCCAGGTGCGTACCTGCTGCTCCACCATGTTGAATCGTGCCTGCTCGAAATCCATACTCATGCCCCCTACGACCGGAAAATGGAACGATTTTTTGATTCTAGCCCATTTTGCGCTGCGGCAGACGGTACCATAGCGCATAGAGCGCCGGCACGAAACACAAGGTGATGAGCGTCCCCCCCATCACGCCGCCGATCAGCACGTAGGCGAGCGGCCCCCAGAAAGTGTCGGTCGCCAGCGGCACGAAGGCGAGCACCGCCGCAAGGGCCGTGAGCAGCACCGGCCGGGTGCGCCGCACCGCCGCCTCTACCACCGCCTCGAGCGCCGTCATTCCGGCCTCGAGATTGTCGCGCACCTGCTGGGTGAGGATGAGCGTGTTGCGCATCAGGATCCCCGCCAGGCCGATGAGACCGAGCAGGGCGACGAAACCGAAGGGCTGGTCGAAGACGAGCAGCGCCACGGCTGCCCCGATCACCCCCAGGGGCGCCGTGGCCACGGTCATGAAGGTGCCGGCGAATTCACGCATCTGCAGCATGATGAGGATCAGCATCACCGCCACCATCACCGGCTGCAATTTCTGGATCGAGGCGTCGGCCTTGCGCGACTGCTCCACCGTGCCGCCGATCTCGATGCGGTAGCCCGGCGGCAAGCTCGCCCGCAAGGGAGCGAGCGCGCTCCACAGCGCCTCGGTCACGTCCACCGCCTGCGCGCCCTCGATCTCGCCCTGCACCGCGACGAATCGCTCCCGATCGAGGCGCTTGTAGCGCACCTCCTCGTGCCGTATCACGAGGCGACCCACCTGCCCCAGCGGTACCCGAGCCCCATCGAGGGTGCGCAACTCGAGGCTCTCGAGCCGCGCCAGGTCGCGCACCGCCGCCTCGCCGCGCGCGAGCAAGGTCACGGTACGGATGTCGCGCCGCACTTCGGTCACGGGAATGCCGTCGAGTGCGAACTGCAGCTGCCGCGCCACCTCCCGCGGCGTCAACCCCATGGCCCGCAGGCGCTCGGCCGGGGCCTCCAGCATCAGCACGGGCGCGCGCTCGTTCCATTCGAGGTGTGCGTCGCGCACGTGCGGATGGGATGCCATCACCGCGCGCACTTCCTCACCCAGACGGCGCAACTCCTCGAGATCCGGCCCCACCACGCGAAAAGCCACCGGCCAGGGCACCGGCGGCCCATAGAGCAGACGATGGACCCGGATGCGCGCCTCGGCGAATTCCCCTGCCTGCCGGTGCGCCTCGAGCAGCGCGATCACTTTCTCGCGCGCCTCCACCCCCTGCGTCACGGCCACGATCTTGGCAAAAGCCGGATCGGGCTCCTCGGGGTTGGCCGAGATGAAGAAGCGCGGCGCCCCGCGCCCGACGTAGGTCGACAACGAACGCACCTCCGGCAAGGGCGCGAGGATCGCCTCGATGCGCCGCGCCACTTCGTCGGTGCGCCCGATGGCCGAGCCTGCCGGCAGCCAGATCGAAACCAGCACCTCCGAACGGTCGGAGCTTGGAAAGAACTGTTTCTGCACCGGCCCCACCATGGCCGCCACCCCCAGCGCGAGCGCCGCGAGGGTCGCGCCCACCACGGTCTTACGCCGCGCCACGCACCAGACGATCACCGCGCGCCATCGCTGGTAGGCCGGGGAATCGTACACCCCGTGCCCGGCCTCGCGCTTGGGGTAGGACGGCAGCAGTTTCACGCCCAGATAAGGCGTGAAGATCACCGCCACGACCCAGGAAATCACCAGGGCGTAGCCGAGCACCCAGAAGATGTTCCCGGCGTATTCCCCCACGCCCGAGCGCGCGAAGCCGATGGGCAAAAAACCGGCCACCGTCACCAGAGTGCCGAAGAGCATGGGCCTGGCCGTCACGTTCCAGGCATGGCCGGCCGCCGCGATCCGATCCCAGCCTTCCTCGAGCTTGACGATCATCATCTCGATGGCGATGATCGCATCATCGACCAGCAAGCCCAGGGCGAGGATCAGCGCCCCCAGCGAGACGCGGTCCAGGTCGATCCCGCTCCAGCGCATCGCGAGAAACGTGAGCCCCAGCGTCACGGGAATGGCCACGGCCACGACCACCCCGGCGCGCCAACCGAGCGTGAGGAAAGTCACCCCCATCACCACCGCCACGGCCACGAGGAACTTCACCTGGAAGAGATCGACGGCTTGCGCGATCGCCTCGGCCTGATTGGTGAGCACGGAGAGCGTCATGCCGGCCGGCAATCTGGCCTCTTCTTCGGCCACGAAGCGTGCGAGCCGCTTGCCCAGCTCGAGCCCATTCTCGCCGCGCTGCATCACCACGCCGAGAAGGATCGCCTCCTCACCGTGGGCCCTCACCAGGAACGAAGGTGGATCCTCCACACCCAGGCGGACTGTCCCCAGCTCCCCCACCGTGAGGATGCGCCCCCCCACGCGCAGCGGAACCGCGGCAATGCGATCCATCTCCGAGAGGTCGGCCCCCGGAATACGCACGTACACCCTCGGCCCGCCGGTATCGAGGAATCCGGCCGGAACCAGCGCGTTGTTCGCGTCGATCGCCTCGAACACCGCCTGCGGCGTCAGCCCCAACTGGATGAGGCGGTCGAGGTCGAGCTCGAGGAAGATCCGTTCGGGCTGCTCGCCGATGAGCAGCGCCTTCTGTACGCCGGGCACGCGAGCGAGCCGGTCGCGCAGCGCCTCGGCTTCGCGCACCAGGTCCCACGGCGGCAAGCCGGGCGCCGTCAGCGCCATCAGGCTGAAATAGACGTCGGAGAAATCGTCGTTGACGATGGGGCCGATCACTCCCTGCGGCAGCGTCGAAGCCTCGTCCCACATGCGCTTGCGCACCTCGTAGAACAGCCGGCCGATCTCGCGCTGCGGCACGTACTCCTCGAACTCCACCTGGATGTCCACCCGCCCCGGCTGCACCGTCGTCGTCAACCGGTAAAGGTATTCCAGCTCCTGCAGCCGTTTCTCCAGACGGTGCGCCACCTGCTCTTCCATCTGCGGCGCCGTGGCTCCCGGCCACAGCGCCGACACCATGAGGATACGCACGGTGAAGGCCGGATCCTCCGCCCGCCCGAGGCCAAGAAAGGCATACAGGCCAGCCAAGGCCGACAGGATCAAAAAGAAGAGGGTGACGGCGCGCTCGCGCACCGCGAGCGCCGAGAGATTGGGGAAACTCACGGCAAGCGCTCCTCGACCCGCATCCCCTCGCGCAGCACATGAGTGCCGAACGCCACCACCCGCTCGCCCGCTTGCAGCGGCCCACGCACCCGTGCCGTGCGTTGATCCATCGACAAGACCTCTACCGGCACCGCTTCGAGGCGTCCCTCGCGCACCCGCCAGACCCGCGCTCCAGCGCCACGCTCGTCGATCGCCCCCACCGGCACTTCCCAGCCTTCCACCGGCGGCTGGGGCAAACGCACTTGCACCACGCTACCCAGCGGCGGCGGATCGGCGGTGAGCAGGCGATAGCGTGCGCGGAAAGTGCGCGACACTGGATCGGCCGCTCCGCTCACCTCACGCAGTTCGATCGGCACCACCGAACCGTCGGACGAAATAGCCTCGCCCCGCAGCGGCGGCTGGCTCCCGAAACGCTCCGGCAAGGCCACCTCCACCTCATGGGCGCCCTTTTGCGCGAGCGTGGCCACCGGCTGTCCCTCCGCCACCACCTGCCCCGGCTCGGCGCTCCATTCCATGAGCACCCCGTCGGTCGGGGCACGCAGCTCGGTATAACCCAAAGCGTTACGTGCCTGCCGTTCCTGGGCTTGCGCCGCTTCGAGCTGCGAGCGCGCGGCCTCCAGCTGAGTGCGCGCCCGGTCGAGCGCCTGCTCGCCCACGAACTGCTGCGCCGCCAGCCGTTCGGTGCGCGCGAGCTCGTTCTGCGCCAGGCGCCACTGCGCCTGGGCCGCGCGCACCTCGGCCTGGGCTGCCTCGAGCCGGGCGAGCACGTCCTTGGGATCGAGCCGGGCCAGCACCTGCCCGGTCTGGACCGACGCCCCCGCATCGACCAGCCGCGCCACGATGCGCCCTCCCACCTGGAAGGCGAGCGGCGTTTCGTGGCGCGCCCGCACCGTACCGGAGAGTACCAGCGGGGCGGGCTCCGCCGCGCGCACCGGCGCCGTGCGCACCACCACCGGCTGCTCCTGCTGCTGCTCCGGCGTCTCCTGCCGCCCGCAGCCGGCAAGCAGCACACAGGCTGCCACCATCCATCCCCATCGCCGCACCGGATCTCTCCCCATCGCTCAGGCAAAAAAGAGCGCGCGCAAAGCGGCACCCGGATCGGGCGCGCGCATGAAGGCCTCGCCCACGAGAAAGGTCTGCACGCCGCGCGCGCGCATGGCCGCCACGTCCGCGGGCGCGCCGATACCCGATTCCGTCACCACGATCCGGTCTTGCGGAATGCGCGGCAAGAGCGACCAAGTGGTCTCCAGCGACACCTCGAAGGTGCGTAGATCCCGGTTGTTGATCCCCACGAGCCGCACGGGTAGCTCGAGCGCGCGCTCGAGCTCGGCCGCGTCGTGCACTTCCACCAGTACGTCCAGCCCCAGCTCGTGGGCGAGTAGCGCGAGCTCGCGCAGCGCCGCATCGTCGAGCGCGGCCACGATCAGGAGCACCGCGTCGGCTCCCATTGCGCAGGATTCCCACACCTGCCAAGGGTCGACGAGAAAATCCTTGCGCAGCGCCGGCAAGGTGCAGGCCGCCCTCGCCGCGGCGAGATATTCCGGCGCCCCCTGGAAAAACTCCCGGTCGGTGAGCACGGAGAGGCAGGCCGCGCCGGCCGATTCATAGGCGCGCGCGATCGCGGCCGGGTCGAACTCGGGCCGGATCACCCCTTTCGAAGGGCTCGCTTTCTTGATCTCGGCGATCACCGCAGGCTCGCCGGCCACGAGCTTGCGCTCGATGGCGGCGACGAAACCGCGCGGCGGATCGCGTTCGAGCCGCGCCCGCGCCGCCGCCTCCAGCTCGGCGAGCGACCGGGTCGCGCGCGCCGCGGCCACCTCTTCCCGCTTGCGCGCGAGGATGCGATCGAGCACGTCGCTCATCGCCCAGCCTCGGACGCGAACCGGCGCGTGGCGGCAACGAAGGCGTCGACCTTGGCCCGCGCCGCGCCCGAATCGATCGCCTCGCGGGCGCGCTCGATGCCCTCGGCGATCGAGGGCACGACGTTGGCCGCATAGAGCGCCGCCCCGGCGTTCAGGAGCACGATGTCGCGCGCCGGCCCCGCCTCACCCTCCAGCACCGCGAGCAGCCGCGCCCGCGATTCCTGCGCATCCTCCACCATGAGGTTACGGCTCGAGGCCATCGGCAGGCCGAAATCCTCTGGATGGATGCGGTACTCGGTGATCTCGCCATCCTTCAATTCGCCCACGAGCGTATCCGCGCCCAGTGTGATCTCGTCTAGACCATCGAGCCCATGCACCACCAGCACGTGCCTGGCGCCGAGCCGCTGCATCACGCGTACTAGGATCCCCACTAGATCGGGGTGGAACACCCCCAAGAGCGAATTCGGCGCCCCGGCCGGGTTGGTGAGCGGCCCCAGGATGTTGAAAATGGTGCGCACACCCATCTCCCGGCGCACTGCCGCCACGTTCTTCATCGCGCTGTGGTGCGCCGGCGCGAACATGAACCCCACCCCCACCTCGGCGATGCAACGCGCCACGGCCTCGGGCGGCAGGGCGATCTCCGCCCCCAGGGCTTCGAGCACGTCGGCGCTGCCGGATTTGGACGACACCGAGCGGTTGCCGTGCTTGGCCACCTTGCCCCCGGCCGCGGCGATCACGAACGCGCTCGTGGTCGACACGTTGAACGTGTGCGAGGAATCCCCCCCCGTGCCGACCACGTCCAGAAGGTGATCGTGTGGCGGAGGCACCTCCACCTTGAGCGCGAGTTCGCGCATCACCTGCGCCGCGGCAGTGATCTCGCCCACCGTCTCCTTCTTCACGCGCAGGCCCGTGAGGATCGCCGCCATCATCACCGGCGAGACTTCACCCGCCATGATCTGGCGCATCAGGTCGAGCATTTCGTCGTAGAAAATCTCGCGCAGCTCGATCGTACGCTGCAGCGCTTCACGCGGCGTGATCTTCGTTCCCACCTGTGGCTCCTTTCGCAAAATTTCCTTTCACGCCGGCTGCGGTGCGTGCTGGCGCAGGAAATTGGCCAGCATCTCGTGCCCGTACCGCGTCAGGATCGATTCCGGATGAAACTGCACCCCTTCCACCGGCAGCGTGCGATGACGCAAACCCATGATCTCACCGTCCTCGGTCCAGGCCGTCACCTCCAGACACTCGGGCAGCGACTCGCGCTCCACCGCAAGCGAATGGTAGCGCGTGCATTCCACCGGATTGGGCAGCCCTTCGAACACCCCCTCGCCGCGATGGAACACGGGCGAGGTCTTGCCGTGCATCAAGCGCTTGGCGTGGACGATCCTGCCGCCGAACGCCGCCCCGATCGCCTGATGCCCCAAGCACACGCCAAAGATGGGGATTTCACCGGCAAAGCGCTCGATCACCTCCACCGAGATCCCCGCCTCGCGCGGAGAACACGGCCCGGGCGAAATCACCAGATACTGCGGCCGCCAGGCCGCGATCTGCCCCGCCGTCACCTCGTCGTTGCGCACCACCTTCACCCGAGCCCCGAGCTCGCCGAAGTACTGCGCCAGATTCCACGTGAAACTGTCGTAATTGTCGATCAACAGCAACATCGCCCTTCCTCCCTGGGCATCGAGCATCGCATTGTACACAGCAGCGCGCCCACTATGGCCCCTCGCGCGGCAGCCACACGCGAAAGCATCCGGCGTCGACCCACTCCACTTCCCCTTGGTTCGCCCGGGCGAGCGTACGGGCCACGTACAACCCCAAGCCCGTGCCGCCGGCGCGCGAAGAAACGAACGGCTCGAACAAACGCTCGCGCACCTGCGGTGCCGGTCCCGGCCCGTCGTCGCACACCTCCAGCCGCACCCGTTCCCCCTCGGCCCGGGTACACACGCGGATCGCACCCGCGCGGCGGCTCGCGAAATGCGCCGCATTATCGAGGAGATTATCGAGGATGTGGCGCAGATGCACGGGATCGGCCCGAATGCGCAAGCCCTCCTCCCCCTCCAGCACCACCTCCTCCTCGCCGCGGCCCAGCCGCGCGAGCGCCTCGCGCCGCCACTGCCTCAGCCACACGGAAAGATCGAGTACTTCCGGCCGAGGCCGCTGCCGCCGCCCCAGGGACAAAACGTCCTCCACCAGGCGTTCGATCCGTTCGGCATTGTCGAGCGCCATCGCCCGCAAGGTCTCGCGCGCCGTCGCGTCCTCCTCGCCCCGCATCAGTTCCAACGCCTGCACCACCGCCGCCAAGGGGTTGCGCACCTCGTGCGCCACCCCGCCGACCAAAGCGCCGAGCGAGGCCAGCTTGTTGCGCTCGAACTCCCGGCTCACCTCCTCCAAATCACTCACGAACACCAGCCACCCGCCGCCACGATAGGGCACGCTCGCCCGACAACGCAACCGGCGCCCCTGCACCGTCACCCAGCGCTCACCCCCTGCACGTGCCAAAGCGCGATCGACACCGGGAAGAATCGCGTCGACCCGCTCTCCCACGGGCTCCCGGCCCAGCCAAAGCCGCACCGGCCGGGAAGCGTAGCGCACCACGTCCCGATCATCGACCACCAACACCCCGTCGCGCAGTTCCCGCAGGATGCGGTCGTTGATCTCCCTTTGCCAGGCGAGCGTCTGCTGCTGCGCTCGGACCGACTCTTCCGCCCGGCGCAGACGCTCCCCCAGCGCCTGCGCCGCCAGCGCCACCGCAAAAGCGCCCGCCCCGCTCAGCCCCACGAGATAGGCATCGCTCGGCCCCGCCCCCAACCAGGTACGCCATAGATTCTCCCCCAGCATCGCCAGGGCGGCCAGGGATGCATAGAAGGCCGCGAGCCGGCGCGACACCCCCAAAGCGGCCCCACCCACCGCCAGATACAGGAAAGGGACCAGACCCGAGCGGAACCCCCCGCTCACCGCCATGAAGCCCGTGAGCGCCCCCACGTCCAACAGCGCCGCGGCCGTGACCCATGCGCCCGGCCGGCGCAGGCGCATCGGCCGCAATGCGGCCAGCACCACGGCGGCCGCGAAATAGCCTACGCCCAGCCACAGAAACGCCGCCGGCCACTCCTCCCCCAGCGACATCTGCCGCCCGCCCACCAGCAGCACGCCGGCCACGGCCACGCGCAGCAGATCCCCCAGGCGAACGGCCACCCCCGCCATGCCATCGGCGGAGCGCTCACCCTCCTCCACGCGCGAATTCCTCGCGATGCGCCACGCAACAGAACGTCCGCCCCCCGGCAGACACCGCTTCCGATGCCGGCACGAACACCCCGCAATGGGCGCATTGCACCATCGGTTCGGCCTCACCGGCAGCGCCCCGCCGCCGCTGGGCTCGCCCGCCTTCGCCCCCAGGGCGCGACGCACCCTCCTGCGCGAAAAACCGCCGCCGCACCCACCACACCACCGCCAGCAGCAACAGGAACCAGAACAACCAACGCATCACCGCATCCCGCATCGGACCAAAGAAGCGATTGTAGCGCGTGCCCATGTTCCTGCCGTGCTATGATTTTCTTCGCCCTGGATCGACGTTCGGCTCACGATGTCCTTTACTCCCCCGCTCGCCACCCTGCGCCGCGATGGCAACGCCATCGTCATCCTCGATCAGACCGGACTTCCCTGGCGCGTCGTCGAGCGCCGGCTCACCACCCTGGAAGACGTGCTGGAAGCCATCGTCGCCATGCGCGTGCGCGGCGCCCCGCTCATCGGCGTCGCTGCCGCCCATGGCCTGGCGCTCGCCCTGGAGCGCGACGCCAGCGACGCCGCCCTCGAAGCGGCGATCGCCCGGCTGCTCGCCACCCGCCCCACCGCGGTAAACCTGCGCCTCGCGCTCGAAGCGCAGCGCGCCGTGCTCGCCCCGCTTCCGCCCGCCGATCGACCCGCCGCCGCCTGGTCTGAAGCCGAGCGCCAGCGCACCGACGACGCCCGGCGCTGCGAGGCCATCGGTCGCGCCGGGCTTGCCTGGATCGAGGAACTAGCGCGCCGGCTCGATCGCCCCGTGCGCCTTCTCACGCACTGCAACGCCGGCTGGGTCGCCACCTGCGGCGCCGGCACGGCGCTCGCCCCCATCTACCTCGCCCACGCCGCCGGCATCCCGATGGAAGTCTTCGTGAGCGAGACCCGCCCGCGCAACCAGGGCCTCATCACCCACTGGGAACTCACGCAAGCCGGGGTGCCCGCCACCCTCGTCGCCGACAACGCCGCCGGCATCCTCATTGCCCGGGGCGAAATCGACCTCGTCCTCGTCGGCGCCGATCGCATCGCCCGCAACGGCGACGTCGCCAACAAAGTCGGCACCTACCTCAAAGCCCTCGCCGCGCATGCCCACGGCGTGCCCTTCCTCGTGGCGGCGCCCGCCACCACCTTCGATCCCGCCTGCCCCGACGGCGACGCCATCCCCATCGAGGAACGCGCTGCCGAAGAACTCCTCACCGTCACCGGCTTACCGCCCGGCGCGGGCGACCCCGTCCCCGTGCGCCTCACCCCCCTTCCCGCGCGGGTACGCAACCCCGCCTTCGACGTCACCCCCGCGCGCTGGATCACCGCAATTCTCACCGAGACCGGCGCCTGGCCCGCGCCGCTCGCCGCCGTAAAGCTCGCCTTGGAGCCCGACCGATGACCGATGCCGCCCTGGCGCTGCTTGCCGCCGCCCGGCGCCTGGCCGAAACCGGCCTCAACCCCGGCAGCGCCGGCAATCTCAGCGTGCGCACCGCCGCAGGCTTCCTCATCACCCCCTCCGGCATTGCGCCCGAGGAGCTCACCACCGACATGATGGTACCGATGACGCTCGACGGCGCCCATTCCGGCCCCTGGCCCCCCTCGAGCGAATGGCGTTTCCACCGCGATCTCTACCGCCATCGCCCGGAAGCCGGCGCCATCATCCACTGCCACAGCCCGGCAGCCACGGCGCTCGCCTGCCACCGCCGCGACCTTCCCTCTTTCCATTACATGATCCTGCGCTTCGGCGGCCCCGACGTGCGCTGTGCCCGCTACGCCCGTTTCGGCACCCAGGCGCTGTCGGACGCGGTGCTCGAAGCCCTCGAAGGCCGCCGCGCCTGCCTCATGGCCAACCACGGCATGCTCGTCTTCGGTCGCGACCTTCCCCAGGCGCTCGCGCTCGCGCAGGAGCTGGAAACCCTGTGCGAGCACTACCTGAGGGCCTGCACGCTCGGCGAGCCGGTGCATCTCACGGACGAGGAGATCGCCGAAGCCCGGGAAGCCATCGCCGGCTACGGCCGGCGCTGAGCGCCACCCCCTTCTCATCGCCCGCCCGAGCCGTTATCATTCCGGCATGCCACGTGCCCTCATCATCGACGACGAGCCCGACCTACGCACCCTCCTCACGCTCGCCCTACGCCGCCACGGCTGGCAGGCCGACTCCGTGGGCGACTGCGCTGGTGCCCGCAAGGTGCTCGCCGACACGGCCACCCCCTACCACCTCATCCTCACCGATCTGCGTCTGCCCGACGGCAACGGCCTCGAGCTCGTCCCCTACGCCCGCGAACGCCGCCCCCTCACCCCCGTCGTCGTCCTCACCGCCTACGGCGACATCGACACCGCCGTGCACGCGGTCAAACTCGGCGCGCACGACTTCCTCACCAAGCCCCTGCGCGCCGAGCGGCTCGCCCAGATCCTCGACGGATTCCAGCACTGCCCGCCGGATCGCGACGCCCCGCTGGATGCCGCCGCCCTCGTCGCCGTCCTCGAACGCAACCGCTGGAACCAGAGCAAGACCGCCCGCGAACTCGGCTGGACGTTGGCCAAGCTGCGCTACTGGATGCAGCGCCTCGGCCTGGCCGAATGACGCCCAGCGGCTGCGGCAAACCCCGCGTCGCGCCCCCGCACACCCACGCTGCATCCCCAGGTCCACAGCAAAATTTGATGTACCCCCTCCTCCCATGCGCCCTCCATCCACGACAAGCAGTGCAGACGCCGTCACAAGCCATTGAATGAAAAGGAAAAAAATTTTTCCCCCGCACCCCTTTACATCGCGATCGCCGCCGCGCTACGCTCCACCTGCCGACGCACCCGTCGTGCGCATTATTCTCACCGCAACAAGGAGATCCACCATGAAACGCATGCAACAAGGCTTCACCCTCATCGAACTGATGATCGTCGTGGCGATCATCGGGATTCTGGCGGCCTTTGCGCTGCCCGCTTACCAGGATTACACCAAGCGCACCCACGTCGCGGAGGGCCTGGCACTCGCCGCCGGGGCCAAGACGGCAGTCACGGAGTTTTACTCCACCAACAACCGATTGCCAAAAAGTAACGCATCCGCCGGTCTGGCCACAGATACCTCAATCACGGGCAATGCGGTCACTAAAGTTACGATAAATACTAAAGGGCAAATCGAAATCGTTTATAACGACAAAGTCGCAAAGGACAAAAAATTAGTGCTCAGCCCCACAACTGGTGCAGGCGGCGTGCAGTGGAAGTGCGGTGCCACGGGCTCCGATTTGGATGTCAAATGGCGACCCGCGATCTGCCGCTAACGGCTTAACTGGCTGACTCCCCTTGCGTGGCGCCACCTAATTCTTCCAATAGGGTGGCACCACGTCATTGCCTTTCTTGCGACGAAAAACTTTGGCATGGATTCATTCCGCCCGCTTGCCCCTATTTTTTTGTGGATCGGCACCATTTTACTTGCGTGCTTCTGCCTCTGGCCGGGGCTGACGGGCGGTTTCCTCTTCGACGATGCCCCCAATCTCCAAGACCTCTCCGCCTACGGCGGCGTCACCGACTGGGGCACGTTTCGCGCTTTCGTCTTCGGCGGCTGGTCGGGGCCGAGCGGCCGGCCGATCGCGCTCGCTTCGTTTCTCCTCAACGACAACGCCTGGCCCTCCGACCCGGCCTCTTTCAAATACACCAACCTGATGCTGCACCTCCTGGCCGGCGTGCTGCTCACCTGGGCGGCGCTGCAGCTGTGCCGTTTCTATGGTCTCGACGAGCGCCGTGCGCAATGGTCGGCGCTGTTCGCATCGGCCGCTTGGCTCTTGCATCCTTTCCTCGTCTCGACCACGCTCTACCCGGTGCAGCGCATGACGCAGCTCGCGGCGATCTTCGTCTTCGCCGCGCTTGCCGCCTACCTGCACGGCCGCCACCTCTTTCCCCTGCGCCCGCGCGCCGGGCTCGTCTGGATGGGCACATCTCTCGCCCTCGGGACTGTGCTCGCCACCCTCAGCAAGGAAAATGGCGCCCTTCTGCCGCTCCTGGTGCTCACCGTCGAATTTTGCGCCCCGGCGACCCTGCCACGCTTGCCGCTCGCATTCCGCGCGCTCTTCCTCTGGCTACCCAGCCTCGTCCTGCTGGGCTACTTGCTGCGCCAGCTCGATTTCACCCCGGGTCTCTGGCCCGACCGGCCCTTCGACCAACCCGAGCGCCTGCTCACCGAAAGCCGCATCCTGTGGGATTACCTCGGAAATCTGTTCCTTCCCCGCATCGAAGGCAGCGGCCTCTACCGCGACGACATCGTCATTTCCCACAGTCTCTTCGATCCGCCGAGCACCGCCTGGGCGCTCGCCGCTCTGGCCGTGCTCCTTGGCGCCGCCTTCTGGCTGCGCCGGCGAGCGCCCTTTCTCAGCCTCGCCGTACTCTTCTTTTTCGCCGGCCACCTCATCGAATCCACTTGGCTCGGTCTGGAGCTTTATTTCGAGCACCGCAACTATCTTCCTTCGGCTTTTCTTTTTTTGCCGCTCGCCCGTGGGCTCGACCTGCTGCGCCGCCAGGTTTCCGCTGCCACCGTCGCCGTACTCGGCTTGGCGATGCTCGGCACGCTCGCTTTTCTCACCTACCAGCGCGCCTCCTTGTGGGGCGATGCCGAAAAGCTGGAGATCTACTGGGCGCTCGCGGCGCCGAATTCTCCCCGTGCCCAGAATGCGCTCGCGAATTTTTACGCCCGCATGGGGGACGCAGAGCAAGCCGAAGCCGTGATCACGGACGCGATCGCGCGCCTACCGGATAGTCCCCTGCTGACCATGAGCCGCCTGCTGCAAAAAGTCTATCTCGACACCGCCACCCCCGAAGACTTCACCTGGGCTGGCGAGCGCCTCGTCCGCCAGCCTTTCGATGCACAGGCCGTCATGGCCCTGCGTACGCTCGTCGACCAAGCCCTGCGCCAGGATCGACCGGCTTGGTATCGCTCGGCTACCCTGACGCTGATCGACCGGCTCGCCGAGAACCCGGCGTTCAATCGCTTTCCGCTCTTTTTGCGCCTCATCCCCTACCTGAAAGCCCGCCTGCTGCTCGCCGACGGCTACGCCGACGAAGCCAAAATCCTCTACCGAGAGGCCATGCGGCGCTACGCCAACATCGACTCCTCCATGCAGATGGTGGCCGAAGTCGCCAATGCCGGCTATTACGCCCAGGCCGCCCGCTTGCTGGACGAAGCGGAGACCCTCTATCGGCAGCAGCCGGAAACGAGTCTCAAGTTCCCGCGGCGCATTTACGATCGCGAAATCGCCCGCATTCGTGCGCAGATCCAGAAAGAACTGAGCCATGCCCAACCCTGAGCTCTCCCTCATCCTCCCCGCCAAGAACGAATCAGCCGCCCTCGGCCCGCTGCTCACGCGCTTGCGCGAGCGCTTCCCCGAGGCCGAGCTCATCGTGGTCGACGACGGCTCCACCGACGACACCGCCGCCATCGCCCGGGCCGCCGGCGCGCGCGTGGTACGCCACCCCGTGTCGCTGGGCAACGGTGCGGCGGTGAAAAGCGGCGCCCGTGCGGCCACGGGCGAAGTGCTGGTCTTCATGGACGCCGACGGCCAGCACGACCCGGACGACATCCCGCGGCTCCTGGCCAAACTCGACGAGGGCTATGACATGGTGGTGGGCGCGCGTGATGGCACCTCGCAGGCAAGTCTCGGCCGCGGACTCGCCAACCGCCTCTACAACCGCCTTGCCGGCTACATGACCGGCCACCGCATCCCCGATCTCACCTCCGGCTTTCGCGCCGTGCGCGCGGCCAAGTTCCGCCGCTTCCTCTACCTGCTGCCCAACGGCTTTTCCTACCCCACCACCATCACCATGGCGTTCTTCCGCAGCGCCTACCCCGTGGCCTACGTCCCCATCCACGCGAGCGCGCGCATCGGCAAGAGCCACCTCAAGCCGTGGAAAGACGGCCTGCGCTTCCTGCTCATCATTTTCAAGATCGCCACGCTGTATTCACCGCTCAAACTCTTCGCCCCCCTCTCGGCGCTCTTCTTCCTCGCCTCCACCCTGTGGTACGTCCACACCTTCATCAGCATCGGCCGCTTCACCAACATGAGCGCCCTTCTCTACACCGCCTCGCTGCTGATTTTCCTCATGGGGCTGGTGTCGGAGCAGATCACGATGCTGATGTATAGGGATGACGAGGGGGAATGACATAGTATTTCGCGTCCGCTGGATGGTTCTCCGCTACAATGACCGGGGAAGAGCATCGTTGGAATCAACATGCCGACTATTCGAGGACCATTCGGACCATATCGCTTTTTCTTCGTGAGTTTCGACTGCGCGGAACCCCCACATGTCCACGTCCAGCGTGAGCGACGTGTATGTAAATACTGGCTGGATCCGGTCCGTTTGGAACGTAACCATGGTTTTGCACCAGCGGAACTCAACGTCATTTGGCGGCTCGTACACACGCATCGCTCGTTGCTGCTGGAGGCTTGGCATGAACACTGTAGCGGTCATTCCTGAACCCAAGGCGAAGGACGTACAGGTCACGGACGAAGAGATCCGTGTTCACTTGGTCGATGGGCGCAGGATCAGCATCCCCTTGGTTTGGTCATGGCGACTGTGCACAGCAACGCCGGAGCAGCGCAACCGGTTCGAACTCATCGGCGATGGAACGATCATCCATTGGCCTGAGGTCGATGAAGACATCAGCGTGGAAAGCCTCCTGTGGGGAACCCCGGCACCACGGCCACGCGCGGTGTCGCCATCCTGATCCCCGCGCATCGACCAGCACGACGAAAGCGAAAGCAGATGAGCGCGACGCGCGTCCTGCTCGTTACCCGCAACCTTCCGCCGCTGCTGGGTGGCATGGAGCGGTTGAACCTGCAACTGGCCATGGCGCTCGCCGAACGCGCCGAGACGCACGTCCTCGGCCCCATGGGCGCGGAAGCGTACCTGCCGCCGACGGTCACGCTGCACGCGGTGCCGCTGCGTCCGTTGCCACGCTTTCTCGCCAGCGCGTTTGCGCGCACGATGGCGCTCGCGCTTCGGCTACGGCCCGAGTGGATCGTGGCCGGTAGCGCCCTCACCGCGCCCATGGCGCTCGCCGCGGCCCGTGTCTCGGGCGCACGCGCCGCCGCCTACGCACACGGGCTCGACCTGGCCGTGCCGCATCCGGTGTATCGCGCGCTGTGGCATCCTGCCATCCGCCGGCTCGATCGGCTCGTCGCCAACAGCGGCTACACCGCCGGGCTCGCCCGCGCGCTCGGCGTGCCGGACGGGCGGCTGGCCATCGTGCATCCCGGCGTCGACCTCCCGCCGCCCGATCCCCAAGCCCGCGCCCGCTTTCGTGTCCGGCACGGTCTGGGCGAGCGGCCCGTCCTACTCTCGGTCGGGCGCCTGACGGCGCGCAAGGGCCTGCGCGAATTCGTGCGCGAGGTGCTGCCCCGCGTCGTCGCCCGCCGGCCGGACGCGGTACTCGTGGTGGTGGGCGACGTGCCGAAAGATGCCCTGCATGCCCAAGCCCAGATGCCGGAAGCCATTCTCGAAGACGCCCGCCGCCTAGGCCGCGATCGCAACCTGCGATTCACCGGCCCCCTCGTCGGCCCGGCGCTCGATGAAGCCTGGTACGCCGCCGACGTCCACGTTTTCCCCGTGCGCGAGATTCCCGGCGATCCGGAAGGTTTCGGCATGGTAGCGATCGAAGCGGCCGCGCACGGCGTGCCGACGGTGGCCTATGCCACGGGCGGCGTGCCCGACGCCGTGGCGCACGGCCAAAGCGGCTACCTGGTGCCGCCCGGTGACGCCGCCGCCTTTGCCGATGCCGTGCTGCGATTGCTGGATGCGCCTTTGGACGAAGCGGGCATCCGCGCGTTTGCCAAAGGGTTTGCGTGGGAGGTGTTTGGGGAAAGGGTGAGGCAGGTTTTACAGACAACGCCGCTCCCGGTCGGAGGCGATCGATGACGACGCCACGAGTCTGGTTCCCTGCCATCCGCTGCGGCAGCGGCGCCGATGTCTTCACCGAACGCCTCTGCGCTGCCCTCAACGCCCAAGGCATCCGCGCCGAAATCACCTGGCTGCCGCACCGGGCAGAGTATGCGCCGTGGAGCGTGCCCGTTCCCAAGCCGCCCGCCTGGGCGAACGTGGTGCACATTAATTCATGGCTGCCGCAGCGCTTTGTGCCGCCGGGGCTTCCTATCGTGGTGACGGTCCATTCATCCGTTCACGATCCCGCCTTGCTGCCCTACAAAAGTCGCCTGCAAGCGCTCTATCACAAACACTGGATCCATCCCATCGAAGCGGCCAACCTCGCACGCGCGCACTGCGTGGTTGCCGTGAGCCACTACACCGCTGCGCAAATCGAGGCGAGCTTCGGCATTCGCGACATTCAGGTCATTCATAACGGCATCGATTGCCAGGCGTTCACTCCCATCGCACGCACGGCGCCCAACCGCCCGTTTCGCCTGCTGTATGTGGGAAATTGGAGCGCGCGCAAGGGAGTTGATCTTTTGGGGCCGATCATGGAGCGCTTGGGTAACGGCTTCCTACTGCAATACACCGCCGATCGAAACGGCGCTCACACGCGCTTTCGGCTGCCGCCCAACTCGGCTTGCCTGGGGCGGCTTTCCGGAAAAGATCTGGTGCGGGCCTACCAAGAAGCCGACGCTTTGCTCTTCCCCAGCCGCCTCGAAGGATTGCCCCTTGTACCGCTCGAAGCCATGGCTTGCGGGTTGCCGGTCATTGCCGCCAAAACTTCCTCGCTGCCGGAGGTGGTGGAAGATGGAGTGACGGGGGTTTTGTGTCCGCAAGACGACGTGGCAGCTTTTGCTGCGCAGATAGGTCGATTGGCTGAAAACCCTGCCGCTTGGTGCGCCATGCGGCAAACGGCGCGACAACGGGCGACCAGCCGCTTCGATGAACGGGTGATGGTCCACCGCTATAGGGAAATCTATGGCGCCGTGATGGACTAGCCAGAAACCAGCGGCTCCAGCCATCGATAAGGCGCAGAGCGATAGCGCAATCGTAGGGTACATAACGACCATAACATCGCCCTGCGCAAAGGCGGCGCGTCCGCCGCCAGTGCGGAACTCGCCCACAGACGATAAGCCGTCCTACCCAGCCCCGCCGCCCGCACCGCGCATAAAAACCACTGCCGTGAGAATACCGAGCGAATTTCCTGCGGGAAGTGGCTTGCCAGTTTGCCCAACCATTCACCTGCCAGCTCAAGCTCCACGAGCGTGTCGATGGGCTGCGGGGCTCGCAGGCGTGCGTGCCGAGTCGCCTCGTCAGTATCGTGCGGGATACCAAGGCGCCGGAGATATTCTTGACGGATGCGCTGCGCAGCTTCTGACTGTGAGGCGTTATGCTGCCTGGAGATTTGGCTGGCGGCAAGGCGATAATCCATCAATACCAGCGGGACATTGCCCAGGCGACAGCAGGGCGCCAGGCGCGTCCAAAGCTCATAATCCTCTGCATGAGGATAATCCGTGCGATAACCGCCATGGCGTTCGAGCACAACCTTGCGCATGAGCACCGAAGGATGCAACAACGGCGGCTGAAACAACAACTCGGCTTGGATGACTTCAGGCTCGGTCGGCGGCCGCATCGTGCTGCGCCGCCATCCGGCGATGCGCCGATACCAGCTTCCGCAGACATCGAGGTCGTGCGCCTCAAGATAGGCGATCTGACGTTCGAGCCGCTGCGGATAGGCCCAGTCATCGTCGTCCATCCGCGCAAGATAGACCCCCCGGCTTGCCTCGATGAGCTGGTTCAAAGCGCTTGCCAGCCCCAGGGAAATCTCAGTGCGCAAGATACGAAGCCGCTGATCGTGCGCGGCAATTTTTTCCAGCAAGGCAAACGTGCCATCGGTCGAGCCGTCATCCAGGACGAGGATTTCCAAATAGGAATAGGTTTGCCGCTGGATACTCGCCAGTGCCCGTTGCAAGCTTGCTGCACGATTGCGGGTAGCCAGAATCACCGAAACCAGTTCAGTCACGCCACTGCTCCCAGGCTTCTTGCAGCAGCGCCTCCCACTTCGGCACGATGTATTCAGGCGTGAAATCGCGGGCCCGCGTCAATCCCGTCTGGATGAATCGAGCGCGCAGCTCAGGATCAAGCAACAGTTGGGCAATGGCCGCTTGCATAGCTGGCTCGTCGCCTTCAGGCACCAACACGCCGGCTTCTCCATCGCGCAAAATCTCGCGCGGCCCTGCGGGACAATCCATTGCCACCGCAGGCACCCCAGCCGCCAAGGCCTCTAGCAACACGAGTGCAAACCCCTCGTAGCGGGAACACAGCGCGAACACCGTGGCATGCGCCAACCAGTCGGTCACGTTGTTCACGTGACCCGGCAGAAAAACTGTCTCACCGACCCCGAGGCGCGCGATTTCTTGCTCAAGCGCGGGGCGATCCGGCCCCTCTCCCAGGATCACCAGATGCTGCGGGATTCCGCTGGCGAGCAGACGCGCGTGGATGCGCACCAAGCGATCGAAGGCTTTTGACCTCAGATCCAAGCGGCCGACGCCCATGATGACTGGACGACGGAAAATGAGGCCGTCAGGGGCGCCGGTATCTGCCGTTCGATACGACGGGTCGAGGACGAGGAAATTTTCGATTACCCGCCACTGCGCGGCCAGCGGCATGCCGCCAAGCGCCGCGGCCAGCGAGGCGCAAGCGCCACGGGATGGAAAGACCACCCAAGGCAACCGACGATAGACGAAACGGCTCACCCAACGATCCATGGGACTCAAATGCCTTTGATGCATCTCGAAAGCAGTGTGCATCCAAGAAAGGAACGCGCGCCTGGCGAGCTTGGCCGCCAGGAACCCATAGGTCGTGGCGGCGCACTCTACCCCGCCGATGACGATGTCGGCTTCGTGCGCCAACTGGACAAGACGTCCAAGCGCCTTTACCTGCCCGCTGGGGCCGCGTTGCCCCAGCGTCGTGATCTCGAGGCCGCTACAGACCGCCTCATTCAGTACCCGATCGCGATCGAAGAGCACGGCCACACGCACCGGCCAACCGCGTGTTTGCAGCTCGGTGGCCAGGTATAGGTTCATCGATTTCGCCCCACCGGGCTTCGGATCGGGAATGACGAACAGCAAACGCGGTTTCTTCATTTGTGCGCCAAGGCCACCAAGGCAATGTCGTAGCAACGGGGCATATCGTAATCATTCAATAGGTACACCGCCTTGTGCACGACTCTGTTGAGATGCCAGCGCAAACGGTTCAGCAGGCGCAAAAGGGCCCGGTGTGGGCGGCGCCAGGACCAGAACAACCTGGGCGCCTGAGATTCAAACGTGACGCAGGATGCGCTGAACCCCGCCGCTTCCAAGACCTGCAACAGCGAAAACTCGGTAAAGGGCGTGATATGAGTGAAATCGATGGCCTGATGAAAAGGACCAACCAGACATGCCAAATTGGGGACGCGTATTCGCAGCTTTCCAGCCGGCGCCAGAAGGCGATGAAACTCGCGCAGAATCGAAATGGTTTCTTCGCGCGGCAGGTGTTCCAGCACGTCGTGAAAGAAAATCAAATCATAACTGGCCGCAGGCGCTCGTTTGATCCAATCACGCACATCGGCCTGGATCAATTGGGCATGGTCGCCCAGCCGAGCCCGAGCACTTTCGAGAAGCTGCGCCGAGAGTTCCACCCCTGTCAACTGGCTAAAACCAACCCGACGCAGCGCTTCGAGCCAATGACCTTCGGCACACCCCACATCGAGCACGCGCGCATTTCTGGGGATGGTGTCGATCCATGCGGGCAAGCGGTCGCGCTTGAGCCGTTCGAGATCGTCCGGCAGGCGATCTCGATACGCCCCCATTTTGTAGTATCGGGCGTAATTGGCGAACAACTCCTGCTGTGGATCATTCACTTTTGTCTCCTCATCCAGCTTGTCATCAGCAACAGCGCGACCAGTCCAATCTCGTTCGCATACGTCGCCATAATGGCACCCTGCATGCCGAAAGCGGCGACCAAGACGGCGGTCATGACAACGCTCAGCACAGCGCCGCTTCCATACACCCAACCGAGAAGATGACTGTTTCCAGGCAACGTGAGCGGATAATTGATAAGGTTTCGCAAAACTTGCACGGTTGGCAGCCAAGCCAGCGCGCCCAGCAACGCGGCAGTGGCTTCGAATCCCTCCCCTAGAAGATGCGGCAATAGCGGCGCCACCCAGACCAACGCAGCCCCCGCGCCCATGGCAAGCAGCATCAGCACGCTGCCCGAAATGAACAAACGCCGCCCAAAATTTTTCTCCATATAAAGTCTAGGCCAGAGCGCCTCCAATAGCGCCTGCAAGGGCAGGCTCGCCAGATCGACCGCCCGCTGCGCCACGCCAAAGCTGCCTGCCTGGCCATAACTCGCCCGGGCAAGCAGCGGTTTGTTGAATTCGGCTTGCAGGCGAAACGACAGCGCGCCGATCGTGAAAGGAAAACTCTCGCGGGCCATGCGCCAGTCGCGCTTTTGTGGCCATACCGGCCGATGCCCGGCCACGAGCCGGCGCGCAAGGAACGCGGCATAGATCGCGCTCGATGCTGCGTAAACCCAAAGCCAGCCGACCGGATCCACCGCGCCCAGGGCGGCATAGAGCAGCAGCGCGGCCAGACGGGCAAGGATCATGCCGGCCAGGATCGCTCCGAAAGCGCCCACCCGATGCCGGGCCTGCTCGACCCGGGCAGCGAGTTCGAGGAACGAGGCCGCACCGATCTCTGCCAGGGCAAACGCCGCGAGGGCGGCCAGCGGAATGCGCGAAGGCAGGCTCCAGGCAAGCAGCGCCGTGGCAGCCAAGGAACAGACGAGCGCCGCCGGCCACCACAGCGCGAGCGCCATGCCCAGCTGGCGGGGCAACGCTGCCGGTTCGCGCGCGCCGTCGCGCAGCAAGAGTCCCCCCAGCCCCAAGCCGGCGATGGGCGAGAAAAAGCCACTCACCGCCAAGGCCGTGACAAAAAGGCCGTAGCCCTCCACCCCCAGCACACGGGCGAGCAGCACGACCATCGCTGCCTGCGCCGCCGCGCGCAGCAGCAGCCAGCCGAACAAGCCGCCACTCGCGCGCAGGTAGCCGCCGGGGCGCCAGGTCAGGAGACGGTGCAGGACGAGGTTCAAGATCCCGCCGTCCGGAGGATTCGGAACATCGGGTTTTCCCGTGGGAGATGTGCTGTGCTCAGCATCATGCCGGGCATTCATGTCGCTTATTGTAGCCGCGCCGGGGCATTGCCGTGCACTCATCGCTGCGAGTCGAGCACGCGGTCCGCCTAGGTCTCGAGCTCCTCGCTCGTGGCCGAGTGTAGGCGGCCGCGGTGGGATTTTTTCCTCGACGACGAGCAGCCCCGTGCGGGCAAGTCCTTCGACGTCGCGTTTGCCTTAGCGTTTCAAGTCGCGGTAGAAGTTCTCGTGGGGACCGACGGCTTCGAGATAGACCAAGCGAACGCCGTCATCTCGGGTGTAGCCCAAGAGGTAGAGCTGACCGAGGCAGCGAAACTTGTAGACCCACAGATCCGAAAGGTCTCCTTTTTTCTTCTCGCCGATGTCGGGGTTTTGAGCCACGGTCTCGATGGCCGCATCGACTTCGGCCACCACGTTGTCGTGTAGCTTTTTGTAGATGCGAGCAAAGCGCCGAGTTTGCCGAACACTCCAGCTCATGCCTTGGCTGCTGAGCGGGGGACGAAGGCAGTGCTGTCTTCGCGCGGTTCGGCCATGCTCATCAGGCTCTCGGCAATGAAGGATGCGGGCAGATCCGGGTTGTCGAGCGCGGCGCGACCTACTTTGGCCCAGAATTCCAGCTGGCCTTGGACGGTACGGAACTCGGCCTTGGCTGCAGCGCGTGCAGCATTGACCAAGCGCTCATCGATACGCACAGACACCGTGCTCATCGCAATGCTCCATTGAATTTCAGGTTACCACAATTGTAGCATGCGCTACGATGCGGTCAAGGGCGGTCATCCGACGTCGCCAAGGTCGATTCTCGCCCAAGGGTCGAACCTGAATGGAAACGAGGTTCACAACCTGCCCTCCACCGCCTCCCTCGGGAGCACGTGTTTCACGTCATACACCACCCCGCCCGACTTCAGCCACGCCCGGATCGCCCCTGCCCCCATCTC
Source organism: Tepidiphilus sp. J10 (assembly GCF_006980785.1). Lineage (NCBI taxonomy): Bacteria > Pseudomonadati > Pseudomonadota > Hydrogenophilia > Hydrogenophilales > Hydrogenophilaceae > Tepidiphilus > Tepidiphilus sp. J10. The sequence continues at coordinate 200,598 of NZ_SBHP01000001.1, forward strand.
GCGGTATTGCCGGTGCGCCACGGCGAGCACGATGGCATCATAGGATGTGCACCGCGGCTCTGGCACCATTCGAAGCCCATATTCCTGCCACGCCTCTTCCGGGTCGGCCCAGGGGTCGTGCACGTCGACGTTCATGCCGTAGTCTTGGAGTTCGGCGATGAGGTCGATCACGCGGGTGTTTCTCAGGTCGGGGCAGTTTTCCTTGAAGGTGAGCCCGAGGATGAGGGCGCGGGCGCCTTCGACGGGGTGGCGGCGCTTGATGAGGAGCTTGACCACGCGCCCGGCGACGTAGGCGCCCATGGCGTCGTTGAGCCGGCGTCCAGCGAGGATGATCTCGGGGTGGTGCCCGACTTCCTGCGCCTTGTGCGTGAGGTAGTAAGGGTCTACGCCGATGCAGTGCCCGCCCACGAGTCCGGGACGGAAGGGGAGGAAATTCCACTTGGTGCCGGCTGCCTCGAGCACGGCCTGGGTGTCGATGCCCAGTTTATCGAAGAGAATGGCGAGTTCGTTGATCAGCGCGATGTTGACGTCGCGCTGGGTGTTTTCGATCACCTTGGCGGCTTCCGCCACGCGGATGCTGGGGGCTTGGTGCGTGCCGGCGGTGATGATCTCGCGGTAGAGGGCGTCGACCCGTTCGGCGGCCTCGGGCGTGGAGCCGGAGGTGACTTTCTTGATGGTGGGAAGGCGGTGCTCGGGGTCGCCGGGGTTGATGCGCTCGGGGCTGTAGCCGACGGTGAAGTCACGGTTGAAGACGAGGCCGGAGGCACGCTCCAGCACGGGCACGCAGTCTTCTTCGGTGCAACCGGGATAGACGGTGGATTCATAGATGACGAGATCGCCCGGCTTGAGCGCTTTGCCCACCGTTTCACTGGCCGCGAGCAGCGCGGTGAGGTCGGGGCGCTTGTGCCGATCGATGGGGGTGGGCACCGTGACGATGAAGACGGTGCAGCGCGCGAGCTCCGCCGGGTCGTCGGTGAAGCGGAGGTGACGGGCGGCGGCGAGTTCTTCGGCGGAGACTTCGCGCGTGCGGTCGAGCCCCCGGCGCAGTTCTTCGATGCGGCTGCGCTTGAGGTCGAACCCGACCACGGGGCGGCGCTTGCCGAATTCGACGGCCAGCGGCAGGCCGACGTAGCCGAGGCCGATTACCGCCATAGGGGCGGCTGGAGAAGAGAGGTTCTGGGAATTGGCGTCGTGTCGGGCGTTCATGTCTATCATTGTAGCCGAGTCCTCATGAAGAGGGCATTGCTTGCGACCCGAACATCCGCTCCACCACCTCGCTCAGCCCCGAGACCCGTTGCGCCTCCGGCAAGGAGGAGAGATCCTTTTCCTGCCCCGGCGGTACGACGAGGTAGAGGGAAGGAATTCCCGCGGCGCGGCCGGCTTCGAGGTCGCTGAGCTTGTCGCCCACCAGGAGCGAACGGGACAAGTCGATGCCGTGCTCTTGGGCAGCGCGCAGGATCATACCGGGTTCGGGCTTACGGCAGGCGCAGGCGATGGCATAGTCCGACACGCTGCCCTGGGGGTGGTGCGGGCAGTGATAGATGCCGGCAAGCTCGATGCCCCGTTCGCGCAAGAAAGCGCGCATCCGTTCGTGCAGGGCGAGGACGTCGGCTTCCGTGCACAGGCCGCGGGCGACGGCCGATTGATTGGTGATGACGACGAGGAGATAGCCTTTCTGCTGCAGCTGGCGCAGGGCCTCGATCGCACCGGGCAGGAAGGAGAAGTCTTCCCAGCGATGGACGTAGCCGCGATCTTCGTTGAGGACGCCATCGCGGTCGAGGAAGACGGCGGGTTTGCCGTTCATGCTCGGTCTCAACGCCCCTGCCCTCCTCTCATCTGCTCGAAGAGTTTGAGCACGGCGATCGAATCTTCCTCGCCCAGGCCGGCGCCGACGAGGGCGTTGAACCATTGCGCGGCCACCGCCGACAGGGGCGCGGGAACGCCGCTGCGGTGGGCTTCGTCGAGCACGATGCGCATGTCTTTCTGGTGCATCCAGGCCTTGAAACCGGGACGGAAGTTGCGCTCGAGCATGCGGGCGCCGTGGTTTTCCAGCACGCGAGAGTAGGCCGAGCCGCCCAAGAGCGCCGTGCGCACGCGGCTGGGGTCGACGCCTTCGGCGCGGGCGAGGTTGAAGGCTTCGGCCACGGCCACCACGGTGACGCCGGTGAGGATCTGGTTGCAGGCTTTGGCGACTTGGCCAGCCCCACTCGAGCCGATCCAGGTGATGGTGCGCCCCATGGCTTCGAGCAGCGGACGTACGGTGGCGAAGGCGGATTCGTCGCCGCCGACCATGAACGTGAGCGTGCCCTCGATGGCGCCGATCTCGCCACCGGAGACGGGGGCATCGAGCATGAGAACGCCGCGCTCGGCGAGCCGCGCGGCGATGCGGCGCACGGCTTCGGGCGCGATGGTGCTGCAATCGACGTGGATGTGCCCCGGCTGGGCGCCGACGGCCACGCCCCGTTCCCCTAGAGTGACTTCTTCCACGTCCGGGGCGTCGGCCACCATGGAAAAAGTGATGCGCACGCTGCGAGCGAGTTCGGCCGGAGAATCTGCGGCGATGGCTCCGGCTTCGATGAGCGGCGCCATCGATTCCCTGCGGCGAGCCCAGACGTGCACCCGGTGCCCCGCGCGCAGGAGGTTGAGCGCCATGGGGCGCCCCATCAGACCGAGACCGATGAAACCGACGTCCATGAGAACTTCTCCCGCGAAAAAATGCTCCCTCTTGCTTTTGGTGAGGATAGCAAAAAACGGCGCGACATCTTGCTACACTACGCACTCTTTTCGCCCGTTTCGCAGTCGCCCCAGGAGCGAGATCGATGCCCGGCGGTTTCTATTTCATCATGGCCGCGCAGTTCTTCTCTGCGCTGGCCGACAATGCCCTATTGATCGTTGCGATGGGCATCTTGCGCCATATCGAGGCGCCGCCCGAATACGAACCGCTCCTGAAATTTTTCTTCACCCTTTCCTACGTGCTGCTCGCGGCCTTCGTCGGAGCCTTCGCCGACTCGATGCCGAAGTGGCGCGTGATGCTCATCACCAATTCGATCAAGATCGTCGGGTGTCTCCTCATCGTCTTCGGCGCACATCCCTTGTTGGGTTATGCCATCGTCGGCATAGGTGCGGCGGCCTATTCGCCGGCCAAATACGGCATCCTCACCGAGTACCTGCCACACCGCCTGCTGGTGGTGGCCAACGGCTGGATCGAGGGGCTCACCGTCGGAGCGATCATCACGGGAACGCTGCTCGGGGGCATCCTGGTCGCCCCGGGGGTGGTTGACCGGTTCGACGCCTGGTTCCCCTGGCTGCACAATGGCCTATGGGTATCCCTGTTCGTGGTGGTGCTGCTCTATGGGGTGGCGGCGGTATTCAACTTCTACGTGCCCGACACCGGCGTGGCGCACGTGCCACTCAAGAAAAACCCCTTGTATCTCCTGCACGAATTCGGACATTATTTCTCTCTGCTGTGGCGCGACAAACTGGGACAGATCTCGCTGGCGGTGACCACGCTCTTTTGGGGCGCGGGGGCGACGCTGCAGTTGATCGTGCTCAAATGGGCCGAGGTGAATCTGGGCATGTCGCTGTCGCAGGCCACGCTGTTGCAGGGGGTGGTGGCCGTGGGTATCGCGATCGGCTCGGTGGCCGCCGCAAAATGGGTGGCACTGCGCGAAGCGCCGCGAGTGGTCCCGCTGGGCATCCTCATGGGATTCGTGACGATCGGCATGGTGTTCGTGTATTCGCTCACCCTGGCCATGGTACTCATGATCGTCATCGGCGCGCTGGCCGGTTTTTTCGTCGTGCCGATGAATGCCATGCTGCAGCATCGTGGTCACATCCTCATGGGCGCGGGGCATTCGATCGCGGTGCAAAATTTCAACGAGAATCTGGCCATCCTAGTGATGATTGGACTCTACGCGCTGCTGTTGTATTTCGATGTATCGATCCATTGGGTGATCGCGCTCTTCGGGCTCCTCGTCTCGTGCACCATGATCGCCGTTTGGGCATGGCACCGCGCCAACCAGCGCCATATCGACTCGCTCCATTTGCTGGAGATGATCGACCGCCACTGAAGGGCGATTGGCCCGCGCGCCTGCCCGACGGTTTTCGCGGCGCCCGGCGTCGTCCTAACGGAAGTCGAAGAATTCGCGATGGAATCGGCGGCGCGCGTCGAATCCCACGGCGGTGAAGTCGCGCCGTAGCGCCTCGGCGAATCCCTCGGGGCCACAAAACCACAGGCTCGCCTCGCGCCATTGCGGCACGGCGGCGCGGATGCGCTCGCCCGTCAGCCGCCCGTCGCGCTGCGGCCAGACGAGATGCAGCCGCACCCCCGCCTCCGTGGCAAGTGCTTGCAGCCGCGCCTCGACGACCTCATCCGGCGCCGAGAGCGAATGGAAGTAATCGACCGGGCAGGGGGGCGAACCACGCAACGCTTTCTGCTGCAAAGCGGCGAGAAACGGCGTCACGCCCACCCCACCGCTCACCCAGATCTGGCGCGGTGCCTCGTCGTCAAAGGTAAAGCCGCCGTAAGGCCCCTCGAGATGCACCTCTTGCCCAGGCCGCAGCCGCTGCGGCAAGCTGCGAGTGTAGTCCCCCAACGCCTTGACGACGAAGGACAGTCGTGGCGAGCGCTCGTCCCAGGCGCTGGCGATGGTGAACGGATGGGCCTTTTCCTGCGCATCGAGCCCGAGAAAAGCGAATTGCCCTGCCTCATGCCCCGGCCAGTGCTGGGGCGCCACGGTGAGTGCGACCGCTCCCACGCCCGGTAGCGGCTCCACCGTTTCCAACCGCCCCGAGACGCGCCGCGTGGCGCCAATGCGCCCGGCGAGCTCGATGCGCTACCCCTGCCCGTCGACGAGCGCCCGGGCCCGGCATAGATCCTCCCAGGCCTTGGCCTTGTCGGCGGGGTTGCGCAGGAGGTAGGCGGGATGATAGGTGACCACGACGGGGATGTCGCCGTAGCGAAAGATTTGGCCCCGCGCCTGGGCGATCTTGATCTCTTCGCCGAGAAGGGCGAGCGCCGCCGGACGTCCCAAGGCCACCAGCACCCGCGGGCGCACCAGGGCGATCTGGCGAAAGAGGAACGGCGCACAGACCGCGATCTCCTCGGGCGTGGGCGTGCGATTGTCCGGCGGTCGGCACTTCACCGCGTTGGCGATATAGACCTGGGTGCGATCCAGCCCCAGGGCGAAGAGCATGGCGTCGAGCAATTTCCCCGCGGGACCGACGAAAGGCTCGCCGCGTCGATCTTCCTCGCGCCCCGGCCCTTCGCCCACGAACATCCAGCGCGCCTGACGGTTGCCCACGCCGGGCACCGCCTGGGTACGCGTACGGTGCAGCGGACAGGCGGTACAGACGCGGATCTCCGCTTCCAACGCCTCCCAGTCGAGCGTGGCGATACGAGCGGAGCGCTCCGGGTCGACGGTCCGTGCCGGAATGCCAACGGCAGGCGCAGCGGGCGTGGCAGGAACCGGGCGAAGATCCGGACGTTTGCCGGCCGGGCTGGAGGAGGGGCGAGACGGCTGCCCCGGAGCGCGTTCCCCGGCCGGCACGGACGATGCCGCCGCGGCCGCGGCGGGTTTCTGCGGCGACGTATCCAAGGTCTGGTCGGTCGGGGCCGCGACGGCAGAGGATTCTTGGTGCGCACCCTTGGCCTCACCCGCCTCGCCGGCCGCTCGCAAGCGGGTACGCAGACGCCACAGCGGCGTCAAGCCCATTTCCTCGAGTCGGGCAAAGCGCTCTTTTTCGTCGATCGGCACGCTCATCGAACGAGTTCCCGCTGCATCACCAGCGCGTCTTCCCTTGCCCCTTCCCGCGTGGCGTAATAGCCGCGACGCCGGGCGACGATGGCAAAACCGCTGCGCTGATAGAGGGCGATCGCCGCTTGGTTGGAGACGCGCACTTCCAGCCAGACCGTGGTGGCGCCGCGCTCGCGCGCCTCTTCGAGCGCGGCCTCCAGCATCTCCCGCCCCAGTCCCCGGCCGCGATGGGCCGGGTCGATCGCCAGGTTCAAGATCTCGGCCTCACCTGCGACGAGCAGCAGGATGAGAAAACCGACCGGTTCGGCCGCCGCGGTCGCGGGATCCTCCCCGGACAGCACTTCCGCCACCCAGCAGGCGTACCCGGCGGTGAGCGCCTCGCGGAAGCTCTTTTCGCTCCAAGGAGTTTCCTGCGCGGTGCGCTCGAGCGCCGTCACCCAGGGCAAATCGTCCTCGCGCATGGCACGCAGGCGCAGCCAATTCACGGCGCTGGCATCCTGCCCTGGCGCAAGGCAGCCTGCTCCTCGGCCGTGAGCGCCACCTTGTCGCGCACGTAGTAGGGCGCGGCCTCCCAGGGCGGAACCGTCCGCCCCTCGGCGAACGCCCGCCGCGCGAGCCGCAGCAGGTCGCGGGCCTGGACCGTGGCATCGAGCACGACCTCGAGCGCGCCGGCGCGGATGGGCTCCGGTAGCCTTGGCCACAGCGCCTCCATCCCTTGGCCGACGATATGCCATGGGCCATCCGCTGGAGGCAGGGGAACCGCCTCCGGTACCTCCACGCCCGCTTCGGTGAGCGATTCGAGGCGCCCCCCCGAGCAACGAAACCAGGCGTGATAGCATTGCCCCATGCGGGCATCGGCGAGCGCCAGCACCGTTGCCTCGCCCACCTGCGCCGCCAGCGCTTCGAGCGTACCGACGGGCACGAGCGGCAGCGACCACGGCATGGCGAGCCCTTGCGCCGTGGCGCAGGCGAGCCTCAGCCCGGTGAAGGCCCCGGGGCCGGCGCCAAACGCGATGGCGGAGAGCCGCTCCACGGTGAGCCCCGCTTCGGCGAGCACGGCGTGCACCGCGGGCAAGAGGTGTTCGGCGTGTCGGGCGTAGCCCTGCAGACGGCGCTCCCAGACGGTATCGCCACGCTGTAGCGCCACGGAGGCGATTTCGCCGGAAGTTTCGATCGCGAGCAGATCCATGCGGGCATTTTACCGCCGGGTGGGGCTTTTTCGCGCGCGATCTGCGACAATCCCGCCAAACACCGTTGCCGTTTTTTCCAGCCGGGGAGGATTGGACCCATGAATGAAATCGGCCGCTGCCGCGTCCTGCTCGTCGATGACGACGCCCGTCTGCGTGAGCTGCTCACGCGCTTCCTGCACACCCAGGGGTTCCCCGTCAAGGCCGTGGCCGACGGGGCGGCCATGGAGCGGGCGTTGGAGCGCGAGCATTTCGACATGGTCATTCTCGATCTCATGTTACCGGGCGAAGATGGGCTCACGCTGTTGCGCCGTCTGCGCCAACGTGAAGCGCCGCTCGGGGTCATCATGCTCACCGCCAAGGGTGACGAGGAAGACCGTATCCGCGGGCTGGAGCTGGGCGCGGACGATTATTTGCCCAAGCCCTTCAACCCGCGCGAACTGGTGGCGCGCATCCACGCCGTGATGCGCCGCCGCCCGCGCGAGCCGCTCGGCGCCCCGGCACCGCAGGGCGGCACGGTGGTTTTCGGCGACAACGTACTCGACCTCACCACGCGCCGCCTCACGCGCCACGGCGAGGAAATCCCGCTCACTACCGGTGAATTCGCCGTACTGCGCGTGCTCGCCGAACATCCCAACCAGCCCATGACCCGCGACAAGCTCATGGAGCTCGCCCGTGGCCGGGAGCATGGCCCCTTCGATCGCGCCATCGACGTGCAGATCAGCCGCCTGCGCCGCCTCGTCGAGCCCGATCCGGGCAAACCGCGCTACATCCAGACCGTCTGGGGCGTGGGCTACGTCTTCGTCCCCGATGCGCCTGCCGAGGAGCCCGAATCCTCGCCATGAGCGGGTCGCGTGAACAAGGGCTACGGGCACTGCTGTGCCGGGTGAGCCTCTTCTGGCAGCTTTTCGTCTCGATCACCGCGCTGCTCCTGGCTGCCGCCGCCAGCTGGTGGTGGCTGTCCTGGCAGATCGAGACGGAACAGCGTGCCAGAGACAATGCCCGGCTGATCGCCTCGGTGATCAACCTGACGCGCTCGGCGCTGCGCCACACCCCGCAGCGCTTTCAGGGCGACTTGATGATCGATTGGGTCACGCTCGAGGGCATCGCCGTCTATCCGGCCGATTTCGGCGACGAAGTCGAGCCGCTGCCCGACGACGACCCCGATCGCGCCCTGCAGGAGGAACTGCGCCGTCTGCTCGGTCCCTCCACCCAGGTGGGCAAAAGCTGGCGCGATCAGCCCGGCCTGTGGGTGTATTTCCGCCTCTCGCCGGACGATCCGCGCGGCTACTGGCTGCGTTTTCCCCCCGAACGGATCCCCCGCCCCGACCCCTGGCAATGGATGATGCTCGCCGGTGTCATCCTCGTACTGGCACTTTTGGGCGCCTTCGTCATCGCCCGCTGGATCAGCGGCCCGCTGCGCGTGCTGCGCCGCGCCGCCGAGACGGTGGCTGCCGGCGGGCAACCGACGCTCCTGCCCATGCCCGCCTCGGCCGAGCTCGCCAAGCTGGTTCTGGCTTTCAACACCATGGTCGAGCGCTTGCGGCTCAACGAGACCGAACGGGCGCTCATCCTCGCCGGCGTGTCGCACGACGTGCGCACCCCCCTCACGCGCCTGCGGCTCGCCCTGGCGCTGCTCCCCATCGACGAGCACGAAGCGCAAACGCTGGAAGCCGACCTCGACGACATCGACCGCATCGTCGGCCAATTCCTCGACTATGCCAAGGTCGACGCGCTCGCCGCCGACGAAACCTTCGATCTCAAAGCCCTCGTCGAAGAAGTCGTGGCCAAGGAACGTTTGCGCGGCACGCCCATCGAATGGAAAAGCGATGCGCCCCACGTGTTCGTACGCGCCAACCGCGCGGCCTTGCGCCGGGTGCTGGTCAACCTCATCGACAACGCAAAGAAATATGCCGGTACCGAACGCCCCATCGAGATCCTGCTCGGCGAGGATGCCGCCGTCCCCATGCTTACCGTGGCCGACCGCGGCCCAGGCATTCCCGAAGACCAGCTCGAGCGGGTGCTCGCCCCTTTTGCGCGTACCGAATCGGCCATGCGCAGCGGCGTGACGGGCTCGGGCTTGGGGCTAGCCATCGTCAAGCGCACCATCGAGGCGCTCGGCGGGCGCCTCACGCTCACCAACCGCGACGGCGGCGGGCTTGCCGTGACCCTCGAACTGCCGCCCGCACCCCCTCCGCTTCCCAACCCTTCCTCCTCGCAGGACGCCCCATGAAACTGCTTTTCGATCTCCTTCCCATTCTCGTCTTCTTTCTCGCTTATCGAGTCGCCGGACTCTTTCCCGAAGCGGTCGCTCCCTTGGGAACGATCTTGGCAGCGCCCCCTTCGACCCTGCCCCTTCTGATCGCCACTGCCGCGACGATGCTCGCGACCGTCGCCCAGATCCTGGCGTTGCGCCTGCGCGGGCGCCCCGTCGATCGCATGCTCTGGGTGAGTTTCGCTCTGGTCACGGTCCTGGGCGGGGCGACGCTCTTCCTGCACGATCCCGCCTTCATCCAGTGGAAGCCCACGGCGCTGTACTGGAGTTTCGCCGCCGCGCTCATCGGCGCCCGGCTGTTGCGCCGCAATCTGATCCGCAGCGCCATGCAGGCGCAGCTGCGACTTCCCGACCCCGTCTGGGCGCACCTCTCCGACTTGTGGAGTGGATTCTTTCTCGTGCTCGGGGCGCTCAATCTCTACGTCGCATGGAATTATTCCGAAGCGGCCTGGGTGAATTTCAAGCTCTTCGGCACCCTAGGAGCGACCGTGCTCTTCGTGCTCGCCCAATCCCTTTGGTTGTCCCGTCATCTGCAAGAGGAAAAATCCGATGCCTGAACCCGAACGTGTCGTCGCGCTGCGCCGGCGCCTGCAGACACTCGAACCGCTCGAGCTGGAGATCCACGACGATAGCGCCGCGCACGCCGGCCACGCCGGATCGGCCGGCGGCGGACATTACCGCGTGCGCATCGTCTCGCCGCGCTTCGCGGGGTTGTCCCGGGTGCAGCGCCATCGTCTGGTGTTCGCCGCCGCGGGCGATCTGATGCAGCGAGGCGTGCATGCACTGGCCATCACGGCGCTCGCCCCAGGGGAGTGAGACGTGCTTGCATTTTGCAACACGGACGCATCCACCTTTCTTCCGTCATCGGTTAAACTCCATGCTACGGTGCCCGTCACCGCGCGCCGATTCTTCATCCGTGAAAGGAAACCCATGTACGCCAAACTCCGCACTCCCGTCCGGGCCGCCGTCCTCGGGCTCGGACTCGTCGCCCTGCCCGCAATGGCCCAACACGCCGCCAAGGTCAATGGACAGCCCATTCCCCAGATCTACATGGACGTGATCATCAAGGAACAGGTCGCCCAGGGGCTGCCCGACAACGAGCAGCTGCGTCAAGCAGTCAAGGAGGAACTCATCCGCCGTGCCGTCATCGCCGAGCAGGCGAAGAAGGCGGGGCTCGACAAGAAAGCCGAAGTGAAGGCCGAAATGGAGCTCGCCCGCCAGGGCGTGCTCGTTCGCGCCTACCTCAAGGATTTCGTGGCCAAGAATCCCGTGAGCGAAGAAGAGATCAAGAACGCCTACGCGAAAATCACGGCGATGTACTCGGGCGATGAATTCCACACGCGCCACATCCTCGTGGAAAAAGAAGAGGAAGCCAAGGACATCATCGCCAAACTCGGGAAAGGCGCCTCATGGGACGAGCTGGTCAAGCAGTCGCAAGACCCGGGCAGTAAAGACAGGGGGGGCGACCTCGGCTGGGTCACGCCCGACATGTTCGTGCCCGACTTCGGCACGGCGCTGGGCAAGATGCAAAAAGGTGAGACTTCCAAGACCCCGGTCAAGACCCAGTTCGGCTACCACGTGATCCGCGTCGACGACGTGCGTCCGCAAAGCCCGCCGCCGCTCGAACAGATCCGCCCGCAGATCGAACAGCAGCTGCAGCAGCAAAAGATCCAAAATCATCTCGAAGAACTGGTCGCCAAAGCCAAGGTCGAGTAAGCGCGAGAAGTCCGCCCACGGGGCGGATTCCCCGCTCGTACCCGTTTCAGCGACCGATCAAGCCGCGGAAGATCTCCTTCACCGCGGGGACGACCGGTGGCGCTTCTTCCTTCTGCGATTCCTCTTGCGTCGGGGCGATCCGTCGCCGGATCGCCTCCTTGGCAAAATCCTTGGCCAGTTCCTCGGTCACCACCCGGTAGGAGGGCGAAGCGAGCGGCCCCGTCACTTCCAGCGGAATCGGCAACCCGAGCAGGATGGCGAGCGGTCCGTCTCGCTGCACCTCGGGCGTGGCGGCCAATCGCACCTGCAGGCGATAATCGAGCCGCGAGCGGATCAGATCCACGCGGCCGGCACCCTCGGCGGTGAAGAGCGCCGTGCGGCCGAAGAGGTCGTCGTTGCGCAACACACCGCCGGCCAGCACCCCGCTGCCGGAGAGCTCTTCGAACGGCGTGCGGTCCCTGCCGCCGCCGGTCGGCCGCTCGCCGCGCAGCACGGCCGAAGCATCGCGCAACAGCCGTTCGACGTCTACCCCTAGCACGGCCCCGTCGCGCACCTGTGCGCGCAGCGTGCCCTGGGCCGAGCGCAGCGCCTCCTCAGCCGTCAGCCCCCGCCCGCGCAGGGCAAAGTCGACGCTTCCTTGGCCGGTGAGCAAAGATTTGCCGTGCACGGCGGTGAGCAGACGCGCCACGTCGACGCCCCTGAACCCCCCTTCGCCCTGCCAGTGAGGCGACCCGGCGAGATCGTTCAGGCTCGCCTCGAGGCGCAGGGTCCCGCCGTAGGCGGTTCCGGTGAGCGCCGTCTCCACGCGATCGCCTCGCAGATCTGCCCCGAGCCGCCCTTGCAGCGCGACCTCGTCCACGCGGAGCTCGAGCGCGTCCAGGTGCAGCGCGGCGGCGTCGGCCTGCATGTCGGAAGACAGGCTCACCCGACGTAGAAGGGACGACGGCAGCTCGAGCGCCACGCCCTGCGCCTCGAGCCAAGCGCGAAGATCGAACTCCGGCACTTCCAGCCGCCCCACCCAGCGCGGCGCGTGCTGCCACTGCTCCAGCCGGCCTTCCAGGCTCATCTGGCTGAGCTTGGACAGCACCAGGGTCGCTTTCAGCGGCACCGGTGCCTCGGACGCCACCGGCCCGGCCTCGAGCGCGAGCGGCCCGAGGCGAAACGGTTGCTCGCGCTCCGCCCCATACCACAGGACATACGCCTCGCGCACCGCCACACGGCCCAAAGCAAGCGGCAGGGCGGCCGCCCGCGCCCCCGCCGGCTCGGCCGCAGGCGCGGGTTCGGCCTCGGCTCCGGACGGCGCGGCCATGGACGTCGGACGGTCGAACCGCCAGTTCTCCCGCCCGTCGGAGCGGCGCTCGAGGTGCAGGCGCACACCTTCCAGCGTGAGCGCATCCACCTCGAGCCGGCGGGAGAGCAGGGCCCAAGGGTCCACCCCGAGCGCGAGCCGATCAATCTCGGCCAGGGCGGGAGAAATGAACCCCGGCGGATTGCCCAGGCTCACCGCCTGCGCTTCGAGCGCGAGCCGGGGCCAGAGCGCGAGCTGCAACTCTCCTCGCACCTCGAGGGAACGCCCCAGGTGGGCCTGCGCCCAGCGGTCGATCTCGTCGCGGTAGCGCGCCGCATCGAAAGTGGCTACGAACACCACCAGCGCAGCCACGGCGATGGCAACGAGTGCGAGTACGCCAAGGAGCAGGCGTTTCATCATGGGACGTCCCTCTTTACCCAGGTTCAGAACATCTCCTCGTCGAGCGCAAGCACGCCGGCCGAGCCTTCGCTGACCGTCACGCCCAGGGCCGGGGCGCGGGCCAGGACATGGTCGGCATAGAAACGCGCCGTGCCGATCTTGGCCCGGTAGAACGCCGAATCTTCCGCCCCTTCGGCCAGACGCTTGGCCGCCACCAGAGCCGACAGACCGAGCTGCCAGCCGCCACAGACGATGCCGAAGAGCTCGAGCAGCGGCACCGAGACGGCATGGGCCGCTTTTGGATTGGACCCGTAGGTCTCGAGGATGTAGGCCACGCCTTTTTCCAGGGCGTCGATGCCGGCACCCAGCCGGCGCGCGAGCACGCCGAATTCCTCGCCCGGCTGGGCGCGCAGTTTCTCCGCCGCCAGGCGCATCTCTTCGATGAGCCCGCGGGCGATAACGCCTCCGTTGCGGGCGATCTTGCGGCCGATGAGATCGTTGGACTGGATCGCGGTGGTCCCTTCGTAGATGGGGGTAATGCGCGCATCCCGGTAGTGCTGCGCCGCACCCGTCTCTTCGATGAACCCCATGCCGCCATGCACCTGGATGCCGAGCGAGGCGATGGTCACCGAGTTCTCGGTGCACCAGCCCTTGACCACCGGCGTCATCAGTTCGACGAAGCCGCGGCTGCGCTGACGCACCGACTCGTCCGGATGGTGATGGGCCAGGTCGAACGCCGCCCCCACCGTATAGGCGAGCGCACGCATGGCCTCGGTCTGCGATTTCATCAGCATCAGCATGCGTCGCACGTCGGGATGGCGGATGATGGGCACGCGAGGTCCGCTCTTGACACCCACGTCGAACCCCTGGATGCGCTCCTTGGCGTAGGAGAGCGCCTTCTGATAGGCGCGCTCGGACAGCGCCAGACCTTCGAGGCCGACGGCGAAGCGCGCCTCGTTCATCATGATGAACATGTATTCGAGACCGCGGTTGGGCTCACCCACCAGGGTGCCGACCGCGCCGCCGTGGTCACCGAAGGCGAGCACGCAGGTGGGGCTGGCGTGGATGCCGAGCTTGTGTTCGATGGAAACACAGCGCACGTCGTTGCGCGCCCCCAGACTGCCGTCGGCGTTGACGAGGAATTTCGGCACGACGAAGAGCGAGATGCCCTTGACCCCCTCGGGCGCGCCGGGCAGGCGTGCGAGTACGAGGTGCACGATGTTCTCGGCCAGATCGTGTTCCCCATAGGTGATGAAAATCTTCTGGCCGTAGAGCTTGTAGGTGCCGTCGCCCACCGGCTCGGCACGGGTACGTACTGCCGAGAGGTCGGAGCCGGCCTGCGGCTCGGTGAGGTTCATCGTGCCGGTCCACTCGCCGCTTACCATCTTGGGCAGGTACATTTTCTTCTGCTCGGGCGAGCCGCACAGCATGAGGGCTTCGATCGCCCCCTGGGTGAGCATGGGGCACAGCGAGAAGGCGAGGTTCGAGCTTTTCCACAGCTCCATCACGGCGGTGGCCACCACCTTGGGCAGCCCTTGCCCGCCGAACTCGGGCGAGCAGGCGAGCGCCGTCCATCCCCCTTGGCGGAAGGCGGTATAAGCCTCTTTCCAGCCGGGCGCCGTCTTCACTTCGCCCTCCTGCCACACGGCTCCGTGCACGTCACCGACCCGATTCAGGGGGGCGAGCACTTCTTCGGCGAACTTGCCGCCCTCTTCGAGGATGGCCGCCACCACGTCGGGGCTGGCCTCCTCGCATTGCGGCAGGCGGGCGATCCGCTCGAGGCCGATCAGCTCTTCGAGCACGAAACGCATGTCTTTCAGCGGGGCACGATATTCACTCATGGATTACTCCTACAGGGTTTTCGTCGTTCGAATCCCGGAGCCTGGGCTCCGGTACCTGTTCCCTTTCCACCCCGGTCGAATGCCGGCTTCGTTTTTTCATTTGTTTTTCAGGTATCGGGCATCGTCGAAAGCCGCCACCCAGTCCGGGCGATAGACCACGAACATCGTGATCACCACCCCACTGAGCCACGATTCGGCAAAGCCCATGAGCACGAAATAAGGTGCCCAATCTTGCAGCAGATGCTCCAGGGTATAGGCTCCAGCCCCCCAAAGCACCAGGATGGCGAGCGCCCCTTCGACGAGCAGCGTCAATCCCGAACCGAAGAAGGCCACCACGAAAATGAACACGAAAAAGTGCGGCGGCAAGGAGCGTGCGATGAAGCGACGCCAAGCATCGGCGAAGACCACCGGACAGAGCGCGGTCACGAGGAAATTGAGTGCGAACGCCGGCGCGTCGAACGCGCCGTTCGCACAGACCACGGCGAGCGCCAAGCCGAGCGCCAGGGTGGCAAGCGGCGCCCCCAGCGAGAGCGTGGCGGCCATCGCCCCCAGTACGTGGAAGGTGAGCCCCGCCTCGATGCCGGCGCGGATGCTCCACAGCAGCGCTAGCCCCAGCGCCCAGCCCGCCACCAGATGGAAACGCCGGTCGTCCTTGAGCGCCTGCCATGGGGTATGGCGCCAGCTGCGCCACAGCCACAGCCCCATCAGCACCCAGGAACCGGCGATCCATTCTGCGGAAAAGAGCGCCGAAGGCAGGTTCATCGCGCCGCGTCGCTCACAGCTTCTGCGTCAGCTCCGGCACCGCCTGGAAGAGATCGGCCACCAGGCCGTAATCGGCCACCTGGAAGATGGGCGCTTCGGAATCCTTGTTGATCGCCACGATCACCTTGGAATCCTTCATGCCCGCCAGGTGCTGGATGGCTCCCGAGATGCCGATGGCGACGTAGAGCTCAGGGGCGACGATCTTGCCGGTCTGTCCCACCTGATAGTCGTTGGGGGCATAGCCCGCGTCGACGGCGGCGCGCGAAGCGCCGATGGCCGCACCGAGCTTGTCGGCGAGCGGTTCGAGCACTTCGTGGAACTTCTCCGCGCTTCCCAGGCCGCGCCCGCCGGAGACGATGATGCGGGCGTTCGTCAGTTCGGGGCGGGCCGACTTGGTCACCTCCCGGCCAACCACCTTGGTGGGCCCCGACTCGGCGATGGCCTCGATCGTTTCGATGGGCGCGTTTCCACCTTCCCCTACGGCATCGAACGCCGTACCGCGCACGGTGATCACCTTGACGGGATCGCCCGAGCGCACGGTGGCGAGCGCATTACCCGCGTAGATCGGGCGCACGAAGGTGTCGGCGTCGATCACTTTCACGATGTCGGAGATCTGCGCCACGTCCAGCAAAGCGGCGATGCGCGGGGCCACGTTCTTGCCGAAGGCCGTGGCCGGCACGAGGATGTGGGTGTATTCCTTGGCGATTTGGAGCGCCTGGGCGGCGAGCGCCTCGGCGGTGAGATCGGCGAGCGCCGGCGAATCGGCCAGCAGCACCCGGGCCACGCCTTCGAGCTTGGCCGCCTGCTCGGCGACCGCCCGGCAGCCATGGCCGGCCACCAGCACGTCGGCTGCCGCACCCAGCGCCTTGGCCGCCCCCAGGGCGTGCGCCGTGGCCGGGGCGAGTTTCTGGTTGTCGTGTTCGGCGATGACGAGAATCTTCATGGTATTGGGCTCCCCGCTCAGATCACTTTGGCTTCGTTGCGCAGTTTCTCGATGAGCTCATCGACGCTGCCGACCATCACGCCCGCCTTGCGCTTGGGCGGCTCTTCGACCTTGAGCGTGGCGAGCCGCGGCGTGACGTCTACGCCGAGCGCTTCGGGCGTGAGCGTGTCGATGGGCTTTTTCTTCGCCTTCATGATGTTGGGAAGCGTCGCGAACCGGGGTTCGTTCAGACGCAGGTCGGTGGTGATGACCGCAGGCAGCGGCAGCTCGATCGTCTCGAGGCCCCCATCGACTTCGCGCGTGACCACGGCCTTGCCTTCCGAGATCACCACCTTGGACGCGAAGGTGGCTTGCGGCCAGCCGAGCAGCGCCGCCAACATCTGACCGGTCTGGTTCGCGTCGTCGTCGATCGCCTGCTTACCGGCGATCACCAGGCCCGGTTGCTCTTTCTCCACCACGGCTTTGAGGAGCTTGGCCACCGCCAGCGGCTGCAGTTCCACATCGGTCTGCACCAGGATGCCGCGATCGGCCCCCATGGCCATGGCCGCGCGCAGGGTTTCCTGACACTGGGCCACGCCACAGCTGACGACCACGACCTCGCTCGCCACGCCCGCTTCCTTGAGCCGGATCGCCTCTTCCACGGCGATCTCATCGAAGGGGTTCATGGACATCTTGACGTTGGCGGTGTCCACGCCGCTGCCGTCGGGCTTGACGCGGATCTTGACGTTGTAATCCACCACGCGTTTGACCGGTACCAGGATCTTCATTTTTCTCCCCGAGTTGAGTATGCCATCTCGACCTCGCCCGGCCGGGCCGGGCCACCCCTTGCGGGATCGTGTTCCATACGGTATCGTATGGAATGGATTTCGTCAAGACGGCAACGGTGAACGACCCAAACCCCTCTCCTGCCGAGCGCGCCCCGCTCGATCGGTCCGCTTGGATCGAGGCGGCGATCGAACTCATCGCCAGCGAAGGGATCGCCGGGCTGCGCATCGAAACGCTGGCTCGCCGCCTGCGCGTCACCAAGGGCAGTTTCTACTGGCATTTTCGCGACCGGCGCTCGCTGCAGCAAGCGCTGCTCGAACACTGGCGCGAGGGGCGCATCCGTGACATCCACAAGCAGACCCGCGCCCTCCCCGGCCATGAGGCCGAGCAGTTGCGCCACGTGATCGACGTCTATAGCGCGAGCCGCAACCGCAAGGGCATCCTCATCGAACTCGCCATCCGCGAATGGGCGCAGCGCGACCCGGAAGTGGCCGAAGTGGTGGCCGAAGTCGATGCGATCCGGCTCGCCTGCGCCCGCGATCTGTTTCTCGCCCTGGGGCTCACGGAAGAAGAGGCCACGGCGCGGGCCACGCTCCTCTACGCCTACGTCTTCGGTTTCTCGCTCATGCACGTCGAGCGAATGCCGCAGGAAATCGAGCGCCTGAAAACGCGCATCGCCGGCTGGATCACGGGCCCCGCCGCCAACGACCCCTTGGAAAGCGGCGAGCGCTTGCATGCCGAATGAAGAATGCCGCACCTTGCACTTGCGCACCGCAGCAGGTCCTGGTGCCCGAAGTAAGTCACAGCCGGAGCACGCGGCGCGCGTTCTCGCCCGTGCGCTCGATCACCTCGGCAATGGTACAACCGCGCAGTTCGGCGAGGATCTCGGCGTAGCGCGCCAGATCGGCCGGCACGGTGCGCCGGTCTTGCGCCCAGGCGGGGGGGATGTCCGGCCCGTCGGTCTCGAGCACGATCGCCTCCCAGGGCAGCTCGGCGGCCAGTCGGCGTACCTGGCGCGACCCTTCGTAGCTCATCGTGCCGCCGAATCCCAGGACAAACCCCAGCCGCAGCGCCCGCTCGGCCTGGGCGAAGGAGCCATTGAAGGCGTGCAGGATGCCGCCGGCCACGCGGTGCTTCGCCAGGCTCTGGAGCACGTCCTCGACGGCGCGACGCACGTGCAGGATCACCGGCAGACCGAGCTTTTGGGCCAGGCGCAGCTGGGCTTCGAACCAGGGCCGCTGCACGTCGAGCGCAGGAGCGGCGACGAATCGGTCGAGCCCGATTTCCCCGATCGCCACGCAGGGGTGCGACTCGATCCAGGATTCCAGCTGTGCCATCACGGCGGCGCGCGCAGCGGGCGCATCCAAGGGGGCACCGGCGAGCGCCTCGGCGTGGCGCTGCGCCTGCGCGACATAGAGCGGATGCACGCCCCAGGCGAGCCGCGCTTCGGGAACGTCCCGGCATTTCTCCGCCTGCCGGGCAAAGCGCGCCGGCTCCACGCCCGGCACGACGAAGAGGCCGATGCCGCAAGCGCGCGCCTCGGCGAGCAAGGCGTCGCGATCGGCGTCGTATTCCTCGGCGTCCCAGTGCAGGTGGGTATCGATCAGCATCCGCGCCACTGCGGCGGGCGTTTTTCGATGAAGGCGTCGATCCCTTCGGCGGCATCCTCGGCCATCATGTTGCAGGCCATCACCTCGCCGGCGAGCTGGTAGGCCGCCTCGATCCCCATCTCCAGCTGACGGTAGAAAAGCTCTTTGCCCATGCGTACCGCCACCGGAGATTTCGCCTTGATCGAAGCGGTGAGTCGCTCTACTTCCTCGTCGAGCGCCTCCGGGGGGACGACGCGATTGACGAGGCCGCGACGATGGGCCTCCTCGGCGTCGATGAATTCTCCCGTGACCAGCATCTCGAACGCCTCCTTGCGCCCCATGTTGCGCGACAGGGCCACGGAGGGAGTCGAGCAGAACAGTCCAACGTTGATGCCGGAGACGGCAAAGCGCGCCTCGCTACTCGCCACGGCGAGGTCGCACATGCCCACGAGCTGGCAACCGGCGGCGGTGGCGATGCCATGCACGCGCGCGATCACTGGCACCGGCAGCCGGATGAGGGAGAGCATCACCTCGGAGCACAGTGCGAAGAGCCGGCGCTGAAAATCCAGCGTACGATTGGCCCGCATCTCCTTGAGATCGTGCCCGGCACAAAAGGCTTTGCCGGCACCGGCGAGCACGACCACGCGCACGTCCGGGTCCTGCGCCGAACGCACTGCCTCGCGCAAAGCTTCGAGCATGGCCCAGGAGAGCGCGTTGTACTGCTGTGGCCGGTTCAGGGTGAGGGTGAGCACGCCGTCTTCGAGCCGCGAGTGCACCAAGGGCTCGGCGGCGTTCGTGTGGGATTGGTCCATGTTCTGGTCTCCTCCGGGAAGTGGATCACGGCGCGATCCCGCGAAGGATTCGCACACTGGATCATGATACGCCAAGCTCAGCCGACGTGCGATTGCGCCGCGACATCCGGCAGCGGCGCGCGCAATCCGCCCAAAAGGAAACTCATGAGGCGCGCTTCGAGCTTGGCCGGATCGTGATCGTCGAAGGATTCGCCGGCCAGCGCTTGCAAGCCCTCGGCGCCGGCGATCGCGTAAGAAACGGCACCCAGCATGAAGTGGAAACGCCAGAAGATCTCGGCGTGCGGCACGCCCGGCAAGGAGCGGTAGAGCGCCTCGAGGTATTCGTCGGTGACGTCGCCATAATCCTTGGCGAGCACGTGACGCACGAAGGCGCTCGGATCGGTCATCGTTCGGCCCAGGAGCTGGAGGAAACGCCGGCCTCCTTCGGTACGGGCGAGCTCCAGCAACGGGGCGAAGAAGGCTTCGACGATGCGACTGGGTCGCACCGCCTTGCCCAGCGCCTCGGCGTCGCGCTGCAGCTGCGCCAGGCGACGGCGTCGCTCTTCCGTGATTTCGGCCAGGCGACGGCGAAAGATTTCCCGCAGCAAGTTTTCCTTGGAGCCGAAATGGTAATTGACCGCGGCGAGATTGACCCCTGCCCGGGCCGTGATCATGCGCATGGACGCACCCTCGAATCCATGCTCGGCGAAGAGCGCCTCGGCCGCATCCAGGATTTTCTCCCGCGTCTCGGTCCCACCGCTCTGGCGCGATTCCTTCCCCCTTTTCTTTCCGCTCACGACGGCGCCCCTTCGGTCGAAGTTTCGCCATAATGCCACGGGAAACGGCGCCGCATCTCGGATTCGATCCACTCCGCCACCAGGCGATTGACCTCGTCGACGCTCTTTCCCCGAGGATCGATCGGCGGGCCGATCGACACCAGCACTTCGCCCGGAATCTTGACGAAAGCTCCCTTGGGCCAGAATTCGCCGGCGTTGTGGGCGATCGGCACCACCGGGGCGCCCGCTGCCACGGCGAGCGCCGCCCCGCCAGCGAGATAGCGCCGCGTGTGCCCCGGCGCCACCCGGGTGCCTTCGGGGAAGATGAGCACCGAAAAGCCTTGCGTGAGCCGCTCCTTGCCCTGCTCGATCACCTGCTGCAGCGCGCCACGCCGGTCGTTGCGGTCGATGGCGATCATCGAGCAGCTGGCCAACCCCCAGCCGATGAAGGGGATGCGCAGCAGCTCCTTTTTCAGCACGAAGACGAGCCGCGGCAGGATGGCCTCCAGCACCAGCGTCTCCCAGGCCGACTGATGCTTGGCAAGGAAGACACAGGGTCGCGCCGGGATGTGCTCCCGCCCTTCCACCCGCCAGCGGATGCCGAGCACGTGCCAGATGAGGAAGGCGGTGATCTTCGCCCAGAAACTGACGATGCGATGGCGTGGCAGCGGCGGCAAGGGACGCACGGCGATCGTCACCAGCGAATAGGGCACCGTCACCAGCGTCATGAGTACGACGAAGAGGATCGACCGGATCCAGGCCGAGAGCGAAGCGCGGCGTGGGCTCATGGCGACTCCGTCAGCCGGCGGGCGACTTCGGCCAGATCCTCGGCGATGGTCACGTTCTCCGGCAGCAGGCCGCTCGCCAAGGTTTTGCGCCCCTTGCCGGTGAGCACCAGCCACGGGCGACAACCGGCGGCGACCGCCGCCTGGATATCGCGAATGCCATCGCCCACCACCGGCACTTGCGACAGATCCACGCCGAAGCGCTGTCCGATCTCGAGCAGCATCCCCGGTTTGGGTTTGCGGCAAGCACAGTTTTCCACTTCGGCATGCGGGCAGAAAAAGATGGCATGGATGCGCCCGCCGACTTCGGCGAGCCGGCGCAGCATGGTCTCGTGGATCGCGTTCAGGGTGTCCATGCCGATGAGGCCGCGCCCGATCGCCGACTGGTTGGTGGCGATCACCACGCGCCACCCCCATTGCGTGAGCTGGGCGATCGCCTCGAGCGAACCGGGTATGGGAATCCATTCCTCCGGGCTCTTGACGAACTGATCCGAATGCTCGTTGATCACCCCGTCGCGGTCGAGCACGATGAGTTTCATGACCGCCTCCTCAGGCGCCCGCCTCGCGTGCCAGCACCGACAGATCGGCCACCTGGTTCATCAACTGCCACAGTTCGCGCAACAGCGCCAGACGGTTCGCCCGCAGCAGCGGTTCGTCGCACAGCACCATCACGCGATCGAAGAAGGCATCCACCGGCGCGGCGAGCGCGGCGAGCGTGGTGAGCGCCTGAGTATAGGCCTCGTTTTCCAGGTGTGAGGCGACGTAAGGCGCCACGGCGTGCATCTTTTCGAAGAGGGCCTTTTCCTCGGGCTCGGCAAAGAGCGCCACGTCCACGTGCGCCGCGCCCTCTTCGCCCGCTTTCTTGAGCAGATTGGCGATGCGCTTGTTGGCCGTGGCGAGCGTGGCAGCCTCCGGCGCCTCGAGAAATGCGGCCACTGCCTCGAGCCGCGCCGGCACCGTGTCGATACGGCCCGGGCGCAGCGCGAGCACGGCGTCGATCGCATCGAGCGCATGCCCTGCCTCGCGCAGCCAATGACGCAGACGCTCATCGAAGAAACGGCGCAGTTTCTCGGCGGTATCGGCCGGGGCCTGAGCGCGTACCGCGGCGGGCTGTTCGACGAGCGCGCGCTCGATCGCCGCATCGAGCTCGAGGGGCAGCGGCGTCTCGATGGCGATGCGCAGCACCCCTAGCGCCGCGCGGCGCAAGCCGTAAGGATCTTTCTCGCCGGTAGGAATCTCGCCGATGGCGAAGAGCCCGGCGAGTGCGTCGAGCCGCTCGGCGAGTGCCACGATCTTCCCCACCAAGCGGCGCGGCAGCGCGTCGCCGGCAAAGCGCGGCTTGTAGTGATCCTCGATTGCCTCGGCCACGATTTCCGACTCTCCGTCGGCGAGCGCATAGTAGCGCCCCATCACACCCTGGAGCTCGGGAAATTCGCCCACCATCAGGGTGACGAGGTCACATTTCGCCAGCCTGGCCGCGCGCCGGGCGAGCGCCACGTCGGCGCCGAGCCGCTCGGCGAGCCAACTGGAGAGCACTTCCAAGCGCAGCACCCGCTCGCCCAGCGTGCCGATGCGGTTGTGATAGACGATGGCGTCCAGCCGGGGCAGGCGCGATTCCAACCGTTCCTTGCGGTCCTGCTCGTAGAAAAAGCGCGCATCGGCCAAGCGTGGGCGCACCACGCGCTGGTTGCCTTCGACGATGTTGCGGCTCTTGGGCTCGGACAGGCGCATGTTCGAAACGATGAGAAAGCGGTTGGTGAGCCGCCCCTGCGCATCGAACAAGGGGAAATATTTCTGGTTCGCCTGCATCGTCAGAATGAGGCACTCGGGCGGCACCGACAGAAACTCTTCCTCGAAGCGCCCGACGTAGACGGTGGGATGCTCGACGAGGGCGGTCACTTCGTCGAGCAGCGCCGCATGCTCGCCCAGAACGCCTCCCTCGGCGCCAGCCTTTTCGTGCAGCTGCCGTTCGATCTCGGCGCGCCGCGCGGCGAAATCGGCGATGACCTTGCCCTCGGCAAGCAGCGTCGGCTCATAGGCCTCGGCATTGGCGAGTTCGATCGCGCCGCGGCTCATGAAACGATGTCCCAATGTTTCGCGGCCAGACTCCAGGTCGAGCACCCGCCCCGGCACCACGCGCGCGCCGTGCAGCATCACCAGGCGATGCACCGGCCGCACGAATTGCGCCTCGCCCGCGCCCCAGCGCATGAGCTTGGGAATGGGCAGCGCGCGGATCGCCTCGGCGACGAGGGGGGCAAGCGCCTCGTCGAGCAGGACGCCGGCCTCCACCGTGTGCAGGTAGAGCATTTCCTGCTTGCCCTCGAGCCGCCGTTCGAGCTTGGCGGTCTGCGGCGTGAGCCCCTTGGCGGCGAGGCGCTTTTCCAGCGCGGCCGTAGGCTTGCCGGCGGCATCGTACGCCACCGCCACGGGCATCAGGCGTTCTTCTCTGGCCCGATCGGGGGCACGCTCGCGCACGCCGCCCACTTGCACCGCCAGCCGCCGAGGGCTGGCGAACCAGCGCCAGGGTGCGTCGGCATCGGCCAGGCCCCGCGCCTGCAAACGCTCGAGCACGCCGCGCCCGAAGGATTCGCCCAGCCGCGGCAGCGCCTTGGGCGGCAGCTCCTCGGTGACGAGTTCGACCAGCAGGGTTTCCCGTTCGCTCATGACTCAGGCTCCTTTCTTGGCGGTCGCGGCGAGCATGGGGAAGCCCAGCGCCTCACGGCTGGCGAGATAGGCTTGGGCCACCGCGCGGGCGAGCGCCCGGATACGCCCGATGTAGGCGGCACGCTCGGTCACCGAGATCGCCCCGCGTGCATCGAGCAGGTTGAAGGTGTGCGCGGCCTTGAGCACCATCTCGTAGGCGGGCAACACCAGCGCCGCCTCGATCAGGCGCTTGGCTTCAAGCTCGAAATGCCCGAAAAGTTCGAAGAGCAGGGGCACGTTGGAATATTCGAAGTTGTACTTCGATTGCTCCACCTCGTTCTGGTGGAAGACGTCGCCGTAGGTGACCACCCGGCCGTCGCTCGTGCGCGTCCACACCAGGTCATAGACGTTCTCCACCCCCTGCAGGTACATCGCCAGGCGCTCGAGCCCGTAGGTGATCTCGCCGAGCACCGGCCGGCAGTCCAAGCCGCCGACCTGCTGGAAGTAGGTGAATTGCGTCACCTCCATACCGTCGAGCCACACCTCCCAGCCCAGCCCCCAGGCGCCGAGCGTGGGGTTCTCCCAGTCGTCCTCGACGAAACGCACGTCGTGCTCGCGAGGGTCGATCCCCAGCGCCACGAGGCTGGCGAGGTAGCGGTCCTGGATGTCGATTGGCGAGGGTTTCAACACCACCTGGAACTGGTAGTAGTGCTGCAAGCGGTTGGGATTCTCGCCGTAGCGGCCGTCCTTGGGGCGGCGCGAGGGCTGCACGTAGGCGGCGTTCCACGGCTCGGGGCCGATGGCGCGCAGGAAAGTGGCGGTGTGTGAGGTCCCCGCGCCCACTTCGAGGTCGTAGGGCTGCAGCAGCACGCAGCCCAGCTCGGCCCAGTAGCGCTGCAGGCGCAGGATGATGTCCTGAAACGTGGGTTTTTCTTCGCTCATGGTCCGTCCGGAGGCTCGATGGCGGCGCAAAGGCGCCATTTTACGGGCTAACGCGGCGCGGCGCCAGCACGCGCCATCGCATCGGCGGATTCCTCGCCCCACCCGACCTCGAACAACCATTGCCGCCCCAAGCGGGGCCAGATCGCCGCGAGGTAGGGCGCGAAAGGCTCCGGCGGCCGGGTCGGAGCGTCCCAGCGCAATCCGTCGCAGCGGTGCGGCTCGGCGATGCGCACCTCTCCCTGCCACTGGAATGCATCGAAGAGGAACTCGATGCGGTTGGTATCGGATGCGCGATGCACCACCGCCACCGGCGTGAGCGCCTGCGCGACCACTTCGATGCCGAGTTCCTCGGTGAGCTCACGCACCGCGGCCTGGCGCAGGCTCTCGCCGTTCTCGACGTGCCCGCCCGGCAGGCTCCAGAATCCGTCGAAAAACCCCGTGCCGGCGCGGCGCAGGAAGAGCACCCGACCCTGCTCGTCGAAGAGGCGCACCTGCACCGCGGTGGGGATGGCGAAGCGCGCCGGCATCGCGCTCAAGCGTGCCCCGTACTGCCGAATCCGCCCGCCCCGCGATCGCTCGGGTCGAACGACTCCACCGCGACGAGGCGGGCATGGACCACCGGCACGATCACCAGCTGGGCGATGCGCGCGAGCGGCTCGACCACGAACGCCTCTTCGCCGCGATTCCACAGCGACACGAGGATCTCGCCCTGATAGTCCGAATCGATGAGCCCGACGAGGTTGCCCAGCACGATGCCGTGCTTGTGCCCCAGCCCCGAGCGCGGCAGGATCAGGGCCGCGAGGCCCGGATCGGCCAGATGGAGTGCGATGCCCGTGGGCACGAGCGCCGTCGCCCCAGGCTCGAGCTCGAACGGGGCGGCGATCGCCGCGCGCAGGTCCATCCCGGCAGCACCCGGCGTTGCGTACTGCGGCGGACGGGCCTTGATGCGCTCGTCGAGGAAGCGCACCTGCACTGTGACTTCGTCCTTTCCCTGCGTCTGGCCGCTCATAGATCCCCCCGCTCAACCACTGTATCGATCAGGCCGAGGCGCTGCGCCACGTGCCGCACGATGCCCCAGGCAACCTGGGCCTTGTCCGCGGTCGGCAAGGGGATGCGGCCGTTCTCGTCGTAGAGCACGACGGTGTTCTCGTCGCGCCCCATCGCCTCCTGCACCAGGTTGCCGACCACCAGCTGCAGCCCTTTCTCCCGGCGCTTGCGCTCGGCGTATTCGTCCAGATTCTCGCTCTCGGCGGCAAACCCGATGCACCAAGGCGGCTCGGGCAGCGCCGCCACCTCGGCGAGGATGTCTGGGTTACGTACCAGCTCCAGCGTGAGCCGTTCCGCCCCCTTCTTGATCTTCTGCGGCGAGACGCGCGCCGGTCGATAGTCGGCCACCGCCGCCACCGACGCGAAGATACGGTGCCCGCTCACGCGCTCCAGCACCGCCGCGCGCATCTGCTCGGCGGTGGTCACGTCCACCCGCGTCACGCCCAAGGGCGTGGGCAGGCTCACGGGGCCGGAGACGAGCGTCACCGCGGCGCCGGCCTGCGCGAACGCCTGCGCCAGCGCATAGCCCATCTTGCCGGAACTGAGATTGGTGAGCACGCGTACCGGATCGAGCGGCTCGTGCGTGGGGCCGGCCGTGAGCAGCACCGCATGACCGGAGAACCACTTCGGCGCGAAAAACGCCTCCAGCCGCGCCACGATCTCGTCGGGCTCGATCATGCGCCCCGGGCCGGTCTCGCCGCAGGCCTGTTCGCCCTCGTCCGGCCCCCAGACGAGCACGCCGTCGGCGACGAGCCGTGCCCGGTTGCGCTGCGTGGCCGGATGCAGCCACATCTGACGGTTCATCGCCGGCGCCACGGCCATCGGGCAGGCGCGCGCCAGCGCGAGCGTCGCCAGCAGATCGTCGGCCTGCCCCTGGGCGAAGCGCGCCATGGCATCGGCCGTGCAGGGCGCCACCAGCAGCAGGTCCGCCCCGCGCGTGAGATCGATGTGCGCCATGGCGTTGGCGCGTCGCTCGTCCCAAGGGTCGCACCACACCGGCCGCCCCGAGAGCGCCTGGAAGGTGGTGGGCGTGACGAAATGCGCCCCGCCCGGCGTGAGCACCACGTCGACCTGCGCTCCGGCCTTGACGAGCCGGCGCACGAGTTCGGCCGCCTTGTAGGCCGCCACCCCCCCCGTCACGCCCAGCACGATCCGCCGACCGAACAGAAAGGGCGGCGCCCCGCTTTCATTGCGCTCCATCTTCTCTCCTCTTCCCCGTTGCGCCCGGGGCGCACTTCATGGAAAATGCATCTCGTCTCGTTCGCTGCGCAGGCGCCCCATGCCCATCACCGACTGGCCAGAACAGGAACGCCCTCGCGAGAAACTGCTCGCGCGCGGCGCCGCGGCCCTCTCGGACGCCGAGCTTTTGGCGATTTTCCTCCGGGTCGGCGTACGAGGCAAGAGCGCCGTCGATCTCGCGCGCGATCTGCTCACGCACTTCGGCGGTGTGCGTGCGCTCGTCTCCGCCCGGCCCGGAGCCTTCGCCGCCGTACCTGGCGTGGGGCTGGCCAAATACGCGCAGCTCCAGGCCGCCTTCGAACTCGCTCGCCGGGCGCTGGCCGAAACCGCCCGCGAGGCCGATCTCCTCTCCGATCCCGAGAGCGTCAAGGACTGGCTGCGCCTGAGGCTCGCCGGGCTCGAGCACGAGGTCTTCTACGCCCTGCTGCTCGACAACCGCCACCGTCTGCTCGCCGCCCACGAACTCTTTCGCGGCACCGTCGACCAGACGGCCGTGCACCCGCGCGAACTCGTCAAGCTCGCTCTCGGCGCCAATGCGAGCGCCGTCATCGTCGCGCACAACCACCCCAGCGGCGCTGCCGAACCGAGCCGCGCCGACGCCGCGATCACCCGCACGCTGCGCGACGCCCTGGCGTTGGTCGACGTGCGCCTGCTCGACCATTTCATCGTCACGGCGGGAAACGTCGTCTCGCTCGCGCAACTCGGCATGCTCTGAACCCGGGGCGAAGCGACGAGTCCACCGCGCCAAAAAGAAAAATCCCATGCAAAATCTTTGAAAAGCCCTTGTCCTGCCAGTAAATGAGAACTATAATCAATCAATTCTATCCAACCGATTGCCTTCGCCCATCGCCATCCGGAGTCTTGCCATGGTTCCCGAATCCGCTCCCAAAGCCTTCCCCTTGCCCGTGGCCCCGCTTGGCAGCCGCTTGCGGATCGCCGCACTCCACGGCGGCACCGAACTCACGCGCCGTCTGACCGAGCTCGGTTTGAACGTCGGCTGCGAAATCGTGCTGCAGCAACGCGAAGGAGGAAAATTCGTCGTCAAACGCGGCGAGACGCGCTTCGCGCTCGGCGGCGGCATGGCACACAAGATCCTGGTCCAGGAATATTCCGAGGTAGCGCGCGATGCCCATGCTGCTGCGTGACCTCGCCGTGGGCGAGCGCGCCCGCGTCACCGGCTATGCGCCCGGCGGCGAATCCTATCGGCGCAAGCTCCTGGCGATGGGTCTCACGCCCGGCGCCGAGCTCGTCGTCACCCGCATCGCCCCCCTGGGCGACCCGCTCGAGATTCGCACCCGTGGATTTTCCCTGTCGCTGCGCAAGAGCGAGGCCGCCGCGGTCGAGGTAGAAAAGCTCCCATGAACGACGCCTACACCATCGCGCTCGTCGGCAACCCCAACTGCGGCAAGACCACGCTCTTCAATGCGCTCACCGGCGCCAAGCAGCGCGTGGGCAACTGGCCCGGCGTTACCGTGGAGAAGAAGACCGGCGAGTACCGTTTCGATCGGGCGAGGGTCGAAGTCGTCGACCTGCCCGGTACCTATTCGCTCGACGTCGTGGGCGAAGACGTCTCGCTCGACGAACGCATCGCCCGCGACTACGTCCTCTCCCGCCAGGCCGACCTCGTGGTGAACGTGGTCGACGCCGCCAACCTCGAGCGCAACCTCTACCTCACGCTGCAACTGGCGGAAATGCAGGTGCCGCTGCTCGTCGCGCTCAACATGATCGACGTTGCCGAGAAAAAAGGCATGAAGATCGACGTGGCGGCGCTCGCCGAGCGGCTCGGCTGCCCGGTGGTGCCGATCGTCGCCAGCGAGAAACGCGGCCTCGACGCGCTCAAACAGGCGATCGACCATGCGGTAGCCGCCCCGCCGCAACCGCGCGTCGTGCCCTATGGGGAGGAAGTGGAAACGGCGCTCGCCGAACTCGTGCCCGAGCTCGAACCGATCGCCGCGCAGAAAGGCTGGTCCCCGCGCTGGCTCGCCGTGCGGCTGCTCGAGGGCGACGCGCTCGCGCGCGCGAGCGTAGACGAACCCCTCGCCCGGCGCGCCCAAGCCCTTGCCGAGCGTTTCGGCGGCGAACTCGACATCCTCGTGGCAGACGCCCGCTATAGCCTCGCCAACGACATCGTGCATCACACCGTGCACGTTGCCGGCCAAGCCCCGGCCGACCTCACCGAGCGGATCGACCGCGTCGTGCTCAACCGCGCCCTGGGAATCCCCATCTTCCTTGTGGCGATGTACCTGATGTTCCTCTTCACGATCCGCGTGGGCGGGGCTTTCATCGACTTCTTCGATAAATTTGCCGAGGCGATCTTCGTCGATGCCTTCGACGAAGTCCTCACGGCGATCGGCGCTCCCGAATGGCTCACCGGACTGCTCGCCCATGGAGTGGGCGCCGGCATACAAACGGTAGCCACTTTCATCCCCGTGATCGGTTTTCTCTACCTTTTCCTCTCCGTGCTCGAAGATTCCGGTTATATGGCGCGCGCCGCCTTCGTCATGGATCGATTCATGCGCTGGGTGGGGCTGCCGGGCAAGAGTTTCGTGCCGCTCATCGTCGGTTTCGGCTGCAACGTGCCGGCCATCATGGCCACGCGCACGCTGGAGCATCGCCGCGACCGCCTCATGACGATCGCCATGGCTCCCCTCATGTCCTGCGGCGCACGGTTGCCCGTCTATGCGCTCTTCGCCGCCGCATTCTTTCCCACGGGCGGCGAGAACGTCATCTTCGCCCTCTACCTCATCGGCATCGCCGTGGCCGTGCTCACCGGGCTCATGCTCAAAAACACCCTGCTCAAGGGTGAGGCCACGCCCTTCATCATGGAATTGCCCCCCTACCACCTCCCCACCGCCCGCGGGGTGCTGCTGCACACCTGGGACCGTCTCAAAGGGTTCATCGTCCGTGCTGGACGGCTCATCGTTCCCATGGTCGTGGTCATCAACTTCCTCAACGCGATCGGCACCGACGGCAGCTACGGCAACGAGCACAGCGACAAATCCGTGCTCGCCGCCGTCGGCCGCACCCTCTCCCCCGTGTTCGCCCCCATGGGGCTGACCGAAGACAACTGGCCCGCCACGGTGGGCATCTTCACCGGCGTGCTCGCCAAGGAAGCCGTGATCGGTACCCTGAACGCCACCTATACGGCACTTGCCACCGAGAACACTGACACGGAAGAAGAAACCCCCTTCTCGCTACGCGAGGCGATCGCGGCGGCGTTTGCCACCATTCCGCAGAACCTCGCCGAGGCGCTCGGCTCCTGGGCCGACCCCCTGGGACTGCACAAGGCCGAGGAAGAACGCGAGGAAGTCTCGCAGGCCGCCTTCGGTGCCATGGCCGAACGATTCGACGGCGCGGTCGGAGCGTTTGCCTACCTGCTCTTCATCCTGCTCTACACTCCTTGTACCGCCGCCACCGCCGCCATCTACCACGAATCCGGCCGACGCTGGACGCTCTTCGTCGTCGCCTGGACGACCGGTATCGCCTGGGCCGCGGCAACGATTTTTTATCAGTTGGCCCGCCTGCCCCTCTCCCCGCTCACCTCCGCCGCGTGGATCGCGGGCATCGCCGCGTTCTTCGTCCTCGTCTATCTCCTCATGCGCCGCGGCGGCGCATTCCTCTCGCCGGCGGCAGCCGGAGGCGCCAAGACCGTCCGTCAGGAGGGTTCCGCATGATCCTCTCCCGCCTCACTGAGACCCTGCGCCTGCACCGCCGTGCCAGCCTCGACGATCTGGCCACGGCCCTGCAGGCCGCGCCCGAAGCGGTCGAGGCCATGCTCGCCACGCTCGAGCGCAAGGGCCGCATACGCCGTCTTCCCGCCGGCTCGTCCTGCGGCAAGAGCTGCTGCGCCTGCGACCCGAAGCGCTTGCAGATCTATGAGTGGGTCGATGCGCCCGACGTGCGTCATACGGCTTAGGCAACGCTGCGGCAAACGTTCCGCGAATCATGATGACATGCCGTCGTACCCCGGCAGGGATCATTTTCTCTGGAGAAAAAAACGATGTTCAAAAAAACGCTCGCCCTCTCGCTCGCCAGTCTCTTCTGCCTGCCCGCGCTCGCCCAGTCCGGGATACAGCTCTATGGTTCGGCCGATGCCTTTTTCAAATACGGCAAAGTGATGGGCGACAAAACGGTCGGGATCGACGACGGCGGCATCGGCAACAGCTTCTTCGGCCTTCGCGGCGAAGAAGATCTCGGCGCCGGCCTCAAAGCCGTCTTCGTCCTCGAAGAAGGGTTCAGCATCGACAGCGGCAAATCCTGCTGCATGAGCTCGACCGATAGCGAAGCCAACGGCGGCAGCGAAGCCTTCACCCAGCAAGCCTACGTCGGCCTCAAAGGCGCCTTCGGCCAGCTCGCCCTGGGGCGCCAGTATGCCCCCGGGTATTTCACCGACCCCTACGACGCCTTGCAAGGCATGACCCCGAGCCCGCAGAACTGGCTCTCACAGCTCGCCAACCTCACGATCACCCCCAACGATCCGGCGCGCTGGAACAACTCCGTCGGTTACAGCGGCGAATTCGAGACCATCGGGGTGAGCGCCATCTACTCGGCCGGCAATCTCGAGACGAACCAGGCGCACGGCATCTCGCGCACCGACGACGACAAGTACGGCCTCGGCCTGCGCTACGAGAACGGTCCCTTGAAAGTCGGCGCCATCTACCAGGCCGTCAAATACAAGGCACAATACGACGGCGGCTGGGGCAAGGCTCCCGCCCGCGAAAACGAGACGCAGAAAGACTGGATGCTCGGGGCAGCCTACGACTTCGGCTTTGCCACCCTTGCGGGCTCCTGGCAGCAGGGCCGTGACGTGCTCGGCGCCAGCGGCTTCGATGTCCACCTCTGGCAGGTCGGCCTCATCATCCCCGTGGTGGGCGAAGACACGCTCAACCTCGCCTATGGCCAGGCCAAGCTCGACGGCGGCAACGCCATCATGGGCGATGGCGGCAGCGTCAAACCCAAATCGCTGGGAGTGGCCTATCTGCATCCGCTCTCCAAGCGAACCACCGTCTATGCCGCCTATACCTGGGTTGATCACGACGATCTGCGCTGGGATCAGGCGACCGCCCTCGGCCAGGACGACAACGGCCATGCCGACGACAGCAAGGTGGGCGATACCAACCTCTTCTATCTCGGGCTGAACCACCGATTCTGAACCCGACGTGACCATGACTCCAGCGAACCTCTCCCAACGCCCTTGGTTCCTTGCCTTGCAAGCCTTGCCGCCATCGGCCCCCTGGCCATCGACCTCTATCTGCCTGCCCTGCCGGCGATCGGCCACGATCTCGGTGCCTCGGCGGCAAAGGTACAATAGTCGGTGACGGCATTCCTCGCCGGTTTCTCGCTAGGGATGCTCTTGTCCTTCTCCGCCATGTTCGTTTACATCACGGTCAGCCCTCATGTGCTCATCGAGCATTACGGTTTCTCCTCGACCGCCCATGCACTGGTCTTCTCGAGCAACGCGACGGGAATCCTCCTGGGCAACTACCTCAACAGCCGGCTGCTGCATCGCCTTGGTGCCGTGCCCCTCATCGGTCTGGGTGCCGTCGCGACCAAGCCTCGCCATCCGCAAACGAACAGTATGGCCAAAAGCCTCAATGAGCGTAGGTAGTTGAGCGAGCCGCGCGCCACCCACTGCTTCGACAGTCACGAAGTGCTCGAAGCGACGATTCAGCGACACGTCTGGCTGTATAATTGCTTCATTCAGTAAGCCTTGGCTCATGCCATGTCACACCCATCGAAGCCATGAAAAAATGGTACGAGGGAAAACCAGAACTCTTCATAAAAGGACCACGGAATCGCCCGGGACTTGACATATAAGGAAAGGAACTTTTAAAATCAAAACAATTTATAAATAAATTCTCCTGTGCAATCCTATATGTTACATTTTTTCTTTTAGCTTAGCGAGGGATGGACTCATGACAAAAAATTTTTCCATGATCGCAATCCTTTTGGCCTGTACTGGTTGCGCTTCAGTAGTGAATGACACAACCCAGCCGATAAAAGTTGAAACCAAAACGCCTGAGGGAGAACTTGTTACAGGCGCAGAATGCAAACTATCAAACGACTATGGAACAATGACTGTCAAATCAGGGGATACAACCCAAGTTCGCCGCTCTAGTAAAGATTTAGACATTACGTGCAAAGATTCAAAAAACCCAGAAGCTAAGGCTCGAGCTATCTCGCGCGCTAATGGTGGCATGTGGGGGAACATCGTTTTCGGTGGTGGTATTGGAGCCATTATTGATCACAACAAAGGTACCGCATACACATATCCGACATGGGTTCAACTTGTATTTGGAAAAACACTTGTCTTTGATCGCTCCGCCGAGAAAGAAGGGCAACCAACTCTAGGCATCGAACCGAGCACATCCACAGCGTTGACTGCAAGCACCAGACCAAGGGAAGATTGAGCCTAGCAGGCCGTTGAAAATCGCACGTACGCCCTCAGGCACGATACCGACGATGAGGGCGGTTTCCATCCCCTCTCGCAGCATGATGAGAAAAGGAACGAGCATCGTCGCCATCCCGTGTGCGACGAAGTAGCGGCGACGACAACACATAGAAAACGATATTGTAAGTCATTCTCGATTTCATTTAAACAAAGAACGACCGCGAAAAGGATCCCGCCGCGGGACGAGCTCCGCGGCAGGGTGCCGACAGCGAAGAGATCAAACAGAAAGGGGTTCGGCCAAATCCTGGCACAGGGCAGCGAGATAGCACAGACCCGAGATGGCGCGGGTGCCGTACCACGACACCATTTCGCCATCGACGAGCGTCACCGGCACCTCCGCTCCGAGCAAGCGGGGAATCTCTTCGGCGTGGTCCCGGGTGAAGCGATAGGGTTCGGAAGGCAGCAGCACGCGCGCGATGCCCGCCTGGCGAACGGCGGTTTCGTCGATCACGGGATAACGGGGTTCCTCGATCGCGGGCCAGGTCTGCCAACCCACGGCCCCCAGCATGGCGGAGATCCAGGTGCTGCGGGCCACCGTCATCCACGGCTCGCGCCAGATGGGATAGAGCACGCGCTCCTGCGGCAAGGAGGCAGCGATCGTGCGCGCGAGTTCCAGCACGGATTCGAAGGCTTGCACGGCATAGTCCGCCGCCTCCTCGCGGTCGAACACCCCGCCGAGCAGACGAAAGAGCGCGACGTTGTCTTCGAGCCGGCAGGGATGGGTGACGATCACCTCGATGCCGGCCGCGGCGATCGCCTCGACCTGTTCTCGTCGGTTCTCATCGACGTTGACGATGACGTGCGTCGGCTCGAGCGCGAAGAGGCGCTCGAGGCGCACGTCCTTGGTTCCTCCCACTTTGGGCAGGTCCCGCACCTCGGCGGGATGGATGCAAAAACCGGTGCGCCCCACCACCGCTTCGCCCAGGCTGAAAGCAAAGAGCGTCTCGGTGAGCGAAGGCACCAGCGAGACGATGCGCGGCGTACCCCGGGCCCGGCGGTGCGGCACGCCCAGCGCGTCGTACCACAGCGTCTCAGCCATCTCGCGGAGCTCCCGCCGAGGGTGTACCGGCAGCGGATCCCTGCTCCGCCGGAGGCTCACCTGCCGCCGCGGTCCCGGGCGCGGAGTATGCCGCTGCCACAGCGGGTTCATCCCCATCGATCTCCCCGACGCAGGGGGGACGGCGCAAGTTGGAGAGCAAGCGCGCGACGTCCTCTTCCTCCAGGGTTTCCTTGGCGAGCAGCTCCCGGGCCGCCGCCTCGAGCTGGTCGCGGTTCTCCCGGAGCACGGCGAGCGTGCATTCGAAGGCTTCCATCACGATGCGCCGCACTGCCGCATCGATGCGCTCGTGAAGCGCTTCGGATACCCCCAAGGTTTCGCCCGGCGCGGGGGCCTGCGTATCGAGGAAACGCGGACGGCTCTGCTCGAACACCACGAAACCCAGTTCGTCGTCCATGCCGTAGCGCGTCACCATGTCGCGCGCGATCTGGGTCGCCCGCATGAGATCGTCCGCCGCGCCGGTGGACAGATGGCCGAAGACGAGCACCTCGGCGGCGCGCCCGCCGAGCAGCACCATGATCTTGTGGCGCAACTCCTCGCGGGTCATGAGGTAGCGGTCCTCGGAGGGACGCTGCAGGGTGTAGCCGAGCGCACCGATGCCGCGCGGCACGATGGAGATTTTGTGCACCGGGTCGGTGCCCGGCAACGCCCGCGCCACCAAGGCATGTCCGATCTCGTGATAGGCCACCACCCGACGCTCACGCTCGCTCAGCACCCGGTTTTTCTTCTCCAGGCCGGCGACGATGCGTTCGAAAGCGGC
This sequence comes from Tepidiphilus sp. J10, assembly GCF_006980785.1. Classification (NCBI taxonomy): domain Bacteria; kingdom Pseudomonadati; phylum Pseudomonadota; class Hydrogenophilia; order Hydrogenophilales; family Hydrogenophilaceae; genus Tepidiphilus; species Tepidiphilus sp. J10. Next base: position 235,610 of record NZ_SBHP01000001.1, read on the forward strand.
GGTGAAATCGGCCAGGGTCACGGCATCGGCGCCCCGACGCGTGGCCACGATGGCCGCTTCATTGACGAGGTTGGCCAGATCCGCCCCGCTGAAACCGGTCGTCATGGCAGCGATTTGCTCGAGGTCGACCTCGGGCGCGAGGCGGATTTTCTTGACGTGCACCTCGAGGATCTGCAAGCGCCCGTTCTTGTCGGGCCGATCGACCAACACCTGCCGGTCGAACCGCCCGGGCCGCAGCAGCGCCGGATCGAGGATCTCCGGTCGGTTGGTGGCCGCCAGCACCACGATGCCCGAAGAGGAATCGAAACCGTCCATCTCGGCGAGCAGCTGGTTGAGGGTCTGCTCCTTCTCGTCATGCCCGCCGAAACCCGGGAAGGCCCCACGCGCGCGGCCGAGGGCGTCGATCTCATCGATAAATATGATGCAAGGAGCATGTTTGCGCGCTTGTTCGAACAAGTCTCGCACGCGCGCCGCGCCCACGCCGACGAACATCTCGACGAATTCCGAGCCGGTGATGGAGAAAAAAGGCACTTTCGCTTCGCCGGCCACCGCCTTGGCGAGCAACGTCTTGCCGGTTCCCGGCGGCCCCACGAGCAGCACGCCTTTGGGCATGCGCGCCCCGAGCCGGCCGTAGCGTGCCGGATCTTTGAGGAACTCCACCACCTCCTTGAGCTCGGCTTTGGCTTCATCGACGCCCGCCACGTCATCGAAAGTGACGCCGGTGTCCTGCTCGACGAAGACCTTGGCGCGACTCTTGCCGATCGACATGAATCCGCCCATGCCCTGTTTCTCGATCACCCGGCGAAACACGTAGTACCACAGGGCGAAGAAGACGAGTACCGGGACCACCCAAGAGAGGAGATCACGGAAAAACGTGTTTTCTATGACTCTAGTATAGGGAACTTCGTAGCGATCCAGGCGCTCGGCCAGATCCGGCTCGACCCTCGCCGTGGCGATGGCCACTTTCCGGCCTTCGGGCGATTTGAGGCGGCCGGTGATCACCCGATCGCCGATGATCACCTCGGACACGCGACCTTCCGCGAGCGCCTGCTCGAATTCGGTGTAAGACACCGTCTCCACGACGTTGGCTGCCTGCCACTGGCTCTGCAGAAAGAGCAGCAGGGCGATGGCGATCAACCAATAGCCCACATTCCATTTGCGCAATTGCTCTTCGTTCATGGCATTCCCCTTCAGGGTTCATCGCGCCAGGAGATGCCGGCGCGATCGAGCATGCGCCGCAAGCGGGCGATTTCGTCGATGAGCTCCATCATCATCGCCGCCGCGGTGAAACTGGCCTCGAAATCACGCATCAGACGGCGCATGCGGCGCACCCGCTCCAGGGCCATTCCTTCGAATCGTGGCGCCCCCGCTTCGATCAGACCGGCCTCGATCAAGCCTTCTTCCCACAGCGCGCGCACGAAGGAAGGGGAGGCCCCTGCCGCCACCGCGAGCTCCTCGAGCGTGAGCCAGCGCTCGCCGCCCAACCATTCGCACGACACCACGATCGCCGCGTTCATCCCTGCTCCTCCTCACCGGCCCCAACGCGCGCGCGGATCGAACCGCACCTCGCGCGCCATCGCCGTGAAATGTTCCCGCACCTTTGGATCGCTCGAAGGCGGCAACACCACTTCGAGCACCGCGTAGAGATCGCCCGGAGGGTCGCTCGGCAGCCCCTTGCCCCGCAGCCGCAGCTTGCGGCCGTGCTGCGAATCCGGCGGAATGGTGAGCGTCACCGGTCCTTCCGGCGTGGGAACCTGGATTTTGGCACCGAGCACCGCTTCCCACGGCGCCACCGGCACCGTCAGGTAGAGATCCTTGTCCTCGACACGATAGAGCGGATGAGGGCGGAATTCCACTTCCAGGTAGAGATCGCCCGGCGGACCGCCGTTCATTCCAGGACCGCCCTGCCCGGCGAGCCGGATTTTCTGCCCCGCCCGGATGCCCTTGGGAATGCGCACGTTGAGGGTGCGCTCACGCAGCACCACGTGGCCGGACGCATCGAGCTCGGGCACACGCAGGGTCACGGAACGCGTGGCACCCTGCAGGCTGTCTTCGAGATCGATGAGGATCTTGGCGTGGTGGTCTTCGCCGCGCAAGGCAAAACCGCCGGTACGACGCTGGCGCGCCCCGCCCGTGCCACGGTGCATGCGCCCGAAGAGCGACTCGAAAAACTCGGAGAAATCCGCCCCTTCGAAAGGCCCACCGCCCGGCGCCCCGCGGAATTCGAAGCCGGCATCCCAGCCCGGCGGCGGCGAGAAGTCCTCGCCCTGACGCCAATGCTCTCCCAGCCGATCGTACGCGGCGCGCTTCTCCGGATCGGAGAGCACTTCGTAGGCCTCGTTGATCTCTTTCATGCGCTCGGCCGCGTCGGGCTCCTTGCTCACGTCCGGATGGTACTTGCGCGCGAGCTTACGCCACGCCTTCTTGATTTCCTCCGCCGTAGCCGTGCGCGGCACGCCGAGAATCTCGTAGTAGTCGCGAAACTTCATTCCGTACCGCCTCCGAACAGCCGATGAGTGCGCTCCGGGCGGCGACGGTTTCTAGCCGCCCGGGTCTCTCCATTATTGGAGACAGAGAGGAAAATTACAAGCGCGGCGCGATGAAGTACCAGTACCGCACACGTGATGCAACCCTTGAAATTCCCACCGAGACAACCTATACCAATAAACGCAACACACGCGTTTATTGGTGATCCCGGTGCCGGACCTTCTCGTCCGGCCGATATTCAAGGAGGCAGCACGATGGTTACGACCCTCTTTCCCACCAACCTGTTCGAGGAGTTCGACCGGCTGCAGCGCGAACTCGACCGCCTGTGGAGCGGCTGGCCTGCGGCCATTCGTGAAGTAGCGCTCGACACCGTCTATCCGGCCATCAACATCGGCCGCACACCCGAGGCGGTGGAAGTGTATGCCTTCGTACCTGGCGTGGATCCGGCCAAGCTCGAAGTCACACTCGAGCAAGGCGTGCTCACCATCGCCGGCGAGCGCTCCTCGCCGATTCCGGAGAACGACCAGGTCACGGTCTATGCCAACGAGCGCTTCGCCGGCAAGTTCCGCCGCACCATCAGCCTGTCCGAGGATCTCGACCCCGACAAGGTCGAGGCGACCTACCGCGACGGTGTGCTGCGGCTTCGCATCGCGCGCAAGGCCCATCTGCAGCCGCGCCGCATCGAAATCAAATGATCACAAAAGGAGGAACGGCCATGGCTGAAACCAACGTCACCACCCGCCCCGGCAGCGAAGTCACCGCTCAAGCCCAGCGCGTCCCGACTGCGGTGCCGCGCGTCGACATCATCGAGGATCAGACCAGCATCACCCTGTGGGCCGACCTGCCCGGTGTGAGCCGCGATTCGCTGGAGATCAAGGTGGAGGGCGACACCCTTACCATCGAAGGCAACGTGTCGCTTCCCGTGAGCGAAGGCATGGAGCCGATCTACGCCGAGATCCGCGCCCCGCGCTATGCCCGCAGCTTCACCCTGTCGCGCGACCTCGACACCGCCGGCATCCAGGCCAAGCTCAACCAGGGCGTGCTCGAGCTGCGCATTCCGAAACATCAGCAAGCTCAACCTAAGCGCATCACGGTGCAGGCTGGCTGATTCCTTCATTTCCGGTACGGAAATGACCTTTTTGGCCGCCCATCGCCGGGCGGCCTTCGTCTGACGCAGAGGAGGACGAAGTATGAGTTCGGTACTGGAGCAATGGAAATCCGGCCTCGGCCAGAGCTGGGAGCATCTGATGGAGGGCTGGCGACAGCTGTGGGAACGGGCCGCCGGCGCGCTCACCCGCTTCCAGCCCCGCGAACGCAACGACGAAAAAAGCGCTTCGCCCAATCTGCCGGCGCCGGCTGGAGGCGTGCGCTGGGCGGTGCTCGGCGCCGACATCTACGAGACCGACGAGGCGCTCGAAGTCCGCGTCGAGATCCCCGGGCTCGACCGAGAGGATCTCGAAGTCGAGGTGCTCGACGGCCAGCTCGTGATTCGCGGTGAGAAACGCCTCGAGCGCGAGGAAAAACAGGGGCAATACCGTCTCATGCAATGCGCCTACGGCCGCTTCCAGCGCGCCATCGCGCTCCCCGTGCCGGTCAAGGCCGAAGAGGCCAAGGCGGAATATCGCGACGGCGTGCTCAAAATCACGCTGCCCAAGGCCGAGACCGCAAAAACCCGGCGCATCGCCGTTCAAGGTTGACCTTCTCTTCATCCCTGTCCGACGGCGGCCTGCGTGGCCGCCGTTTTTGCCCGCCCCATCCCCCCTGCCTTCGCCCTTTCCCGTACAATGAGCGCTTCGCACCGTCTGGAATCCGCCGCATGCGCTCCGCCCATCGCTTCACGCTGCTCTCGCTCCTTTTCATCCTTTTCATCGTGCTCGCCGCCTCGCTGGGCACGCTGCTCGCGAAGACCGCCGGAACGACCCCGGCCCAGCCGCGCGCCATCGCCCCGCGCGGCGAGCTCACCGCCGACGAGCGCAATACCGTCGAGATCTTCGCCCTCACCTCGCCCTCGGTGGTCCATATCACCACCGCCCGCCAAGCGCTCAACCTCTTCACCCTCAACGTGCTCGAAATCCCCCAGGGGACCGGCAGCGGCTTCGTCTGGGACGAAGCCGGGCATGTCGTCACCAATTTCCACGTCATCCAGGGAGCGGACGCGGCCCGCGTCACCCTGGCCGACCAGAGCACCTGGCGCGCCAAGCTCGTCGGTGTCTATCCCGACCGCGACCTCGCGGTGCTGCGCATCGACGCCCCGCCCGAACGCCTGCGCCCCATCCCCATCGGCGAGAGCAAGGGGCTCAAAGTGGGGCAGAAAGTGCTGGCGATCGGCAACCCCTTCGGGCTGGATCAAAGCCTCACCACCGGCGTGGTAAGCGCGCTCAACCGGGAGATCCAATCCGTCACCGGCCGTACCATCCGCGGTGTGATCCAGACCGACGCAGCCATCAACCCCGGCAACTCCGGCGGGCCGCTCCTCGATAGCGCCGGCCGGCTCATCGGCGTCAATACCGCCATCTACAGCCCCAGCGGCGCATTTGCCGGCATCGGTTTCGCCATCCCCGTCGACGAGGTCAACCGCATCGTGCCGCGGCTCATCCGCGAGGGGCGCATCCGCCGCCCCGTGCTCGGCATCGCCGCCGCCTCCCCCGCCTTCAACAAGGCGCTGGGCTTGCCTCCCGGAGTGGCCATCCTGCGCGTTGACCCCGACGGGCCGGCGGCGCGCGCCGGCCTCAAACCCTTCGTGCCGGTCACGGAAGGCAGCGTCGTCGTCGGCGACCTGATCGTGGCCATCGACGGCATTCCCACGCCCGATGCCGACACGCTCCTCGACGTGCTCGAGCGCTACCGGCCCGGCGACACCGTAACACTCGAAGTGCTGCGCGGTACCGAACGGCGCCGAGTTGCCGTCACGCTGGATGCCGCTGCCTCCTGATTCTTCTTTTTCACCATGAACCTTATCTTCGCCGCCTTCATCTTGATCGCCTTCGCCACTGGCGCCGGCCGCGAGCTCAGTGGCACGACGGGCGTGATGACAGCCATGAGTCAGGCGGTCATCGACGCTTCGCGCGCCGCCGTCGAGCTCGCCCTGGGGCTGGTGGGCGTGATGGCGTTCTTCCTCGGATTGATGAAGATCGCCGAGCAAGGCGGATTGCTCACCGCCACGGCCCGCCTCATCGCTCCGCTCATGCGCAGGCTCTTTCCCGAAGTGCCGCCGCAGCACCCGGCCATGGGCGCCATGATCATGAACTTTTCGGCGAACCTGCTGGGGTTGGGCAATGCGGCCACGCCCTTCGGCATCCGCGCCATGCAGGAGCTCGACCGGCTCAACCCCCACCCGGGTGTCGCCACCGACGCCATGGTGCGCCTCCTCGCGATCAACACCTCGGGTCTGGCGCTGCTGCCCACGGGCGTGATCGCGCTGCGCGCGGCCGCCGGCAGCATCGAGCCGGCCGCCATCCTCCCTACCACCCTCTTTGCCACCACCTGTGCCACCCTGGTGGCAATCTTCCTCACGCCGCTGCTGGCGCGTTTCTACCCCGCACCTCGCCCAACCCCTCCGGTGGTCACGTATTCCAGCGACGCGCACGTGTGCGAAGAGACGCCGCCGCTCGCACCGCTGCCCCGCTGGGTAGGATGGACGGTAGCGCTCGCTTTCGTGGCGCTCATCGCCGCGAGCGTGCGCCATGGGCAGATCGTCTCGGCCTGGATCGTACCCACCCTCGTCGTTGGATTCATCGTCTATGGCCTCGCACGCGGGGTGGCGGTCTATGAGAGTTTCGTCGATGGCGCCAAAGAAGGTTTTCAGGTGGCGCTGCGCATCATCCCCTATCTGGTCGCCATCCTCGCGGCCACGGCGCTTTTGCGCGCAAGCGGCGCCCTTCCCTTCTTCGTCTCGCTGCTCGCGCCCATCACCGGGCCGCTGGGGCTGCCCGCCGAAGTGCTGCCCATGGCCATCCTGCGGCCGCTATCGGGCTCCGGCGCCTTTGCGCTTCTCGCCGATCTGCTCAAAGACCCGAACGTCGGCCCCGACAGCTATGCCGGTTGGCTCGCTTCCACGATTCAGGGCTCGACCGAGACCACTTTCTACGTGCTCGCGGTCTATTTCGGCGCCGTCGGCATCAAGAAGATGCGCCACGCCATCGCCGCGGGGCTGGCGGCGGATCTGGCTGGCGTCATCGCCGCCGTTTTCATCTGTTCCTGGCTCTACCCGGGCGCTGCGTGAGCGCTCGCGCCACGCTACAATAGTGGCATCTCCCGTCGCGGATCTTTGCCATGCTCCACGTCCTCGTCATCCCCGTCACGCCGTTCGCGCAGAACTGCTCGCTACTGTGGTGCGACCGCACCGGTGAAGCCGCCGTCATCGATCCGGGCGGAGACCTCGAGCGCATCGAGGAGGCGATCCGTACCCGCAACCTGAACATGCGCCAGATCCTGCTCACGCACGGCCACATCGACCACGCCGCCGGCGCCCCGGAGCTCTCCCGTCGTCTGGGCGGGATCCCCATCATCGGTCCCCAGGAAGAAGAAGGCTTCTGGCTCCAGGCCCTGCCGGAGCAGGCCCGCACCTTCGGCTTTGGCAAAGCCGAAGCGTTCCTGCCCGATCGCTGGCTCGAGGAGGGCGACACGGTACGAGTGGGAGAGCACACACTGGAAGTCCTCCACGTACCCGGCCACACGCCGGGGCATGTGGTCTACTTCGCGCCCGACGAGCGCCTCGCCTTCGTCGGCGACGTGCTCTTTGCCGGCTCGATCGGGCGCACCGATTTTCCCCGCGGCAACCACCGCCAGCTCATCACCGGCATCCTCACCAAGCTGCTGCCCTTGGGCGACGACGTGCGCTTCGTCCCCGGACACGGGCCCATGTCGACGTTCGGCGAAGAGCGCGCGCACAATCCCTTCCTCGTCTAGGGAAACGCTGAATAATTGGCTGCGCGGGCGAATCGCTGCGTTGCGCGGTGCTCGCTCCCTCGCCTATCCACTCGATATGTCTCGGTCGCTGCGCTCCGTGCGCCTTGCGCTTCATCCCGCTCGCTCATTTCTTCAGCGTTTCCTTGGCATCGCTCATTCGGCCCGGTAGCGACCCGGCGCCCGTGCCCATTCCTCGGTGAGTCCCCACGCGTCGGGATCCGGAACGGCCGTCTCCAGGCGATCCTGCTCACGCTGAGGCAAATCGGGAAAAAAGTCGATGCCCGTGGCCTCTTCGATCGCACGCACCGTGGTGAGATAGGCCCGCAGATCGGCCTGCGGTGGCGTCTCCTGCGGCATGAGAAAAGCGAGCACCCGCAGGCGCCCTTCTTCGTCCTCCGCCCAGAAGATGCGAAAGAACGCCTTGGGCACCGCGATCCATTCTGGCGAGAACCTCGGCGGATGCTCGTCGAACACCGGCCCCGTCACCACCCACAGCACGCGCGCGTTCGGCGCGAAACGGTCGGCCTCCACCGCTTCGAGCCGCTGCCAGCTTCCCTGATTGAGCGACGGGCGCTGTGGCGCGACGTTCGATAGCAAAAAAGTGGCACGCTGCGCCTCGGGACCATAGCGTGTCCCGATGAGGAAATTCGGTGCCATGTGGCCCCTATCGAACCCCGAATTGCGATAGGACTCGTGGCGTACACACCACCAACCCAGGCGGCAACGCCAGGTACGCATATCGGGCTCGAAACGCGCAGGGCGCCGCTGCAGGCGATGATTCGGTGGCGGATCGGCGCGATAAGCCACCCAGCGCGGCACCCCGTGCCATTCCGAATAGCCCACCACGAACCCCGGATTGACGAGCTCCGTCACCGACAGCCGATCGACGAATCCGCGCATGCGCGGCCAGCCCCCGGGCGAATCCTGCGGCAGTGCGCTGCCGGACGACCAAGCCCAGAAGAAAACCACCAACGCCACGAGCACCAGCACCGAAATCGAGGAGCGTATCCTGCGGCCCACCGCCGACCTGCGTCGCTTCACGTCCACCTCCTTCGTTGCCAAAAAACTCATGATTATAGGCACCCCAGATTGCCTTCCCCGCCCGGCTTTTCTACAATTCAGCCTCTGCTGCGGACACCCCCACCCATGCTCGAACGCCTCTTCCAGCTCAAGGCCCACGGCACCGACGTGCGCACCGAAGTGCTCGCGGGGCTCACCACGTTCCTGACGATGGCCTACATCGCCTTCGTCAATCCCGAGATCCTCGGCTCGGCCGGCATGCCGCGCGAGGCCGTCTTCACGGCCACCTGTCTCGCAGCCGCCATCGGCTCGGCCATCATGGGGCTGTACGCCAACTATCCCGTCGCACTCGCGCCGGGAATGGGGCTCAATGCCTACTTCGCTTTCGTCGTGGTCGGCACCCTCGGCCATTCCTGGCAGACGGCGCTGGGAGCCGTTTTCATCTCTGGCTGCCTCTTTCTCGTCGTCTCGATACTGCGCATACGCGAGTGGATCATCGACGCCATTCCCGCGAGCCTCAAATCCGCCATCACGGCCGGCGTGGGCTTTTTCCTCGCCCTCATCGGTCTGAAGAACGCGGGGCTGGTAACGGCGCACCCCGTCACCTTCGTCACCCTCGGCGACCTGCACCACCTCCCGGTGCTCCTTGCCGTGCTCGGATTCCTCGCCATCCTGGTGATGGAAGCGCGCCGCGTCACCGGTGCGGTGCTGCTCGCCATCCTCGGCGTGACGCTCGCTGCCGTAGCCCTGGGTCTCGTACCCTTCCAGGGCTTGTTCGCCCCTCCGCCATCGCTCGCCCCCACTTTCCTGCAGATGGATCTGAAAGGGGCGATCGACATGGGTATTCTCTCCATCGTGCTCACTTTCTTTCTGGTGGAACTGTTCGATGCCTCCGGCACGCTGATCGCGGTGGCCCAGCGCGCGAAACTGCTCGATGCCCGAGGGCGTCTACCGCGCCTGGGTCGAGCGCTCATGGCCGACTCCACCGCCATCGTGCTCGGCGCCTCGCTGGGAACGTCCTCGACCACCGCCTACCTCGAATCCGCCTCGGGTGTCGCCGTGGGAGGCCGAACGGGACTCACCGCCGTGGTGGTGGCGATCCTTTTCCTGGCCATGCTCGTGTTCTCGCCGCTCGCGGCCATGGTGCCGGCCTACGCCACGGCGCCGGCACTGCTCTACGTGGCCATCCTCATGGCGCGCGGGCTGGCGGAAGTACAGTGGGACGACCTCACCGAAGCAGCACCGGCCGCGGTCACCGCCATCACCATCCCCTTCACCTTCTCGGTGGCCAACGGCTTGGCCTTCGGCTTCATCACCTACGCCGCCCTCAAGCTCCTCACGGGGCGCGTGCGTGAGTTGCCGCTCGCCGTGGCCGTGATCGCGACCGTCTTCCTCGTGAAATTCCTCTGGCTGTGATCACGCCAGAACGAAAAAATACTCCCATCATAAAAAAACGAGGGTAAACTTCGCCCTTCTTCACCCTCTAACCGGTCACCGGAGGCTGCCGCCATGCTGCTGTGGTTCGTGATCGCGTATCTCGCCCTCTCCATCGCCATCGGCTTGTACGCAGCCACCCGCGTGCACAACGCCCGTGATTACATCGTCGCCGGCCGCAACCTGCCTTTCGCCGTCGTCCTGGCCATGGTGTTCGCTACCTGGTTCGGTGCAGAGACCGTGCTCGGAATCTCCGCCACCTTCCTCGAGGAAGGCTTCCACGGACTGATCTCCGATCCGCTAGGCGCTTCGCTGTGTCTGGTGCTGTTCGGGCTCATCTTCGCCCGGCCGCTCTATCGCATGAACCTGCTCACCCTGGGCGACTTCTTCCGCCGCCGCTACAACCCCACGATAGAAATGGTCTTGTCGATATGCATCGTCATTTCCTATCTCGGCTGGGTGGGCGCGCAGATGACGGCGCTGGGCGTGGTCTTCAATGCGCTCACGAACGGGGCGATCTCGAACACCCAAGGAACCCTCATCGGCGCCCTCGTCGTTCTCGTCTATACGATTTTCGGTGGCATGTGGTCCGTAGCCTGGACCACCTTCGTCCAGATGATCGTGATCGTCATCGGCCTCTTCTTGGTCGCCCTCTACGCCGGGGACCTGGCGGGCGGCCTTGCTCCCGTGGTCGACAAAGCCGCTGCCGAGGGAAAGCTGGAATGGCTGCCGGAGCGCAACTGGCTCTCGATCTTCACCTGGATTTCGGCCCTGATCACGATGGCCCTCGGTTCGATCCCGCAGCAGGATGTATTCCAGCGCGTCAACTCTTCGAAAAACGAATTCGTCGCCGTCTGGGCCACGACCCTGGGCGGCATCTGCTATTTCCTCTTCGCCGCCGTGCCGCTATTCATCGCGTATAGCGCCACGGTGATCGATCCGCAGCTGGTGCAAACTTTCCTCGATCAGGATTCCCAACTGATCCTACCGCTCTTCGTCACGACCCACATGCCGCTCTGGCTGCAGATCGTGTTCTTCGGCGCCTTGCTCTCGGTCATCATGAGTACCGCCAGCGGCACTCTGCTCGCCCCTTCGGTAACCTTCACGGAGAACATCCTCAAGAGCACCTGGCCGACGCTGACCGACCGGCAGCTGCTGTTAGCGACGCGGCTGACGGTGGTGGCGTTCACGCTCATCGTGCTCGTCTACGCACTCTGGTCGAACGACTCCATTCACGGCATGGTCGAAAAAGCCTATCGGGTAACCCTCGCCGGCGCCTTCGTACCGCTCGTCGCGGGGATCTTCTGGAAGAGGGCGAATTCGCTCGGAGCCACTTTCTCAGTGATCCTGGGTATCGGTACCTGGCTATTCGGCGAGCTGGTGTTGCCCGAATCCGAGATCGAGCCGCAGATCTATGGTTTCCTGGCCTCGATCGTAGGAATGGTCACTGGCACCCTCCTCGGCCCCAAAGATCCTCATCTGCCGAAACGCACCCGCCAGCATAACGCCGCCTCGGCCACCCATCACGTCGCCTCGCGCCGCTGAATCCTTTCCTCACGCACCTTGACCAGGGTCAAGGTGCGTGCGCAGCATTTCGGCTATCCTGCACCTCTTCGTCCGAAGAGGTGCAGGATGCCATCTTCCACTTCGCCCGTGACCGGGCGCCGCCCCGAACTCGTCTGTCCGGTCGGGAATCGGGCCATGCTCGAAGCGGCCGTCGAACAGGGAGCGGACGCCGTCTATCTGGGATTCAAAAACGCGACGAACGCGCGCAACTTCAATGGGCTCAATTTCGACGAAGACGGTATCGCCCGGGCGATCGACACTGCGCATGCGCGAGGCTGCCGCGTATTCCTCGCTCTCAACACCTACCCCCAAGCCGAGGGTTGGACCCACTGGATGGCGGCGGTCGATCGGGCCGCCTCGCTCGGCGTCGATGCCCTCATCCTCGCCGATCTCGGTCTCCTCGCCCATGCGCGCGAGCGCCATCCCGAGCTACGCCTGCACTTGTCGGTGCAAGGCTCGGCCACGAACTACGAGGCGCTCACCTTCTACCACGAACGCTACGGCATCGAGCGCGCCGTGCTGCCGCGCGTGCTCTCGCTCGAACAAGTGGCGCAGGTGGTTCGGCATAGCCCCGTGGCGGTCGAAGTCTTCGGATTCGGCGGCCTGTGCGTGATGGTCGAAGGGCGCTGTACCCTCTCGGCCTATGCCACCGGCCAGTCGCCCAACTGCCACGGCGCCTGCTCTCCGGCCAAGTTCGTGCGCTGGAACGAAACGCCGCAAGGGCTGGAGGCGCGGCTCAACGGCTTTCTCATCGACCGCTATGCCCCGGATGAACCGGCCGGCTACCCCACCCTGTGCAAGGGCCGTTTTGCCGTCGGCGGACACACCTATTACGCCATCGAGGAGCCCACTAGCCTCAACACGCTGGAGCTGCTGCCGCGCCTCATCGAGATCGGGGTCGCCGCCATCAAGATCGAGGGACGCCAGCGCAGCGCCGCCTACGTGGCGCAGGTCACGCGCGTGTGGCGCGAAGCGATCGACGCCGCGCTCGCCGCTCCTCAGGATTTTTCCCCGAAGCCTCAGTGGCTCGCCGCGCTCGACCGCGTCAGCGAAGGCGCGAGCCACACCCTCGGTGCCTATTCCCGGCCGTGGAAATGACCCCCATGAACCCGCTTTCGTTCGAACTGGTGCTCGCCCCCATCCCTTACTTCTGGCCGCGCGAACGCGTCCTCGCCTTCTACGAGGCGATCGCCGAGACGCCCGTCGACACCGTCGTCTTGGGTGAGACCGTCTGCGCCCGTCGCGCCGAATTGCGCCTGCCCGACTGGATCGCCCTCGGACGCGACCTCAGGGCCGCGGGCAAACGGGTCGTTCTCGCCGGCTACGCCCTCATCGAATCCGAATCGCATCTCAAGTGGGTACGCCGCCTGGTGGAACAGGACGAATTCGCCGTCGAGGCCAACGAGATGGGCACGGTGCGCCTGCTCGCAGCCGCCGGGCGGCGCGACTGGGTCGCTGGAGCCTCACTCAACGTCTACAATCCCCAGTCCCTCGCCCAGCTCTCCGAGGCCGGGGCGCGCCGCTGGCTGCCGCCGCCGGAGCTTTCACGCGCAGCGCTCGCGCGGCTGCTCGAAGGCTTTTCCGCCTTGGGAAGAGGAACGATCGAGACCGAACTACCGGTATGGGGACACCTTCCCCTGGCGCATTCGGCGCGCTGTTTCACTGCCCGCCATTATCAGCTGCAAAAAGACGCCTGTGAATTCCGCTGTCTGCAGCATCCGGCAGGGCTGCCGCTCGCCACACGCGACGGAACCGACTTCCTCGTGCTCAACGGCGTGCAAGTCCTCTCCGCCCGTCCGTGGTCCTTGATGGACCGCCTCGAAGAAGCCACTTCGCTCGCACAGGCCCTGCGCCTCGTGCCCGCCCCCGAAGGCACGCCCGAGCGGATCGCCGCCCTCGACCGTGCCCGACGTTTCGGTGAAATGCCCGCTTCCGAGCTGGAATCGTGCAACGGCTTCTGGTACGGTGAGAGCGGCTTCGTGTATCGTGACCCCTCTTCTTCCCCCACTGCCCCCCGCGCCCAATGAAAGAATCCCGCTTCGCCTTTCCGCCCGCGCTCGCCCGGATCGTCTCCCGCTTGCCTCAGACCCCGCCGGCGGCCGTGCTCGCCTTCACCCTCGACCGACTGCTCTTTCCCCGCCTGCCGCTCGCGGACCTCGAAGCGCTCCTGGAGCAGCCGCTGCGCATCGAGGTGAGCGACCTCGGATTGCGGCTCGCCCTCACGCTCACCCGGCAAGGCTTCCGCCCCTTGCCGCTGTACGTCGCACCGCGCCTGACGCTGCGTGCCACCGCTCGCGACTACCTCGCCCTGCTACGTCGGGAAGAAGACGCCGACACCCTCTTCTTCCAGCGGCGCCTGGCGCTCTCCGGCGACACCGAATTGGGGCTGCTGGTGAAGAACACGCTGGATGCGATCGAGCTCAAAGTTCCTTTTCTACCGCGCCCTCGGTGAGGTAGCGGGGGCACTGTCGCAGATCGGCAACACCTCTTGGTGGCAACTTTGATCCAGAGCAAACTTTGGCGCTTTTTCTCCCATGGAAACAGCGGAGGCGGCTAAATTCGTCTTACAGGTTTTTCTTCCACCGGAGGTCCTTCATGATCCGCAAGCCCTTGTTCGCCGCAATCGCGGCCGTCTTTGCCGCCTCTGCCGTCCAAGCGGCCCAGCCCAATCTTTCGGCCGAGCTGCGCGAAAAAGCCAAGGCCCTCATCCAGCCGATCGAACCGGCGAAGATCGAGCATCCGGCCAAGGTCGACCTCGGCCGCCAGCTCTTCTTCGAGCCGCGCCTGTCGATGTCCGGCATCATCTCCTGCAACACCTGCCACAACCTCTCGCTGGGCGGGGTCGACAACCTGAAGACCTCCATCGGTCATAAATGGCAGCCGGGCCCGGTCAATGCCCCCACCGTCTTCAACTCCTCGCTCAACATCGCCCAGTTCTGGGATGGGCGCGCCGCCGACCTGCAGGAACAAGCCGCCGGTCCGATCCAGGCACAGGTCGAGATGGCCATGCCCCACACGCTCGCCGTGGCCGTGATCCAGTCCATCCCTGGCTACGTCGAAACGGTCAAAACCATCTATGGTACCGACGTCGTCACCCTCGATCACATCACCGACGCCATCGCCGAGTTCGAGAAAACCCTGGTCACGCCGAACGCGCGCTTCGACCAATGGCTCAAGGGCGACGACAAAGCGCTCACCGCCACCGAGCTCGAGGGCTTCAAGATCTTCTATGAGAGCGGCTGCATCGCCTGCCACAACGGCCCCAACCTCGGCGGCAATTCCTTCCAGAAAATCGGCGTGGTCGAGCCGTACAAGTCGACTTCGCCTGCCGAAGGCCGCGCGGCGGTGACCAAGAAGGACGAAGACCGCTGGTACTTCAAGGTGCCCACGCTACGCAACGTCGAGCTCACCTATCCTTACTTCCACGACGGCGAAGCCGCCACCCTGGAAGACGCCGTCACGCTGATGGGGCGCCTGCAACTCGGCCGCACGTTCACCGACGACGAACTGAAAAAAGTCGTCGCTTTCCTCCACACGCTCACCGGCGAGCGGCCGCAAATGCCCTTGCCGTTGCTGCCGCCTTCCGGGCCCGAGACGCCGCGCCCCGACCCCTTCAAGTGACGCTCACCCGGCGGTGCCCGCAACGGGCGCCGTGACACGGGCGGAAACACTTCTCCGAGTCCGGATGGGCTATCATGGCGCACCGGACTCACTCTTTTTTCCCGTGATGCGCCCCTCCTGTGCCACCATCGATCTCGACGCGCTACGCGCAAATTATCTCCTGGCCAAACGCCTGGCCGGCGGTCGGACTCTAGCCGTCGTCAAGGCAGACGCCTACGGTCACGGGGCGATCGCCTGCGCCAAAGCCCTCGAGCCAATCGCCGATGGCTTTGCCGTCGCCCTCCTCGAGGAAGCGCTACCGCTGCGTGCGTCCGGCATCAGCCGGCCGATCGTGTTGCTCGAAGGGGTGTTCGACCCCGGCGAGCTCACAGCCGCCGCCGAACTCGATTTATGGCCGGTCGTGCACCACGAAGCGCAACTGCGCATGCTCGAGCTCGCGTCACACCGCCCCCGTCGTATCTGGATCAAGATCAATAGCGGCATGAATCGCGCCGGGTTCGCCCCACGAGAGGCCTCGGCCGTGTGGCAACGCCTGCAAGCCATTCCCGGACTCGAAGCTCCGGTATGGATGACACATTTCGCCTGCGCCGACGACCCCCGATCGAGCATGACCTTGGAGCAAATTCAGCGTTTCCACAGAGGGGTGGCCACCTTGCCGGGCGAGACGAGCCTGGCAAACTCCGCGGCGCTGCTCGCCTGGCCGCAGGCGCGCGGCGACTGGGCACGACCGGGAATCTTGCTCTATGGCGGCAATCCACTGCTTCCCCATGCCGACCCCGACCCGGCCCGCAGCTTGCGACCCGTAATGACCCTCAGTAGCCGTGTGATCGCCACCCGTTGGCTCTCCCCTGGCGAAGCCTTGGGCTATGGCGCCACCTTCGTCGCCGAACGGCCAACCCGCGTCGGCCTGGTCGCCATCGGCTACGCCGACGGTTATCCGCGGCATGCCCCCACCGGTACGCCCGTGGCGGTAGAAGGCTGGCGCACACGACTCATCGGTCGCATCTCGATGGACATGCTCACCGTCGATCTCTCCCCCCTCCCTGAAGACGTCGGCCAAGGCGCGATCGTGGAGCTATGGGGCAAGACCGTGTCGGTCGACGAGGTGGCCCGCGCCGCCGGCACCATCTCCTACGAGTTGCTGTGCCACGTCAAGCGCGTCCAACGCATCCATCGCGGGGTCATGATCACACCTTGAAGTGATCGGCCCGCTGGCGCAGGCTCGAGGCCGCCTCCTGCAGTGCCTTGGCCTGTGCCTCGCTGTCTTTGGCCGCCGCAGCCGACGCCTCGGCGCTACCGGCGATGCGCTCCACTCGCTGAGCGATCGTGTGTACCGCCTCGGTCTGCTGGTCCAGCGCCTGATCCACTTCCTGTACTGCACGCGCCGTCTCGAGCGACTCCTGCCGAATTTCGTCGATCGCGCTACGCGCCTGCCGCGCGTGTTCCACCCCCCGCCGCACTTCGTCCACTCCTTCATCCATTCCGGCGACCGCTTCGGACGTGGCATGCTGGATCTTGGCGATCATATCCCCGATCTCTTGCGTGGCGTTACCCGTGCGCTCGGCGAGCTTGCGCACTTCATCGGCCACCACGGCAAAGCCGCGTCCCTGCTCACCGGCCCGCGCCGCTTCGATGGCGGCGTTCAAGGCGAGAAGATTCGTTTGATCTGCGATCTCACGGATCGTGGCCACGATGGTCGAGATCTGCTGGGAGAAACCTTCCAAAGTGCGAATGCGCTCGGCCGCCGTTTCCACGATCTGCGCGATCTGGTTCATCCCTTCGATCGCGGCAGCGATCGTCGCCGCTCCTTCCTCTGATTTTTCCATGGATGCCTGGGCGCGCCGGGCCGTCTCGCGCATGTGCTGCGCGAGCTGATTGAGAGCTACGCTGAATTCCTCCATCGCGCCAGCCACGGCCTGGGTATCGTCGGCCTGAACGGCGATGCGCTGCTGCACCTCCTCGGCCTGCCGTTCGATCGTTTGGGCCCGAACCGCCACATCGCTCGCTTCGCGCTGCAAAGCGCCGATGAGGCCCGCGAGCTCGGAACGCATGTGGTTGATCGCGGTGGCCAAGCGCCCCAACTCGTCGCTGCGCTCATAGTGCAGGGTCTGGCTCAAATCTCCCGACGCCATGCGCTCGGTCACCTGAACGAAGGTATCGAGCGGACGCAAGGCACGGCGCACCAGCCAGATCATCACCAGAGCGAGCAGCGCCGCCTCTCCGATGGCTGCCAGGGAATTGCGAAAAATGTCGCCCGTCAATTCCTCCGTCAGCTCATCGACATAAGTCGAGGAGACGACCAACCAATCCCATTCGGGAAAATAGGCATAGGCAGCCACTTTCTCCCGCGGCTTGTCCTTGCCCGGATCGATCCATTGGTAGCGGACGACCCCGTTTTTCTTCTCCAGCATCTCGCCGACGAAGTCGTACCCGGTGGCATCGCGCATCTCGCGCACGTTCTTGCCTTCGAGCGAGGGATGGATGCGCATGTAGCCGTTTTTGTCCATCACATAGACGTACCCCGTCTGCCCGATTTTCATTTCCATGACCGAACTGCGAAACTTGGCCAACAGGTTCCCCATCGGATAGCCGATGAACCAGGCTCCGACCACTTTACCATCCTCCGATTTGATCGGCTCGTAGATGGTCATGTAGTCTTTGCCGAAAAGGACCGCTGGTCCGATGTACTCCTGCCCTGCAAGCAAGCGTTTGTAGGCCGGGTGATTACGATCGAGATTGGTCAGGAAAGCACGCGAACCATCTTCTTTGCGCAGGGAGGTCGAGATACGCAGGAAATCGTCGCCGATGCGCTCGAAGATCGTCGCCACCGAACCCGTCTGCTCCGTGAGGAGATCGACCTCGATGAACCGCTCGTTCATCTCGATTCCGCCGAGCCGAAAGATAGGGACTTTCATCTTGGTCGGCCCCATCTCCGTGGTCTCCTTCGCGTCGATCTCGACCCGGGTACCATAGGGGAAGAAGCTCTTGAGCATCTTGAGTTGGGAGTGCATCGACACGGTGACGGCCTCGTGCAGCATCTGCAAACCCGAAAGCACACTGCGCGTCTGAGCGCTCATTGCCTCGTCGATGCGGCGCTGCAGTTTCTGCCACTCCAGCCCACCGATCAGAGCGGTGCTCAACAGGATGAAAAATACCGTGGCGATCGCCACCCCTACGGCGATGCGACGCGTCAGACTCTGTCCTCTCATGATGCTCCTCCCTCGGCAGGTAATAATTTTATCGGCACTTCTCCGTCAAACTTTAGCGACATTCGACACGGTGTCTCCTTCCTTGTCACACCGTTGCCCTCACTCGACCTGTACTGCGCTATCATGAAATCGATACATCCTTGGCGTGATCCAGCCACCGCTTCGAGGAACCACCCCATGAACACCGCCCCGACATCCCTTGCCGAACCTTCGCGACTCGACATCCCGCCCGCCCCCGATGTCCTGACCGCCATCGCCCGGGAGGCCGAGGCGGAAAACCCGAACCTGGCCAAACTCGCCAAGATGATCCAGCAGGATCCGGCGCTCGCGGCCGCCGTGCTGCGCGCGGCCAACGGCGTCATGCGTATGCGTAAAATCGAATCGGTGGCCCAGGCGCTGCAGGTGATCGGCCTCGAGCGCACCCACCAGATCGTGCTGCACGCCCTGCTGCACTCCACTTTTGGCCTGCCCAAAAATCTGCGGCCTTCCATCTGGGACGAACTGCGCGTCTCGGCTGAAGCCGCCGCGGATTTCGCCCGCCTGATGCGCACCGTGCCGCCCTCCATGGCCCACACGGCGGCACTCTTGCACGATACGGGTTTCTTCCTGCTCGCGCGCACACATCCCGACTATCACGAAACGCTGTCGATCGCCCGGATCGATCCGGAGCGCCCATTTACAGAGCACGAGTTCGTACGCTACGAGACGCATCACGCCGTGGTCGGTTTCTTCCTCGCCCGACGCTGGGGATTGGCCGAACCTGTGGCCTTGGCGATCAACCATCACCACGACTATGTCGCCGTGTTCGAGGAGACGACACTGCCGCCCCAGGTACCGCACCTGGTGAGCCTCATCGCCATGGCCGACGTCGTGGCGGCCGAGACGGTCGGTATCGGACGCGACAAGGAATGGCACAAGGCGCGCGGTCCGGTGGCCGAATTCCTTGGCACGACCGAAGACGAGCTCGACGACATGATCGATGCGGAAATCGCCCAGCAGCGCACCGCAACGAACGTGCGCTGAGCATGAGCCCCGTGAGGGCTCAATTTCCCGGAGCCAGCCCTGCCTTCTCCCGCTCCGCTGCGATCGCTGCGCGCAGTGTCTGGGTGAATTCCCCCTCGTTCGGGGCGAGCGCGAGCAAGCGCTCCCAGCGCTCCACCGCCTTGGCGTGCTCTCCGGCCGCGGCGGCTGCCGCTCCGCCCATGGCGAGCGCCTTGGGTTCGTCCGGAGCGAGCGCGAGCGCCCGTTCCAGCAAGGCTATCGAGTCGGCATCGAACCCGTCGCGAGCGACGACCAGCAATTCCGCCCACTCGACCAGCACCGTGGGTTCCTGAGGGATCTTCGCCTCCAGCCTATCCCAGCCGGCAGCCACGAGCGCCGGATCTCCCAGTACGCGATAAGAACGGGCGAGCATCACCCAGGCTTGAGCGTCGCCCTCGCCGCTGGCCAGACGCTCTTCGAGCCGCGCCACCATCGACTTGATCTGATCGAGCGAAACGCCGGCGGCTCCCGCCGCCTGAGCCGCTGCGGCTTCGCGCGTGGCCGCGAGCACGGCTTCCTCGCTCGCCCAGCGCGGAGAACCCACCACCAGATAAGCCGCCGCGGCAAGTAGTGGCAGCCCTAGGCCGACGAGCGCAACCGCCAGGGGCGAAGCCTCCTGGTGCCGAGGGTGGCGGTCGCGCGCCTGCGCCTCGGCCAAGGCCCGCGCTTCCAGCTCGCGCCGGGCTTGCTCATAGGCCGAATCCTCCAGTTCGCCCGCTGCGCGCGCGCGTTCCAAGGCGGCGAATTCCTCGCGCAATACCGTCAGCGCCACCCGAGCCTGGGCTTCCTCGTCGGTAGCCCCTCCGTGGCGCCGCGCGAGCGGCCACACGACCCAAGCCGTCGCCGCCAAAGCGATGCACACCGCCACCATCAAAAATCCCGTCACGATTGCCCCCTTTCGTCCGTGTCGCGCAACAAGGCTTCGGCGCGCGCCGCCTCTTCGGCCGAGAGCGTCGGCACTTCTTCACGCGCACGGCGCCGCAACGCCCGCCACAGAGCGAACACCCCGGTAAACGCCAGCACGAACGGCCCCACCCACAGCGCCACCGTACTCGCTTTCAAAGGCGGCTGATAGAGCACGAAATCGCCATAGCGCGCCACCAGGTAAGCGCGGACCTCTTCCTCGCTCTTGCCGGCGGCGAGCTGCTCGCGCACCTGATTCATCAGGTCGTGAGCGAGCTCGGCATTGGATTCGGCGATCGACTGGTTCTGGCACACGAGACAGCGCAGCTCGTGCCCGAGCTTCAGGGCACGCGCCTCGAGCGCCGGATCGCCCACCGGCTGCGCCTTGGGCGCATCCTCCACCGCCCGGACGAAGCCGCCCCCCCCTGCGAGCAGGAAAATCATGGCGGCGAACGCCACGCCACGCCAGGCACTCACCCGCTCGGCACGCCGATGACTCCTCATCGCGTAGCCCCCTCTAGCGCCGCCCATTTTGGTTGCAAAACCTCTCGCCAGACCCGCTCGTCGATGGGCCCGATGTGCTTGTAGCGGATGATGCCCTCGGCGTCGATGAGGAAAGTCTCCGGCACGCCGTAGACACCATAGTCGATCGCCACGCGCCCCTCGAGATCGAGTACGGAGAACCGATACGGATCCCCGTGGCGGGCGAGCCAGTCCCGCGCCCGCAACAGCGCCGCCTCGCGCTCTTCCCGTGGAGAAATCCGGCTCGTATCCAAGGATGCATCGCCGCGGATCTCCTTGTAATTCAGCCCCAGCAGCGTCACCCCCTCCTCACGGGCGAGCCGCATCAACATGGCGTGCTCCTCACGACAGGCGACGCACCACGTGGCCCAGACGTTGAGCATCCACGGTCGACCGCGCAAATCGTCCGGGCCGACGATCGTCTCGGGCGCATCCACCCGCGGCAAGGCGAAAGTCGGTGCCGGCTTGCCCACGAGCGGGGAAGGCACCTCCCGCGGATCGAGGCGAAAGGCATAGGCAAAGAGCCCGAGCAACGCAACGAAGATGAAAAAAGGAATCAGATGCTTCAGCTTCATCGCACCGCCTCCGCCACCGGTTCGTGGGGCCGCTCCGACGCAGAGACCGCAGCCGTGCGTCGTGCGAGCCGCCGGTAGCGCCGATCGAGCGCGGCAGCCACACCACCGAGCGCGATCAGTACCGCACCAAACCAGATCCAGGAAATGAAGGGTTTATAGAAGAGCAAAACGACCCAGCCACCATCGCCGGTGGGATCTCCCAGCGACACATAGACGTCGCGGAATACTCCCCAATCGATCGCCGACTCGGTCATCGGCATGGCCGAACGGAAGTAGGCGCGTTTCTCCGGCGCGAGCACGGTGAGCATCCGCCCTTCGCGCCACACCTCCACCGCGCCGCGCTGGGCGGTATAGTTGGGTCCCGGCACCTCGCTCACGCCACGCAGCACGAAACGATAGCCGGCGAGCTCCGCTTCCTGCCCGGGCATCATCTTCACGTCGAGCCGCTGCTCCAACGCCCCCACGAGCGTCACGCCGAGAATGAACACCCCCACTCCCAGGTGAGACAACCACATCCCCCACCAAGAGCCGGGAATGCCGCGCAGCCGCGCCGTCATCCCCGAAGCTGCCCCCTGGCGTAGCCGATCGACGAGCAGGCGCAACGAGGCCAGAACGACCCAGGCCGTCAACGCGATCCCCAGGAAGGCACCGACGGTGACGTGATCCATTGCCCACACGCCCAGCGCTGCGATGATCAGCGCCCCGATCGTTTCCGGCCACACCCGGCGCAGCACCCGCGAGAGCACGTCCCGCTTCCAACGAAGGAAAGGCGCCAGCGCCATCAGCACCACCGCCGGAATCATCAGCGGCACGAACACCTTTTCGAAGTACGGCGGCCCGACCGAGAGTTTGGCTCCCTGCAGCGCATCGATGATCAAGGGATAGACCGTACCGAGCAACACCGCCCCGGCAGCCGCCGCCATCAGCACGTTATTGACCAGGAGCGAACCCTCGCGCGAAACCGGCGCGAACGCCCCCCCTCCCGAGAGCCGCGGCGCGCGCCAGGCGAAGAGCAGCAGCGACACCCCCACGGTGAGCGCGAGCAAGCCCAGGATGAACACCCCACGGGTGGGATCCGTGGCAAAGGCGTGCACCGAAGTGATCACGCCCGAGCGCACGAGGAACGTTCCCAGCAGCGAGAGCGAGAACGCCCCGATCGCCAGCAGCACCGTCCAACTGCGAAACGCCCCCCGTTTCTCAGTGACGATGAGCGAATGCAACAAAGCGGTTCCGACCAGCCAAGGCATGAGCGAGGCGTTCTCCACTGGGTCCCAGAACCACCACCCCCCCCAGCCCAACTCGTAATAGGCCCAGGCCGATCCCACCAGGATACCCAGCGTGAGGAACACCCAGGCGACCAGGGTCCAGGGCCGCGACCAGCGTGCCCAGGCCGCGTCCATTCGCCCCGAAAGCAATGCCGCGATCGCGAACGCAAACGCCACCGCCATGCCCACGTAACCCATGTACAGGAGCGGCGGATGGATGATCATGCCTGGATCCTGCAGCAAGGGGTTGAGATCACGCCCCTCCACTGGCACCGGCACCAGCCGCTCGAAGGGGTTGGAAGTCAGGATGAGAAAGGCGAGGAACCCCACGCTCACCACGCCCAGCACCCCGAGCACGCGCGCGCGAAAGGCCGCGGTGAGCGTGCGCGAGAAAGCCGCCACCGCTGCCTGCCAACCCGCCAGCGCCAGTGACCACAAGAGCATCGACCCCTCGTGATTGCCCCACACGCCGGTGAGACGATAGACCCACGGTGTGCGCGTCGACGAGTGTTCCGCCACCAACAGCACGGAAAAATCGATGCGCAGGAAGGAAGCCGTCAGACAAGCATAGGCGAGAACGAGCGCCGCGAACTGTACGAGCGCCGCGCGCCGCGCTGCCGCCATCGCCCCGGCCGAACCGCGTGCCGCTCCGGCAAGACCCAGCACCGCCTGCACCAGCGCCAGCGCCCAGGCGAGCGCCAGCGCGAACTGTCCCATCTCGGGGATCATCGTGCGCTCCTCATGGCTCGAGGGTGGCCGCCGCGCGCTGCGCCTGATCCACGGCGTGCTGCGCTTCCACCGGCATGTAGTTCTCGTCGTGCTTGGCGAGCACTTCGCTGGCGACGAACACCCCGTCCGGTCCCAGCTGACCCTGGGCCACCGCCCCCTTGCCCTCGCTGAAGAGATCGGGCAGCGCGCCGCGATAGACGACGGGAATGGTCTTGGCCGTATCGGTGACGGCAAAACGCACCGTCACCCCGTCGGGCAAGCGTTCGAGCGAGCCTTCGGCCACCATGCCGCCGATACGAAAAGTCCTTCCCACAGGCGCCTTGCCCTCGGCCACCTCGGAAGGCGTGTGGAAGAACACCAGATTCTCGCGCATCGCCGAGAGCACCAGCGCCGTGGCGCCGCCGAGCAGGGCGAGCGCCGCCAGGATCAAAGTCAAACGCTTGCCGCGTGCCGTCATGCGTCTTCTCCCGTGTCTTCGAACCGTACCGCCCGCCAGCGCAGCAGACGGCGGATCACGGCCTTACGAGTGCGATGGAGGAAATAAAGTTCCAGGGCGATGAGGGCGAAGCTCACGCCGTAGCTCCCCCAGACGTAGAAGCCGCGCCCGCCCATGTCCCAGAATGCCGACCACGATTCCCAGTGCATTCATTCACCCCCGTTCCCTGGCCGCCAGGCGATCGAGCTCGGCGGCCACCCAGTCGGTGTGCCGCTCGCGCTCGAGGATGATCGTACGGACCCGCCACAACGCCACGGCGATCGAATAGAACCAGGCGGCGAACGCCATGATCAGCATGGTCACCAGCATGACTGTGGCCATGGAAGGCGCGCGCGTGAGGCTCACCGAAGCGCCCTGATGCAGCGTGTTCCACCACTGCACCGAAAAATAGATGATGGGCACGTTGATCGAACCGACGATGGCGAGCAAGGCCCCCGCGCGATCGGCGCGGCGAGGATCCTCGATGGCCCGCGTCAGTGCCAGGTAGCCCAAATAGAGGAACATGAGGAGCAGCTGCGAGGTGAGCCGCGCATCCCACACCCAGTAAGTCCCCCACGTAGGGCGCCCCCACAGGGCGCCGGTCCACAAGGCGATGAAACACCAGATCGCCCCGGTAGGCGCGAGCGCATGGGCCATCATGAAAGAGAGCCGCGTATTGAGCACCCAGCCGACGATCCCCCAGAAGGCCATCACGAGATAGAGGAACATCGACATCCACGCCGCCGGCACGTGGAGGAAAATGATGCGATAGACCTCCCCTTGCTGCGCGTCGGTCGGCGCGACGAAAAACGCCAGGTACAGCCCCACCACGGTGAGCACGGCGGCGAGCGCGGCGAACCACGGCGCGAGCCGCCCGGCGAGCGGATAGAACTGCTGCGGCGCAGCAAACCGCCAAAGGCTACGCGGCGCGCGCTGTCGCGCCTCGATTCCCTGCTGCCAACGCTGCCGTCTTCCTGGTGTCGCGTCCATCCCTCGATTCTTCCCCCTCATTGCACCGCCAAACGCAAGGCCGCCACGCACGCCCAGGGCGCGAGTGCCACCGACGCGAGCCCCCCGGCCCCCAGCAGGGCCAGGTGCGCGGTGTAGGATACCCCACCCAGGGCCGCTTCCACCGCTCCTGCCCCGAAAATGAGCACCGGCACCGCCAGCGGCAGCACCAGTAGCGCCAGCAGCACCGCCCCGGAACGCACCCCCAGCGTGAGCGCCGCCCCGATCGCCCCGATGAGCGTGAGCGTCGGTGTGCCCAGCAAGAGCGTTCCCGCCAGCAAGGGCAGGACCTCCGGCTGCAGATCGTAGAGCCCGGCGAGCAGCGGCGCGAAGAGCGCCACCGGCACGCCAGTCACGAGCCAATGGACGGTCACTTTCGCCAGCACCCACACCACCGCCGGCTCGGGTGAGAGCAGCAGCTGCTCCAGCGTGCCGTCCCTCAGATCGTGCTCGAAGAGCCTCGGCAACGCCAGGAGCGAGGCGAGCAGCGCCGTCACCCAGACCACGCCCGGGGCGATCGCACGCAACTGATTCGCCTCCGGCCCGATGCCAAAGGGGAAGAGGCACACCACGACGACGAAAAAGGAGAGCGCGAGCAGCACGTCGGTGCGGCCGCGCCAGGCAAGTGCCATCTCGCGCCGCAGCATGGCCGCGAATACCGCCCCCATCACGCCACCTTGCGCCGCGGCGCGAAGCGCCCCGGCTCCAGGGTTTCGCAAGCACAGGAAAATTCCACGTCCTGGTGCGTCGTGAGCACCACGGTGGCTCCATCGCGCACCCGCGCTTCGATGCGGCGCGCGAGCGCGGCCACCGCCGCGACGTCGAGCGCCGTGAAGGGTTCGTCCAAAATCCACACGGGACGCTCCTGCGCCAGAATGAGGCGCGCGAGCGCGACCCGCCGCCGCTGCCCTGCCGAGAGCACCCGCACGGGCAGGTCGCGTTGCCGCGCGAGGCCAAGCTCCGCGAGGGCGGCGTCGATCGCCGCTGCGTCGTGCGGCAGCCCCTGCACCGCGGCGAGGCTGCGCAGGTTCTCCCTCGGGCTCAGGAGCTCATGCACCGCCGGCAGATGGCCGTGGAAAAATACCGCGCGGTGCCAGGCATCCGTTTGCGCCCTCACCGGCACCCCTTGCCAGCGCACTTCCCCCTCATCAGGCTGCGCCAAGCCGCAGAGCAGGCGCAACAGGCTCGTCTTGCCCACGCCGTTGGGGCCGGCTACGCGGGCGAGCACGCCGGGGCGAAAGACGTGCGTCAGGTCGCGGAAAAGGATGCGGTCGCCTTTGATGCAGGTGAGCGCCGAAGCTTCGAGCATGACATCGATAAATGAGGGATCGAGACCGTAAGTCTAGCAGAGCCGGCCGCGGAGCGGACTTCAGGCAACGCGGGAAGGCGTATTTTCCTCGCTCCGGTGGGGTTGATTGCTCCAGGAAGGCGTAGTTGGCCGCACACCCAGCCGCGCACAATCTGCAACGAAGGCGTCGCTCGCCAGATATTCGTACTCCCATTCGCGCGGGGTCGTGAGCGTGTCGACCGCCAAGAGCGCCGCATCGACCCGGCCCGGATGCACGTGCACCAAAGCTCTCGGCCCCAACGCCGCGAGGAAACGGCCCATCTTCTCGCGAAAAGGCGGCGTTTCCTTGAAATCGTGCAGACCGGAGAATCCCTGGTTGTGCGCGATACCGTGCGCGAGCAGTGCTGCCTTGAGCCCACGTCCCAAGCGACGCAGAAAGAGCGCCTTGCGCTCCCCCACACCCCGTATCCGAATGCGCCGCACGGTTTCGCGGCAATCGCGCACCCACAGCGTACCCGGCGCATACCGGTTCAGGATCTCGGCAACGAGCGCCTCGCGCACCGTCGGCAGGAGATGCACGTGCTGATGCCCATCGACGAAAGCCGGTGGTGCCCCCCAAACGTCTTCGAAGGCATCGAACTGCGCCCGAATCTCCTCGGCCACTGCCGCCGCCGGCAGACGCCTCGCCAATGCACTCAAGAGTAGCGTTCGCAGAGAGGGCAGGCGTCCCTCTTGCGCCAAACCACGCGCCGGGCTCGCCGAACGCTGCTCGGTGAGCGTCAGGTGCAAGCCCACCTGGGCACCCGTTACGCGCGCCAAAGCCGCCAAGCCAGGCGCATCGCGCTTCCAGCAAGGCATGGTCACCATCGCCCCGGTGGCCGTCACCCGCCCCGATTCGATCAGATGCTCGATGGCACGATCCACGCCCCGTGCGATACCATAATCGTCGGCGCACAAGACGAAAGTTCGCTCTACCGGTGCAACCGTTTCCAAGGGGACATCGGCCGGAGGCACCCCCAGTCCAGGAGGCGGCGTCAGCGCCAAAACGCCGGATTTTTCGAAATGGACGTCCATGCGATCCTTGCCTTGCATCCCGTTACGATTCGCTGACGACAGGAGCCGATAGCCGTGATTCCCGCCTCCGCACCGCCGACCCCGGTCGAACTGAGCGTGATTGTACCCGTGTATAACGAAGCGGCATCGTTACCGGTTTTGTACGAACGGCTCAAGGACGTGCTCGATGCACTCGCGCTCTCCTGGGAATTGATCCTCGTCGACGACGGTAGCCGCGATGAGAGCTTCGCGGTCATCGAGCGGCTCGGCGAAGCCGATGCCCGCGTCAAGGGCGTGCGGTTTGCGCGCAACTTCGGCAAGGAAGCCGCCATGGCCGCGGGGCTGCATCGCGTCGCCGGACGGGCCGCCGTCATCATGGACGCCGACTTGCAACATCCGCCCGAACTCATTCCCCAGATGCTCGAGCGCTGGCGCGCCGGAGCGGCCATCGTCACGGCCGTGCGCACCGACCGGGACACCGACTCCCCCTTGCGCCGCTGGCTCTCGCTCGCCTTCTACCGTTTCTATCGCGGTATCTCCGAAATCGCCCTCACACCGGGCGGGGGCGATTTTCGCCTCTTCGACCGACGCGTGGTGGCAGCCCTGAATCTCCTGCCCGAACGCAAGCGTTTCCTCAAAGGGCTGGCGAACTGGGTGGGGTTCGAGCAGGTCACCATTCCCTACCGGCCCGCCGAGCGCCACGCCGGCACCTCCCGCTGGTCGCTGCGCAAACTCTGGCGCTATGCCATCGACGGCATGGTCTCCTTTACCACGGTCCCCTTGTACGTCTGGTCCTCGATCGGCGCGCTCCTGGCGCTCGCCTCGGTGGTCTATGGTCTGTGGCTGGTGGTGCGCACGCTCCTTTTCGGGCGCGACGTGCCCGGCTACGCCTCGCTCATGGTCGCCACGCTCTTTCTCTCGGGGGTGCAGCTCGTCAGCCTGGGCGTACTCGGCGAATATCTCGGCCGGGTCTTCGAGGAAGTCAAACGCCGGCCGCTCTACCTCATCGGGCGCACCGTCAACCTGCCCGACGAACTCGCCGAACCCCCTTCGCCGCCGCGTTGAACCTTTCGCCACTTCACCCCATCCGATTGCACGATTCCGTGCCGAGTTCATCCCCGATGCGCCTCCTCTTGCAGCGCTTGCTCACCCCGCGCAGCCTCTCACTCCTCCTGTGGCTCGTTTTCGCCTGGTACGTCTTCGACGGTTACGACCGCCACGCACCGAGCAACGACGAATGGGTACAGCACATCTACGGCGAACTGCTCGTGGCCTACTACAGGAGCGGACTTGCCGACAAGACCTTCCTCGACTTCAGTAATCTCTATCTGTACGGAGGTCTCTTCGATCTGCCCGCGGCTTGGATCACCATGGCCTTCGGCATCGACTGGTGGCCATTACGGCATCTCCTCACCGCCGCTTTCGGCGCCCTGGCATTTCTGGGCGCGGCACGTTTCGGGCGTTTCCTGGGAGGAGCCTGGCTGGGGACGGCGGCGCTCGCCGCCACGATGGGCAGCGGGGTCTTCTCCGGCGCGATCTTCACCCACACCAAGGACGTCCCTTTTGCCGCGGCCATGCTGTGGTCGCTCTACTACACGAGCCGCATCGCCGACGAGATTCCCGTACCGCGTTGGCGCCACGTGCTTTTGTGGGGGCTCGCCACCGGAGCCGCGATCGGATTGCGGGTGGGCGGCGTGCTCGCCTTCGGTTTTCTCGGTGCGGCCCTCCTGCTCGCATGGTGGCCGCGCCGCCGCTTACTGCCCTCCTGGCCGCGGCTCTTCACGGCGCTCCTCGTGCGCCTCGTGCCAGGCATCGCACTCGCGCTCGCGCTCATGGCTTTTTTCTGGCCCTGGTCGGTAATGAGCTGGGATCACGTCTGGCAAGCGCTCACCAAGTTCTCGCACTTCGCCTTCGACCTCTATACCTGGGAAGACGGCGAGCGCGTGGAAAACGCCAAAGTCTCGCGTCTCTATTTACCCAAGTACCTCCTCGTGCGACTGCCGGAATTCGTGCTTCTAGGCACCGTGCTCGCGCTCGCCCACGGGCGGCGCATCAAGGAATCCCCTCGTCTGTGGCCGCTGCTGTTCGCGCTCGCCTTCGTGCTCGCCTATGTCATCATCGGCAGACCGCCGCTCTACAACGGCCTGCGCCACTTCCTCTTCCTCGTCCCGTGGTTCGCCCTGCTCGCGTGCTGGGGCTGGCAAAGCACGCTCGCGGCACTCCATCGCCCCCTGACCGAGATCTCCCTGCGCCGCCGCCATGGCGCATTGCTCCTTGCCGCCCTGCTCGTCCTCTCGGCCGCCGACGATCTCGTCACCCTAGCACGGCTGCACCCCTATCAGCACCTCTACTACAACCACCTCGCCCGGGGACTAGCCGGCGCCAAGCACCGTTGGGAAATGGATTACTGGAGCGACGCCACCCGAGCCTTGTTGCCCGTACTCGCCGATTGGGTCGCCAAACAACCTCCCGGCAAAGACTGGGCGCTCGCCTATTGCGCAGAAGGTTTCCAGATCGAACCCTGGCTGCCACCCAACGTCCATATCACCGAAGCGTGGGACGACGCCGAACTCTTCCTCGCCACCACCCATGATGACTGCGACCAGGCGATGCTCGGCAAGGAAATCGCCCACATCGAGCGCCTGGGCACACCGCTGGCGGTCCTTGAGCTCATCGACCACGAGGCCGCGGACCCATGATGAACCCGCTGGCCGAACTCGTACGCATGTCGCGCTTCGCCCTCGTGAGCGTCTCCGGCACCCTGGTACACTATGCCGTGCTGATCGCCCTGGTCGAAACGGACACGCTCGGGCCGCTCCCTTCTTCGGCGCTGGGTTTCCTGGCCGGCGCCATAACGAACTACCTCGGTTCGCGACGCTGGGTCTTCGCCAGCGACGCGCGCCACGTCGTCGCCCTGCCCAAGTTCCTCGCCGTTGCCGCCACCGGCTTTACCGGCAACGTCGCCGGCATGGCGCTCGCCCTCGACTGGTTGCAGCTTCCCTATCTGCTCGCCCAAATCCTCGTCACGGGGCTGCTGTTCTTCTGGCATTACGGCGCAAACCGCCTCTGGACCTTCGCCCGACGCGGCTGAGGTCGTGCTCCGTACGTTTGGCATCGACACCTTGCCGCGGATGCGTTTTCATGCTATCGTTTCGCGCTTTGAAGAATTCCCAGGAGAGCCATCATGGCCCGCGTCTGTCAAGTGACCGGCAAGCGTCCGATGACCGGCAACCACGTCTCGCACGCCAACAACAAAACCAAGCGCCGTTTCCTGCCCAACCTGCACTATCGCCGTTTCTGGAGCGAGGCCGAAGAGCGTTGGGTGAAACTGCGCGTCTCCAACGCGGCGCTGCGCACCATCGACAAGAAAGGCATCGATGCCGTGCTCGCCGAGCTGCGCGCCCGCGGCGAGAAAATCTGAATCCTGGATAGGAGTGCATCATGGCCAAGGCCGCCCGCGAGAAGATCAAGCTCGAGTCCACCGCTGGAACCGGGCATTTCTACACCACCTCGAAAAACAAGCGCACCACCCCGGAAAAACTCGAGCTGATGAAGTACGACCCCAAAGCGCGCAAACACGTGCTCTACAAAGAAACCAAGCTCAAGTAAGCCGCATCACAAGGAATCCGCAAAAGCCATCCCCTGGCGGATGGCTTTTTTCTTTTCCCTCTCCCATTTCTTCCCCAAAGAAAAAAGCGCCTCTTGCGGGCGCCGTAATTCGTCTCCTCCCATGAGGCGGGCGGTCTCGAGGCCGCCCGTCCTTCTTCTCCTCGATTATCCCTTGAGCTGCTCCAGGATCGCCGGGTTTTCCAGCGTGGACGTATCCTGCGTGATCTCCTCGCCCTTGGCGAGCTGACGCAGCAGCCGGCGCATGATCTTGCCCGAGCGGGTCTTGGGCAGGTTCTCGCCGAAGCGGATCTCCTTGGGCTTGGCGATGGGGCCGATCTCCTTGGCCACCCAATCCTGCAGTTCCTTGACGAGGCGCTTGGCTTCCTCGCCCTGGGGCCGCGGACGCTTGAGCACGACGAAGGCCACGATCGCCTCGCCGGTAATGTCGTCGGGACGGCCGACCACGGCCGCTTCCGCCACCAGCTCGTGCGCCACCAGCGCGGATTCGATCTCCATCGTGCCCAGACGGTGGCCCGACACGTTGAGCACGTCGTCGATGCGCCCGGTGATGGTGAAGTAGCCCGTCTCGGGATCGCGAATCGCCCCGTCGCCGGCCAGATACAACTTCCCTTTGAAATCTTCGGGGAAGTAGGATTTCTTGAACCGCTCCGGATCGCCCCAGATCGTGCGGATCATCGACGGCCAGGGTTTCTTGATGACGAGGAACCCGCCATGCCCCCAAGGAAGCTCGGTACCGGTCTCGTCGACCACCGCCGCCATGATGCCGGGGAAAGGCAGCGTGCAGGAACCGGGCACGAGCGGCGTGGCGCCGGGCAGCGGGGTGATCATGTGGGCCCCGGTCTCGGTCTGCCACCAGGTATCGACGATGGGGCAGCGTCCGTGACCCACCTCGTTGTAATACCACTCCCAGGCCGCCGGGTTGATGGGCTCGCCCACCGAGCCGAGGATGCGCAGGCTGGAGAGGTCGAAATTGCGCGGATGCACTTCGGGAGTGGCGTCGCTCGCCTTGATGAGGGCGCGGATCGCCGTGGGCGCGGTATAGAAGATGCTGACCTTGTGCGCCTCGATCATACGCCAGAAACGGCTCGCGTCAGGGTAGGTCGGCACGCCCTCGAACACCACCTGCGTCGCCCCCACCGCCAACGGTCCATAGGCGACGTAGCTGTGCCCGGTGATCCAGCCGATGTCGGCCGTACACCAGAAAACGTCGTTCGGCTTGATGTCGAAGGTCCACTTCATCGTCAGCGCGACCTGCGTGAGATAGCCGCCGGTCGAGTGCTGCACGCCTTTGGGTTTGCCCGTGGAGCCCGAGGTGTAGAGGAGGAAGAGCGGATGTTCGGCCTCGACCCACTCGGGCTCGCACACCTCGCTCTGGCCGGCGATGACCTCGCTCCACCACAGGTCGCGCTCCGGATGCCATTCGATGTCCATTCCGGTGCGCTTATTGACGATCACGTGGCGCACCGATTCGCACCCGCCCATGGCAAACGCCTCTTCGACGATGGCCTTGAGCGGCAGAGCCTTGCCGCCGCGGAACTGACCATCTGACGTGACCACCACAGTGGCTCCGGCATCCTGGATGCGATCGCGCAGCGCCAGCGCGGAAAAGCCGCCGAAGACCACGGAGTGGGTCGCGCCGATGCGCGCGCACGCCTGCATGGCCACCACACCCTCGATGCCCATCGGTAGATAGATGAGGACTCGATCGCCCTTCTTCACGCCGAGCGACTTGAGCGCGTTGGCGAACTGGCTCACCCGCGCGAGCAGCTCGCGATAAGTGACCTTGGTGACCTTGCCGTCGTCGGCCTCGAAGATGATGGCCACCTTGTCGCCCAGCCCCGCGGCCACGTGCCGGTCGAGGCAATTGTAGGAGGCATTGAGCATCCCGTCGGCGAACCAGCGGTAAAACGGAGCGTTGGACTCGTCGAGCACCTGGGTGAAGGGTTTCTTCCAGTCGAGGAGCGTGCGAGCGTGATTGGCCCAATAGCCCTCGTAATCCTTTTCCGCCTCGGCCACGAGCCGTTTGTAGTGTTCCATCCCCGAGACGGCGGCATTTTTGACGAGTTCTTCCGGCGGATAATACATTTTCTGAGCCATGGGTCGATCTCCCTCTTCAATGGTTCGTTCGAACGGACCGCGCAGACTCCGGTCCATCCGGGCACCCTTTGATTGAAACGGCTTTATCTTACATCAGACTTACTGGGCAAGAGGGCAAAGGTCATTCCGTCGGCGCCCACCCTGTTTTAGAATAGCGCACTCTGCGAGGGAGCCTGTGATGACCACTATCCGCGAAGAAGACCTGATCGAATCGATCGCCGACGCATTCCAATACATCAGCTACTATCATCCCGTCGATTACATCAAGGCGCTCGCCGAAGCGTACGAGCGCGAGCAAAGCCCCGCGGCGAAAGATGCCATCGCCCAGATCCTCACCAACTCCCGTATGGCCGCCGAGGGTCACCGCCCGATCTGTCAAGACACGGGCATCGCCACGGTCTTTCTCGAAATCGGTCAAGACGTGCGTTTCGACACGCGCCGCAGCCTGCAGGAACTCATCGACGAAGGGGTACGCCGCGCCTACACCAATCCGGACAATCCCTTGCGCGCCTCGGTGCTGCGCGACCCCGCCGGCAAGCGGCAGAACACGCGCGACAACACCCCGGCCGTGGTCCACGTCGAGCTCGTACCGGGTGATAAAGTAGAAGTGATCTGCGCGGCCAAGGGCGGCGGCTCGGAGAACAAAGCCAAGCTCGCCATGCTCAACCCCTCGGATTCCCTCGTCGACTGGGTGCTCAAGACCGTGCCCACCATGGGCGCGGGCTGGTGCCCTCCGGGCATCCTCGGTATCGGTATCGGCGGCACGCCGGAAAAAGCCATGCTGCTCGCCAAGAAATCCCTCATGGCCCCCGTCGACATCCACGAGTTGCAAGCACGCGCCGAGCGCGGCGAGGAGCTCACCACCGCCGAACGCCTGCGGCTCGAACTCTACGACAAGGTCAATGCGCTCGGTATCGGTGCGCAGGGGCTGGGTGGGCTCACCACGGTGGTCGACGTCAAGGTACTCGACTACCCCACCCACGCCGCGAGCCTGCCGGTGGCCATGATCCCCAACTGCGCCGCCACCCGCCACGTGCACTTCACGCTCGACGGCAGCGGCCCGGCCCAGCTCGACCCCCCGCGGCTGGAAGATTGGCCCCAGATCACCTGGACGCCCGACACCAAGAAAGCCAAGCGCGTGGATCTCGACACCCTCACACGCGAGGAAGTCGCCTCCTGGAAGGCCGGTGACATCCTGCTCTTGAACGGCAAGCTCCTCACCGGGCGTGACGCCGCGCACAAGCGCATCGCCGACATGATCGCCCGCGGCGAGCCCTTGCCGGTCGATTTCACCAACCGGGTCATCTATTACGTCGGCCCGGTCGATCCGGTGCGCGACGAAGTCGTCGGCCCCGCCGGCCCCACCACCGCCACGCGCATGGACAAATTCACCCGCCTCATGCTCGAGAAGACGGGCCTCATCGCCATGGTCGGCAAGGCCGAGCGCGGCCCCGAGGCCGTGGCGGCGATCCGCGACAACCGCGCCGCCTACCTCATGGCCGTGGGCGGCGCCGCCTATCTGGTCGCCAAGGCGATCAAGGCGGCACGCGTCGTCGCGTTCGAGGATCTCGGCATGGAAGCGATCTACGAATTCGAGGTGCGCGACATGCCGGTGACCGTGGCCGTCGATAGCCAAGGCAACAACGTGCATGAAACCGGCCCGCGCGAGTGGCGCGTCAAGATCGGCAAGATCCCCGTCACCGCCTGAAACCTCTTCCCTCCGACGGGGAACGGTATAATCCTTCACGTCCGCCCTGCCTACGTGCCAGGGCGGACCGCCCCAGCGCCGGCATAGCTCAGCTGGTAGAGCACCCGCCTTGTAAGCGGTAGGTCGCCCGTTCGAATCGGGCTGCCGGCACCAAAAAATCCTTGATTTTCAAAGATTTTCCTTGCATTCGATTACTTAGGGCACACACGATTTCACTCGTTGTCACCCGCGCGGGTGACAGCAGGGTGACAGGACGCTTGGATAATGGGTGTCTATGCAGCAGCAGTGTCACCCGTGCTGTTGTCAACAAATAGAGCTGTCCGGTTTCGTAGCACATAAACTGTCCGCTTTTCCGAGCCGGGGTGGGGAGGCGTGAAGGGCGTAGCCCGGAGCGCCTCCCCACCCCCCGGCGGGCGCCGCAGCGGACCTACGCGACAACCTGCAGTTCGGGTGGTTGCACAATCGAATTCCTTGCCGTTGTCGGTGAGGATCGTACGCAGGCGAAAGGGGGCGGCCTCGAGGAGCGAACGCAGGAAGCGCCGGGCGTTGGCGGCCGTCTTCTCCGGGTAGATGGCGTTGAGCCCCCAGCGCGTAGCCCGGTCGATCGCCACGAAGAGGTAGCGGCGCCTGTCCTCGTCGGGCATCTGCGGCAGGTACTTCACGTCCAGATGCACGAACCCCGGCTCGTAGGACTTGAAGGGTTTGTGCCCGAGCTTTTCGGCTTTGGGCTGCATTGCCTCGAGCGAACCGAGTCCGCGGCGGCGCAGGCAGCGATCCAGGCCAGATCGAGAGACGTTCGGCGTGATGAATTCGCGCACCACGGCCAGCAAATCGTCCAGAGGCAAGCGCAGGGTCTTGCGCAGCTCCACCACGACGGCCTCCTGAAACGGGGTCAGGTTCGTCTGCAGGCGGTGCGCCGTGTGCGGACGATCTTCGACGTCGGTGCGCCTCGATCAGCGTCGAATGGTGTCTTCCGACACCCCCAGTTCCCGGGCAAGGCGGCGCACCGGCAGGTTCGAGCTTTGGATGTAGCGTCGGGTCGCAGGGGTCGTGGTGGCGTTCTTGTGCAGGCGGACCATCATGACTTTTGCCCCCGTAGCTCCTCGATCAACTCGCGCATCGTCTCACGACCCAAGAATAATGCACGACGTCGCAGGTCGATGCAATCGTCCGGGACAGGACATAAAGCCATTTGGTTTTCATTCTAGTCAACAATGACATAAGCATTCACTTTCCCCCGTTTGCCAAATCCTCCTCCCCTAACCTACACTGATCCCGTCCGGTTCCATCACCATCCTTTGCCAAAAGGAGCCTTCCCCCATGTCTGCCTTGTTTTCCCCTTTCACACTCAAGGATGCGCGACTTCGCAACCGCATCGCCGTCTCACCGATGTGCCAGTACAGTGCCGAAGAGGGCGTAGCCAATGACTGGCACACGGTGCATTACGCGAGCCTTGCCCGAGGCGGGGCCGGTCTGGTGGTGGTCGAAGCGACGGCGGTGTCGCCCGAAGGGCGCATCACGCCCTATTGCCTGGGACTGTGGAACGACGCCCAGGCCGAAGCGCTCGCGCAGGTGGCCGCCGGCATCAAGAAAGCCGGCGCGGTGCCCGGCATCCAGATCGGCCACGCCGGCCGCAAGGCGAGCGCCAATCGCCCCTGGGAGGGGGACGACCATCTTCCGGAGGACGATCCCCGCGCCTGGACGCCGATCTCGCCTTCGGCCATTCCCTTCGGCGCGAACCTGCCGCGCGTGCCCCGCGAGATGACGCTGGAAGACATCACCCGGGTACAGGGCGACTTCGTGGCAGCGGCCCGGCGTGCGCTGGAAGCCGGGTTCGAATGGCTGGAGCTGCACTTCGCCCACGGGTATCTGGCGCAGAGCTTTTTCTCGGTGCATGCCAACCAGCGCACCGATGCCTACGGCGGAGACGCCGAACGGCGCGGCCGTTTCCTGCGTGAGACGCTGGCGGCGGTGCGCGAAGTCTGGCCCGAGCGGCTACCGCTCACGGCGCGTTTCGGCGTGATCGAGTTCGACGGCCGCGACGAGGAGACGCTTGCCGAATCCATCGAACTGGCGCGCGCATTCCGTCAGCTCGGGCTCGACCTGCTCGACGTGAGCATCGGCTTCTCGACGCCGACGGCGAAGATTCCCTGGGCGCCGGCCTTCATGGTGCCGATCGCGGCGCGGGTGCGCGAGGCCACGGGGCTGCCGGTGGCGTCTTCCTGGGGCATCGACGTGCCGGCCACGGCCAACGAGGCGGTGGCGCACCAACGGCTCGACCTCGTCATGGTGGCGCGCGCTCACCTCGCCAATCCGCATTGGCCCTACAAGGCGGCGCTGGAGCTGGGCGAGGAACGGCCGTCCTGGGTCCTGCCGGCGCCCTACGCCCATTGGCTGGAGCGTTACGGCAGAGCGTGAGTCGTACGAACAAACGAAGGAACACCCACTTATCGCTCAGCCATGTCCAGCTTTCAGAGAAAAATGGGTGTCCCTTCTGGTGGGGTGTTTGGGGTGTCTTCCTCGGGAAAGCCTCAGCCCTCAGCCAAACCGTGCCAGGCGAGGGCTGTTTCGGCGCCGAAGGCTCGGTACGAAGCCGCCCTCACTGTTCGACTTCGAGATCCTTGAAGCGCGGTCTGCCGACATTCCAGGGCTTGATCTTCTCCCCCTTCTCGCCCCAGTTCGCGTGATCGCCCAGTCGATGGCCATCCACCTCACGCACCTTGCCGTAGCTGCTGAACTTGTGAAAAGTAGGACCGAACTTCTCCAATACCTCGTCTACGCTGCCCTTGTAGCGCGGATCTTGAGGACGCTCCTGTTGGGTTATGTAGTAGGCGATGTCCCACGCCTCCTGATCGGAGAGTGATAGCGGCTGGCCCAGCGGCATGTTGTTTTTGATGAACCCGGCCATGGTGTGGGTGCGCACGATGCCCGCTCCCCAGTTGTTGGAGCCGTCGCCCCAGGGGGGTGGAAAGACGTATTTTCCGCCCTGGTAAAGGCCGGAGCCGTCTTTGCCATGGCAGATCGCACATTTCTCCATGTAGAGCGCCTCGCCGTTGGCATAGCTCAAGCTCGCTGGACGCTGCGGCGCCGGGAATCCGCGGCCGTAGATCGGCTGGTCGGGGTACATGGGCACCCCCTTGGCCAACCACTGGTGGTAGGCCGACAGCGCCAGCATATCGTCGCTGCCGTACTCCGGCGGGGTGCCGTTCATGGAGTAGGCAAAGCAGCCGGCGATGCGTTCCTCGAGGTTGTTGACGTGGCCGTTCTTGCCGCGATAGTTGGGCAGGGTGACCGCCGCCGGCCATACCGGACCACTGAAGGGCATACGCCCCTCGCCCAAGTGACAACTGGAGCAGTTCATGTCGTTGAAGACGTTTTTGCCGCGCAACTGCTGGGTGTTAGTAAAGAGGTCGTGGCCACGACGGATGACGGCCTTCAGTTTGGGATGAATGTTGGCGGCTTCGAGGTCGGCCATGGTCGGCGGCACATGGACCAGCTCCCCCTCCTTGGGTGCCGGAAAGCCCATCTTCACCAGAGTGTCGATCGCCGGAGGCAGTGGATCGGCGAATGCAGCCAGGCTGACACCTGCAGCCAAGGCGGCGCCGGCCACGGCCAGGGTTTTCTTGTTGCGTTTCATGCTCTGCTCCCCCTCATTTCTTGGACGTCACGGTCTGGCTGGCCAGCCAGGCGGAAACGGCGCGGATGTCCTCGTCGCTCATGCGCTTGGCGATGGCGCCCATGAGGTTCTGCGGGTCGTTGCTACGCTTATCGGCCTGCCAGGCGCGCAGCTGGTTCTCGATATAGCCGGCGTGCTGGCTGGCGATGCCCGGAAAAGTACTCCCCGCGCCCTGGTTGCCAGGACCATGGCAGCTCTTGCAGGGGACGATGTATTTGTCCCAGTCGCCGTGCAGAGCGAGCTGCTCACCGCGGGCGAGCAGCTCGGCATCGACGTCGCCGCCCTGAGCCGGGGTTACGGGCATCTGGCTGTAGTAGGCCGCCACATCGGCGATCTGCTGGTCATCGAGCATCTTGGCGAAGGGAGCCATGGTGGCGTTCTGGCGACGCCCCGCCTTGAAGTCGTGCAGCTGCTTGGCGAGGTAGTCGGCATCGAGCCCTGCCAGGCGGGGCCAAGACTCCCCGCCCGGTATGTTCATGCCGCTCCCATCGGCTTGGTGGCAGGCCGTGCACGTGGCTGCCACCGCCCGACCGCGCTTGGCATCCCCTTCGAATGCCAGGGCTTGGCCGGAAACCAGGAAGATGCCCAGCAGCAGGCCGAGCCCATTTGCGATCTTCTTGTTGGTCATAGAGATGTTCCTCCTGTGTCGTGGGCCTCGAAGACGCATCGAATAGCCTGCTGCGCGCTCGCCACCGGCTCTCGCGGCAGATGACGCAAGAGTTTCCGGTATTCTTCTCCAAAAATTATCTTAGGAACCGCTGAACAAGTAAACCCCTGATCTCCTCTCGCCGAGGAGTACCCCGTTTTCGGGGCAAAACGGGGCAAAGATGGTCCGATACGAGGGTATACCCTGCCCCTCGGGGCGCCTCGGGGGTCGAATAACCCCCTTGCGCCCAGATTCAGGACGAAATCCGGGTGTCCGGTGTCAACAACCACCGGCGCGCGAGCACCAGATTGGCCAGAGTAAAGAGGGTGAAGAGCTGAGCCATGTTCTTGGCCAAGCCCCGATAGCGGGTCTTGCGATGACCAAAGAGGTTCTTCACCACGTGGAAAGGGTGCTCCACCTTGGCGCGGACGCTCGCCTTGGCCTGTTCCAGCCGCTCCATCTGCTCACCTTCGGCGCCCTTGGCCAGTGCCTTGCGCTGGCCGCGCCTCAGGGCAATGTGCCAGCGTACGGGAAGCTCCAGATTCTCCGCCCGTTTCTCCACCCCCTGGTAGCCCGCATCGCCAAAGACGTCCGTCTCGTCCCCGTGCAGGAGCGCCTGGGCTTGCGTGACGTCGCTGACGTTGGCGGCGGTGCCGATCAGCGTGTGGGTGAGGCCCGAAGTGGCATCCACGCCGATGTGCGCTTTCATCCCGAAATGCCATTGATTGCCCTTCTTCGTCTGGTGCATCTCGGGGTCGCGTTTGCCCGAGTCGTTCTTGGTCGAGGACGGCGCGGCAAGGATCGTGGCGTCTACGATCGTGCCCTGACGCAGAAACAGCCCTTGCTCGGCCAAATGCGCGTTGAGGGTGCTGAAAATCACCTCGGTGAGCTGATGCGTCTCGAAACTTGAGCAGAGTCGTAGCATCCGGCGCCGCTTCCCGGCTCAGGTCAATGCCCACAAACCGGCGAATCGCCTGGCTGTCGTAGATCGCATCCTCGCTTCCCTCGTCGGAGAATCCGAAACAATTCTGCACCACGTACATCCGCAGCATCCGCTCCAGCCCAATGGCTGGCCGCCCCTTTCCCTGCCCTTGCGGGTAGTACGGGGCAATCACCGCCACCAAGGCGCCCCAAGGGGTCAGCGCCTCGAGTTGCGCCAGAAAACGGTCCCGGCGCGTCTGTTTCTTCTTCGCGGCGTACTCGAGTTCGGAAAAGCTCGACTGCATGGCAGGCCCCTGCGGGTGGATCGTCTCCGCCATTATTCCAGCTCAGGTCAACGCCGGGAAGGGGGAATAAATCAGCGTTTCCCTTATTTTCGTGCATTTCATGGAGCGACATGGCAGGGCCAGAGCCGCCTTTTTCCCTCACTCCACCGTCACGCTCTTGGCGAGATTGCGCGGCTTGTCCACGTCGGTCCCTTTGACGAGCGCCACGTGGTAGGCCAGCAGCTGCAGCGGCACCACGTGGAGGATGGGGGCGAGCATGGCGTCGTGCGAGGGCACGACGATGGCGTGCACGCCCTCTTCTCCGCCCACACCGCTGCCGTCTTCGGCGAAGACGAAGAGTTCGGCGCCGCGGGCGCGCACTTCCTGCAGGTTGGACTTGAGCTTCTCCAGCAGGTCGTCGCGCGGAGCCACCGCCACCACGGGCATCTCGCGGTCTACGAGCGCGAGCGGCCCGTGCTTGAGCTCGCCGGCCGGGTAGCCCTCGGCGTGGATATAGCTGATCTCCTTGAGCTTGAGCGCGCCTTCGAGGGCGATGGGCCAGTGCGTGCCGCGCCCGAGGAAGAGCGCGTGCTGGCGTTCGGCGAAGCGCTGCGCCCATTGCTCGATCTGGGGTTCGAGTTGCAGCACGCGCCCGAGCGCCGCCGGCAGGCGCCGCAGCGCATCCAACCGGTTCGCTTCCACCGCCTCGGGCAGCCGTCCGCGTTGCTTGGCGAGCGTGAGCGCAAGGAGCGCGAGCGCCGTGAGCTGGGTGGTAAAAGCCTTGGTCGAGGCCACGCCGATCTCGGGGCCGGCGCGGGTGAGAAAAGCGAGCTTGGCCGTGCGCACGATGGCCGATTCGGGAACGTTGCAGATCGCCAGCGTCTGCGTCATTCCCTGGCCCTGGGCGTGGCGCAGGGCGGCGAGCGTGTCGGCGGTCTCGCCGGATTGCGAGATCGCCACCACCAGCGTCTTCGCCTCCGGCACCGAAACGCGATAGCGATATTCGCTGGCGATCTCCACCGTGGAGGGCAGGCCCGCATACTCTTCCAGCCAGTAGCGCCCGACCATGCCGGCGTGGAAGCTCGTGCCGCAGCCGAGGATCAGCACCCGGTCGATGGCGGCGAACGTCTCCTCGGCGTCGGGGCCGAAGAGCGCCGGGGTGAGCCGCGCGCCGCCGGCCACGGCTTCCAGGGTGTCGGCCACCGCTTCGGGCTGCTCGAAGATCTCTTTCTGCATGTAGTGCCGGTAGCCGGCGAGCTGCACCGCATCGGCCGTGACGTGGGTGAGCCGCACCGGCCGCTCCACCGTTTCGCCCGATTCGTCGACGATCTGCACGCCCTCCAAGGTGAGCCGGGCGCAGTCGCCCTCTTCCAGATAGACCACGCGGCGCGTCTGCGCCACCAAGGCCGAGACGTCGGAAGCGGCATAGACGCCCTCTTCGCCCAAGCCCAGCACGAGGGGGGAACCGCGCCGGGCCGCAACCACTTCGCCCGGTGAGGTCTCGTCGATCACGGCGATGGCAAACGCCCCTTCGAGCTCGCGCATCGCCGCCTGTACCGCGGCAAAGAGCGGCGCGCCGGCCCGGCGCTTGCTCGCCACGAGGTGCGCGATCACCTCGGTGTCGGTCTCGGAAGTGAAGACGTAGCCTTCGGCTTCGAGGCGCGCGCGCAGGGCGGCGAAATTCTCGATGATGCCGTTGTGCACCACCGCCACCGTCCCCGAGACGTGGGGGTGCGCGTTGCGCTCGGAAGGCGCCCCGTGCGTGGCCCAGCGGGTATGGGCGATGCCTACCTGCCCGTCCAGCCCTTCTTCGGCCACCAGCCGGCGCAGCTGCGCTACCCGCCCTTGCACCCGGGCGCGGGCGATTCGGCCTTCACCGTCGATCAGCGCCAGTCCCGCCGAGTCGTAGCCCCGATACTCCAGGTGCGCCAGCCCGTCGAGCAGGATGTCCACCACCGAAGCGCGGCCGATGGCCGCGACGATTCCACACATCGTGCTACTCCTTTTTCTTGGTCGGCCGTTGCCAGCCGGAAAGGGTGCGCTGCGGCGCCCGGGAGACGGTGAGCGCCTCGGGCGGCGCATCGCGCGTGAGCGTCGTGCCCGCGCCGAGCGTCGCGCCGCGCCCCACCCGCACGGGGGCGACGAGTTGGGTGTCGCTGCCGATGAAGGCGTCGTCCTCAATCACCGTGCGGTGCTTGTTCGCCCCGTCGTAGTTGCAGGTGATGGTGCCCGCGCCGATGTTGACGCGCGCTCCGATCTCGGCATCCCCCAGATAGGCCAGATGATTCGCCTTCGTCTCCGGCCCGAGGGAGGAATTCTTCACTTCGACGAAATTCCCTACATGCACGCCCTGCGCCAGCCGGGTACCGGGGCGCAGGCGCGCGTAGGGGCCGACCACCGCCTGCGGGCCGATTTCAGCGCCTTCTAGGTGGGAAAAAGCTCGGATCTCGGCCCCATCGCCCACCGTGCAGTCGGAAAGCACGCAGTAAGGGCCCACCCGCACCCCGTCGGCGAGCACCACGCGGCCGGAGAAGACGCAGCCGACGTCGATCGTCACGTCCAGGCCGCATTCGAGCGTGCCGCGCACCTCGAGTCGCGCCGGATCGAGCAGGGTTACCCCGGCGCGCAGCAGGCGCTCTGCCTCGCGCCGCTGGTAGAGGCGCTCGAGCGCAGCCAGTTGCGCCTTATCGTTTACGCCGGTCACTTCCGTCGCATCCTCCGCTTCCACGCCGATCACCGGCACGCCGTCGCGCACCGCGGCGGCGACGACGTCGGTGAGATAGTATTCGCCCTGGGCGTTGGCGTTGGTGAGCGCCTCGAGCCAGGCGGGAAGACGCGCGGCCGGCAGCGCCATCACGCCGGTATTGATCTCGGTGATCGCGCGCACGTTCGCATCGGCATCCTTTTCCTCGACGATGGCGCGGATGCGCCCGCCCGCGTCGCGCACGATGCGCCCGTAGCCGCGAGGATCGGGTAGCCGCGCGGTGAGGATCGCCAGCGCCTTGCCCCCCTCGGCCGCCTCCAGCAGGCGGCCGAGCGTCTCCGGCCGCAGCAGCGGCACGTCGCCGTAGAGCACGAGCACCACGTCTTCCCGACCGAGAGAGGGCAACGCCACGCGCAGCGCATGCCCCGTACCCAGCTGGGGGCGCTGTTCCACCCACACGAGATCCGATTGCGACGCAAACGCCTCGCGCACCCGTTCCGCCTCGTGCCCGACGACGACGAGCAGCCGTCGCGGATTCAAGCGCCGAGCAGTGTCGAGCACGTGCGCGAGCAAGGGACGGCCGGCGAGTGGCTGCAACACCTTGGGCAGCCGCGAGCGCATGCGCGTGCCTTTGCCGGCGGCCAGGATCACCACGTCCATCGTCTTCCTTCCGCGAGGGAAAAGGGAATTATCGCGTAGACCCTGCTGCGAGCGGACGGGATGAACGTTTACGAACGTTACG
The DNA here is from genome assembly GCF_006980785.1 of Tepidiphilus sp. J10. NCBI lineage: Bacteria > Pseudomonadati > Pseudomonadota > Hydrogenophilia > Hydrogenophilales > Hydrogenophilaceae > Tepidiphilus > Tepidiphilus sp. J10. The sequence goes on from NZ_SBHP01000001.1 coordinate 279,122, forward strand.
CACCGGCCTGTTCATTCTACTTATACGACCTATAATGGTGCAGAGCAAAAAAACGGAGCCCTTGGTATGACCTCTCTTGCCACCGAATACATCGAGAATCACCCTTTCGACGAAATCCAGATCGGCCAGACGGCGCAGATGACGCGCACGCTGCGCCCCCAGGACATCCCCCTGTTCGCGGCCATCTCCGGTGACATCAACCCCACCCACCTCGACCCCGAGTTCGCCAAAAAAGGGCCCACGCACGAAGTCGTCGGCCATTCCATGTGGGGCGGGGCGCTCTTCTCGGCCCTTCTGGGCAACCAGCTCCCCGGCCCCGGCACCGTCTACGTGCGCCAGGATCTGCGTTTCCATCGCCCCATCGCCGTGGGCGACACGCTCACCGCCAGCGTCACCGTCAAGGAGAAACATCCGGAGAATCACCACGTCGTCTTCGAGTGTCTGGCGGTCAACCAAGATGGGCTCAAAGTGATCGATGGCATCGCCGAGGTCATCGCCCCCACGGAGAAGATCCGCTGCCCCAAACTCCATCTGCCCGAGATCTCGGTCACCGACAAGGAATTGCGTTATCGCCAGATCATGGCGCGGGTGAAGGGGCTCGAGCCCATCACCGTGGCCGTGGCGCATCCATGCGACGAACCCTCGCTGGGGGGTGCGCTCGAAGCGATGCAGGCCGGCATCATCCGACCCATCCTCGTCGGCCCCAAAGCGAAGATTCTCGCTGCCGCGCAAGCGCTCGGGGCGGATCTCTCGGAACTACAGATCATCGACACGCCGCATTCGCATGCCTCGGCCGAGGTCGCCGTGCAGCTGTGCCGCGAGGGCAAGGCGGAGGCCCTCATGAAAGGGTCGCTGCACACCGACGAGCTCATGGCGGCGGTGGTGCAGCGTGACACGGGGCTGCGTACCGCGCGGCGCATCAGCCATGTCTTCCTCGCCGACGTTCCCACCTATCCCCGACCGCTGATGATCACCGACGCCGCCGTCAACATCGAGCCCACGCTGGAAGAAAAAGTCGACATCGTGCAGAACGCCATCGACCTCGCCCATGCGCTGGGTATCGCCGAGCCGAAAGTCGCCATCCTCTCGGCGGTGGAGACCGTCACCTCGAAGATCCGCTCGACGATCGACGCCGCCGCCCTGTGCAAGATGGCCGACCGTGGGCAGATCAAGGGAGGGCTGCTCGACGGGCCGCTCGCGTTCGACAACGCCATCTCGCAGGTCGCCGCCCGCATCAAAGGCATCCGCTCGGCGGTGGCGGGCAATGCAGACATCCTCGTCGTCCCCGATCTGGAAGCCGGCAACATGGTGGCCAAGCAGCTCGAATACCTCGCCAATGCCCTGATGGCTGGCATCGTGCTGGGAGCCAAGGTCCCCATCGTGCTCACCAGCCGCGCCGACACGCCCGAGACGCGCGCCGCTTCCTGCGCGGTGGCCCAGGTGCTCGCGCACGCCAAGCGCACCACCGGCCTTCCCTCCTGACCGACTCCGAGGTATCCCATGCGACGCCCCGCCCTTCTCACGCTCAACGCCGGCTCGAGCAGTGTCAAATTCTCCCTCTTTCTCGTCGAGGATGACGCCATCGTCGAGACGCCCCATGCCTGGGGTCAGATCGACGGCATCGGCACGGCCCATCCCCGCTGGCGGGTGCGCCGCGGCAAAAACCCCAGCGAAACGGTCGCGCTTTCCCTGACAGGCTCGCTCGACCGGCAACATGAAGACGCGTTCACCCACCTCGTCGACTGGCTAAGCACCCACGTCGACGACGTGAAGATCCTCGCCACGGGGCATCGCATCGTCCACGGCGGAGCGCGCTTCCACGAACCCGTGCGGCTCACGCCCGAAATGGTCACGGAGCTGGAGCAATTCGTGCCGCTCGCTCCCCTGCACCAGCCGCACAACCTGCGCCCGATCAAACGCATGCTCGAACGACGCGCCGATTGGGTCCAGGTCGGCTGTTTCGACACGGCCTTCCACACCACCCAACCCTGGTTCGCCCAGATGTTTCCCCTGCCGCGCAAGCTCTTCGACGAGGGCATACGGCGCTACGGCTTTCACGGCCTCTCGTACGATTACGTCAGCCGTCGCCTGCCCGAAGTCCTGGGGGCCGAGCGTGCCAAGGGACGGGTGATCATCGCCCACCTGGGCAACGGCGCCTCGCTGTGCGCCCTGCGCGAAGGCAAGAGCGTGGCCACCACCATGGGGTTCACCACCATCGACGGGCTGATGATGGGCACGCGCAGCGGCAGCATCGATCCCGGCCTCGTGCTGCACCTCATCGAATACGGCGGCATGAGCGTCACCCAGGTCGATCACATGCTCTACAAGGAATCGGGGCTGCTGGGCGTATCCGGCATCAGCCAGGACATGCGGGAGCTGCTCGCGAGCGACGATCCGCACGCCAGGGAAGCGGTCGAGCTCTTCTGCTACCGCCTGGTACGCGAGATCGGGTCGCTCGCGGCCGCCCTCGGCGGGCTCGACGCGCTCGTCTTCACTGCCGGCATCGGCGAGCATGCCGCGCCGGTGCGCGCGCGCGTGATCGAACGGCTCGACTGGCTCGGCGCCGTGCTCGATCCCCAGGCGAACGAGCGTATCGCCGGCATCGCCGGGCGCATCGACGCGCCGGATAGCCGCGTGGCCCTTGCCGTGGTACCCACCAACGAAGAAGCGATGATCGCGCGCTATACCCTGGAAGTTCTGCGGCGGGAAGGCTCTGCTACAATCGCCGCCAATCCTCCAGCCGCCGATGCGAACCGATGAAAGCCAGCCACGCCCACCTCGTCACGCTCAAGGAAGCCCCGGCCGACGCCGAGATCGTCAGCCAGAAACTCATGATCCGCGCCGGCATGATCCGGCGCATCGCCGCCGGCATCTATTCTTGGCTTCCTTTGGGCTTGCGCAGTCTGCGCAAGGTCGAAGCCATCGTGCGCGAAGAGATGAACCGCGCCGGCGCCGTCGAGGTGCTCCTGCCGGTGGTGCAACCGGCCGAGCTGTGGCAAGAATCCGGGCGTTGGGAACACTATGGCCCGGAATTGCTGCGATTCAAGGACCGGCACGAGCGTGACTTCGTGCTCGGTCCCACGCACGAAGAAGTCATCACCGACCTCGTGCGCCGCGACATCAAGAGTTACCGCCAGCTGCCCCGGCATTTCTACCAGATCCAGACCAAGTTCCGCGACGAGATCCGCCCGCGCTTCGGCGTGATGCGCGCGCGCGAGTTCATCATGAAAGACGGCTACTCGTTTCATGCCGATTTCGCCGATCTCGAGCGCGAATACCGCAACATGTACGACACCTACACGCGAATCTTCACCCGGCTCGGGCTGAAGTTCCGTGCCGTGGCGGCCGACACGGGTTCGATCGGCGGCACCGGCTCGCACGAATTCCACGTCATCGCCGACACCGGCGAAGACGACATCGCCTATTGCCCCGCCTCGAGCTACGCGGCCAACGTGGAACTCGCCGAAGCACTGCCCCCGCCCGGCCCGCGCCCCGAGCCGCGCGAGCCGCTCGCCAAGGTGCGCACCCCCGGGGTGAAGACCATCGCCGATCTGGTCGACTTTCTCCACATCCCCATCGAGCGCACCGTCAAGGCGATCGTCATCGAGGGCGAAGACGGTGCACCGGTGCTGCTGCTTTTGCGCGGCGATCACGAACTCAACGAGATCAAGGCGCAGAAACTCCCCGGCATCAAGAACCCGCTCACCTTCGCCGACGAGGCCGCCATCCGCGCCACCTTCGGCGCCGGACCTGGTTCGCTGGGGCCCATCGGGTTCCCTGGCCGCATCATCGCCGACCGTACCGTGGCCAAGATGGCCGACTTCGTGATCGGGGCCAACGAGGACGAGCACCACTACACCGGCGCCAACCTCGGCCGCGACTTCCCCGAACCGGAAGTGGCCGACCTGCGCAACGTCGTCGCCGGCGACCCTTCGCCCGACGGCAAAGGCACGCTCGAGATCTGCCGCGGCATCGAAGTGGGGCACATCTTCCAGCTACGCACGAAGTACTCCGAGGCGATGCACTGTACTTTCCTCGACGCCGAGGGGCGTGAGCGCCCGATGGAGATGGGCTGCTACGGCATCGGCGTCTCCCGCATCCTGGGCGCGGCAATCGAACAGAACCACGACGAGCGCGGCATCCTCTGGCCGGCGGCCATCGCCCCCTTCGAAGTCGTCATCTGTCCGATCGGGGCGGCCAAATCCCCCATGGTGGCGGAAGCGGCCGAAGCGATCTACCGCGACTGTCTCGCCGCCGGCCTCGACGTCGTGCTCGACGATCGCAACGAGCGTCCCGGCGCCATGTTCGCCGACTGGGAACTCGTCGGCGTGCCCTGGCGGGTGGTGGTGAGCGAGCGGGGGCTCGCCGCGGGTCGCTACGAAGTGCAGCACCGCCGCGAACGCGAGGCACGCACGCTCCCCATCGGCGAGGTCGTGACCGAACTCGCGGCCTCGATCAACGCCGAGAAAAAACCGCTGGGGTGAGTTCGGGGCAGCTCCGACCGCGCCGAACGGGCCACGTCAAGCCCCTGTCCTCGCCCTTGCCCACCCTTGGGTGGACGTATTTGGCAAGAATCCGATATACATGATGCAGACGTCGTACCGCCCGCGCTTTTTACCTCGGTCCGCCGCCCGATTCCTGCTTGCGGGGGCGCTCCTGCTCGCCGCGCTCGCCCCCGCTCCGGCGCGCGCCGGAGCGCAGATCTACGAACCGCTCGCCGACAGCGTGCGCGAGGCGCTCTCGGCCATCGTCGCCGATGCACCCGTCGCCCCCGAGCGCATCCGCCGCGATCCGCTCGCGGCCCGCTGGATCGACGCGCAGAGCGAGCGGCTCACCCGCCGCGTCCCCGACCCGGCCGAACGCGAAGAGCTGCTCGCCACGATCTACTATGAATCCGCCCGCGCCGGCCTCGACCCGGAGCTGGTACTCGGCCTCATCGAGGTCGAGAGCGGTTTTCGCAAATACGCCGTCTCCACCGCCGGAGCGCGCGGCTACATGCAGGTGATGCCTTTCTGGGTCGGGCTCATCGGCACGCCGCAGCACAACCTCTTTCACCTGCGCACCAACCTGCGCTACGGCTGCACCATCTTGCGCCACTATCTCGATCTCGAAAAAGGCGACCTCTACCGCGCGCTGGGGCGCTATAACGGCAGCCTGGGACGACCCGAGTACCCCAACGCGGTACTGGCGAACTGGCGCAAGTACCGCCAGTCCGAGCTCAGCCCTGCGTCCCTCCGACGGTGATGCCGTCGACGCGCAGCGTCGGTTGCCCCACGCCCACCGGCACGCTCTGCCCATCCTTGCCGCAGGTGCCGATTCCCGGATCCAACGCGAGATCGGTGCCGATCATCGACACACGCTGCATCACCTCGGGACCACTGCCGATCAAGGTCGCCCCCTTGATGGGGTAGCACACCTTCCCATCCTCGACCCAGTAAGCCTCCGACATGGAGAAGACGAATTTGCCGGAAGTGATGTCGACCTGCCCCCCGCCGAAATTGACCGCATAGATGCCGCGCTCGACCGAGGCGAGGATCTCTTCGGGGTCGTGCGACCCGGCGAGCATATACGTGTTCGTCATCCTTGGCATCGGTCCGTAGGCGTAGGACTCGCGCCGCCCGTTGCCGGTGGGTTTCATGCCCATCAAGCGGGCATTGAGCCGGTCCTGCATGTACCCGACGAGGATACCATCCTCGATGAGCACGGTCGGCTGGGTGGGCGTACCCTCGTCGTCGAGGGTGAGCGAGCCCCGGCGCAAGGGCAAAGTCCCGTCGTCGACCACCGTCACGCCCGCCGCGGCCACCCGCTCGCCGATGCGCCCGCTGTAGGCCGAAGTCCCCTTGCGGTTGAAATCCCCCTCCAGGCCATGACCGACCGCCTCGTGCAGCAACACCCCCGGCCAGCCGGGCCCGAGCACCACGGTGAAGACGCCGGCCGGGGCCGGTCTCGCCTCCAGATTGACCCTCGCCTGATGCACCGCTTCGCGGGCAAGACGCTCGAGCGCCGCCTCGTCGAACGCGGTAAGGCCATAACGCCCCCCCATGCCGCTCGAGCCGCTCTCGCGCCGACCGTCCTGCGACATGATGACGGTGAGCGACAAACGCACGAGCGGGCGCAAGTCGGCGGCGAGCGTTCCGTCGCTGCGGGCGATGAGCACCGTCTCCCACGAGGCCGCCAACCCCGCCATTACCTGTTCGACGCGGGGATCCAGGGCCCGCGCCTTCGCTTCCAGCCGCTCCAACAGCCGCACCTTTTCCGGCGCCGGCAAGGTTCCCACCGGATCGACGGCCGGATAGCGCGCCGGCGGCAGTGCGCCGCGGCATAGGTCCACCCGCCGCTCCTGCCCGAGCGTGGCGACCGCGCGCACGGTGCGCGCCGCCTCCAGGAGCGACGCCGGTCGCAGGTCGTCGGTATAAGCGAGCGCCTGTTTTTCCCCGGCGATCGCCCGCACGCCCACGCCCTGCTCGATGGAAAAAGACCCCGCCTTCACGATCCCCTCTTCGAGGGACCAGCCCTCCACGTGGCGCAGCTGGAAATACACGTCCGCCTCGTCGACTGCATGAGACTGCACCTGCGACAAGGTCGAAGACACGTCCTCCAGCGTCAAGCCGTTGGCCGCGAGCAGCCGCTCTTCGGCCAGCGCCAGTGCATCCACCTTTTCTTCCTTCCTCTCTGCCATCGCCTTCATGCGAATACGCTCCTGATGAATTCCTTTTCACGTCGATGCCGCCACGCCGGCAGCCTGGCGCGGATCTCGTCGATGCGCGCACGCTGCAGCGTTCCCCGCACCACCCCCTCGCCTTCGGCCAACCGCACGCGCACTTCCCCCCAGGGGTCGGCAAGCAGCGAATCCCCCCACGTGCGCCGTCCCGCCTCGTGCCGTCCGCCTTGGGCCGCCGCGAGCACGTAGCACTGATTCTCGATCGCCCGGGCGCGCAACAACACTTCCCAGTGCGCCCGCCCAGTCGTCCAGGTGAAAGCCGCCGGCAGCACGATGAGATCCACGAGCCCCATGGCGCGGTAGAGTTCAGGGAAACGCAAGTCGTAGCAGATGGACAACCCCACCGTCCAGCCTTCGATGTCGACGGTGACCACCGCCTCGCCCGGCTCGATCGTCTCTCCCTCATCGTAGACTTCCTCGCCGTGGCGCAGGCCAAAAAGGTGGATCTTGTCGTAGCGCGCCACGCACCGCCCATCTGGCGCATACACGAGGCAGGCGTTGCGCACCTTGTCGGGCACGTCCGCTTCCAGCGGCACCGTGCCGCCCACCAGCCATATCCCCAGACGCGCCGCCTGCCGCGCCAGCCACTCCTGCAGCGGCCCGGCGCCGAAACGCTCGCGCAGGCGCACTTTCTCCCGCGCATCGGCCGAGATGAGCGCGAAATACTCCGGCAACACCACCAGCCTCGCCCCGCTGTCGACGGCCAGTTCCAGCAGCCGCTCGGCCATCGCCAAATTGTCCACCACGCGCGGCGTCGAGACCATCTGCACGGCAGCCACCATCAAACACGCATCGCTTCGGCCCATCTTCATGGTGTTCTCTCCTCTCCATTCACGGAGACCGGCGGCTCCAGCGGTTTCACTTCGGGCGCGGTCCATGGCCCACTCACGTGGAAGCGCCGCCCCAGGATCCGCCCGAAGGGATCCCCCAGGATTTTCTGGCCGATGAAAGCCAGCGCTCCGGCAATCGGGTTGGCGATCCCCACGGCCACCGCCGCGCTATCCGACAAACGCGGGCGAACCGTGACTTCCAGCTCTTGGGTCTGCTGGCGCAAGTCCACCAGACCGACGATCTCCACCGTGGCACTGGGCGCGGAAATACGCAGATCTCCCGTGGTCAAGTACCCTTCGTTCATGGCAAAAGTACCGAAGAGCCGGTCGAACGCCATGCCTTCCACGAAGACGTCACCAAAATCGAGCAACAAGCGCCGTGGCAAACTCTGCAGGCTAAGGATGCCGAGCAGGCGCCCCACGCCCGGTTCGATCTCCTCGAAGCGGCCATTCGTGATCTCGATCGTTCCACTGCCCCCGAGTCGATACAGATCGAATTCGAGGGGCAACCCCGGCCAACGCCACTGCGCCGTCACCCGACCTTTGCCGCCAACGAGCCCCCCCGTATCGAACCAATGCCGCACCGTCTTGCCCGCATCGTCGATGATCATCGTGGTCTTCAGCTCGGTCAGGGATCGGGCACCGTCGCGCCACATCCCACTCGCCTCGATGCGAAATACCGAGGGCACGGCGAGCGTGAGCGCATCGAGCGACCACCTGCCCGGCGCGAGGCTCGCCTGCAAGGTCAGTGCCCCCAACCAACGGTCGCCCACCCCGAATCGATCGACGGTGAGGTCGAACGCCGGCAAATGCCCTTCCTGTGGCAGGCTCTGTCCCTCGGTCGCCTCCGGCATCATCAACTTCGCAAACCGCCCTTCGAGGCGTTCCGCTCCCCCCTTACCCAAGGTCACACGCACGTTGCCCTGTGCTTCGTCCGCAGCCACCGCCAGCGACCAGACCGGTCCTTTGTTCTCGCCCTGCACACGCACCCGATGCCAATTCCGCGCAAGGAAACGCGCCCGTGCCGTATCCACCTCTAGCGCGACGAACGCCGTTCCCTCAGCCCCATCGCCGATGCCCTCGACCACCGCCAGCCAGCGATCCAGATCGAGCTCGGGGGCAGCAAACCGCAGGCGTCCTCCCTTGCGTGGAGCGGGCGGCGCATCCACCGTGCCCACCACTGCAGCCCAGGCGCCGTCGCGGGCACGCACGAAACGCAGGCGCTCTCCCAGCTGCACCTTGGCCTCCATGCCCGAGGGCAAGAACGCGAATTCCGCCCGGCTCGGCCAACGCGCCCCCGCGGCCTTGTCCAGCGGCGGTGGCAGCTCCGACCCCATACCCGAGAGATCGGAAGTGAGCACCAGCTCCGGCCCATCCTTGGCAAAAGTCATCGTTCCGCTCACCGCCGTCGACCCCGACAGCGGCAGTTTGCCGAACACGGCCGAGAGCTGAGCCGCCGAAAACGACCCTTGCACGCTGAGTTTCGGCGGATCGCCTCCGAGCCATTTTGCCGTCACCGGCGCGTCCCACCACTTGCCCGCGGCCTGGGCCGAACGCACGCCATGCCCGTCGAACACCACTTCGCCGCGGATCTGCTCGATCGGCCAGCCGGTTACTTGCGCCGGGATCCGCCCCTCGGAAAATGTCAACGTCCCGCTCACCCCGTACAACAGATCGCCGGCGAGCGGCAAGGTCAGCGCCAAGCGCAGCGCCGCCTTCGCCTCCAGCTGCACCGTTTCCAGGGCCATGAGTGGCAGTTCTTCGCGCAAAGGACTGGCTGCAGCATAGCGCAGGAAAGCCGGCCACGGCCCCTCGGCCTCACCTTCCACCGTCAATACCGGGATCTCCGCATCGAATAGCGGGATGCGTGCGCGAACCGGACCGAACTGCACACCCTGCGCCCGCGCCTGGCTCACCTCGATCGCCACCACCCCGCGATCGAACGTCACCACCCCCTGCACTTGCTCGAATTCCGGCCACTGCGACGCGAAACGCAGCGTCACCCCGTCGAGCGGCAGGCGCAGCCAGAACTCCCCGCCGTTATCGCGAAACGGGAAGTCGGCGAGCGGCCCGCGCAAGCGGAACTCCACGGCAGAGAGCTTGCCGGCCACCAGGGCATCGTGTAGCCACTCCTGCACGTGCGGCCCTACCGCCCTCCCGGGTAAATAGCGCACCAGCCGGTCGAGCGCCACCTCGTCGAGCGAGCCTTGCAAATCGGCCACGTCGCCGGTGCGCGCCAGCCGATAGTGGCCAGACAACTGCGCCGTGAAATCCTCGGTCCGCAGCCGCCCTTCTTCGAACGTCAGATCGTAGCCGTTGCCATCGTACGCCCAACGCCCCCGGAGCACGCCCTCGGGCACCGCCACCGTCGTGAGCTGTGGCCACACCGCCGGCCAGCTCATCGCCCCCTGCGCGATCGACACCGCGAACTCGCCGCCCGAACGATCCCCGGCGATGTGCCCGCTCATCCCACGCACGCCGAAGGAATCGCCCACTGCCGCCCAGCCCACCTCGTCCAAGGTGAGATCGAGCGAATGCAGGCTCTTGCCACTCGAGACCACCACGCCGGAGACCGACCCCTGCGGCCGCAGACTCGCCGCCTGCGGCCACCACAGCGCGAGCGACTCACCGCCGATCTCCTTCAGGTCGAAATGCGCCTCCACCCGCCCCAGGCGCGAACCGGAGAGCAGCACCACCGCATGCCGCACCGCGCCCGGCGCTTCACCCTCGAACCCCGCCTGCCAGCCCCACACCCCCATCGCCAGGGTGAGCGCCCCTCGAGCCTGCGCCTCATTGCCATCGCGCCGCCAGGTGAGCAGCGCCTTGCCCACTTCAATGCTCACCCCGGTCGGCAAACCGGCCGAGGGCGTGGAACCGCCGGAACGCAGCCGCTGCTCCAGTGCCGCCGCATCGTCCACCCGCACCCGAGCCGCGGGTACGAGCACCTGAACCACCCCTTTGCCGGCGCGCCAGGCCGCCCATCCCCCGCCCAGGGTCACCCGCACGAGCGGCAGCGACGCCTCGGCTTCGCCGGTACGCACTTGCACGTCGCTCGCCACCGCCACCGGCCACCAGCCGTCCCACTGCCCTTCCAGGCGGCCGATCGAGACCTCCATCCCGCTGCGCGCCGAGAGTTCGCGCACCAGCGCCTCGCGCCACAGGTCGAGCTCCGGCCACAGCCAGAACCGCAACGCCGCGAGCAGCATCACCATCAGCACCGCCGCAACGCCTAGGATCATCGCCGCCGCGATCCCCAGCCTGCGCCCCACCGTTGCGCTCATCAACCCCCGAACCCTCCACGACGCATTACATTACAATGGACGAGCCCGCATTGTAACGGACGCCCACCCCGAGCCTGTCATGCCGACCCTGCCCGCTCCTTACGCCGAAACCCTCCGTTACAGCCCCTTCCTCGCGCGTCTGCTCGAATCCCGTCCCTGGCTCACGGAACGGCTCGCCGCCACGCTCGACCTCCCCATCGACCGCGAGGCGATGCAGACGTTCCTTGCCGATCTGCCCGGTCCGCTGCCGTTTGACCCCGACGAACGGCTGGAATCCGCCCTGCGCCGGCTACGCACCCGAGTTCTGGCGCACGTCGCCCTGCGCGATCTCGCTGGCCGCGCCGACCTCGACGAAGTCACCGGCACCATGACCACGCTGGCCGAAGTCGCCCTGGAGACCGCCCACGACCATGCCTTCGAGCGTCTCATCGAACGCCACGGCCGCCCCCTCTCCCCCTCCGGCTGGGAACAGGAACTCCTCGTCGTCGGCATGGGCAAGCTCGGCGGGCGCGAACTCAACGTCTCCTCCGACATCGACCTCGTCTTCCTCTACCCCGAAGACGGCGACACCGCCGGCCCGAAAATCCTCAGCAATTTCGAGTTCTTCGAGCGGCTCGGCCGGCGCATCATCCACCTCCTCGGCGCCCCCACCGCCGACGGATTCGTCTTTCGCGTCGACATGCGCCTGCGTCCGCACGGCGACTCCGGACCGCTCGTGTGTTCCTTCGACATGCTCGAAGACTACCTCCTCACCCAGGGGCGGGAATGGGAACGCTATGCCTGGATCAAGGGGCGGGTGCTGCGCGGCGAGCGCTGGCAGGAACTCGAATCCCTCGTGCGCCCTTTCGTCTTTCGCAAATATCTCGACTACGGCGCGATCGAAGCCATGCGGGCGCTGCACGCCCAGATCCGCCACGAAGTGATGCGGCAGGATCGGCTCGACGACGTCAAGCTCGGCCCCGGCGGCATCCGCGAGATCGAGTTCATCGCCCAGGTGCATCAGCTCATCCGCGGCGGCCGCGACCCCGCACTCCAGATCCGCCCCACGCGCCAGGTCCTGCGTCGGCTCGCCGAACGCGACATCCTGCCCGCCGAGACCGCCGCGGCCCTCGACGAAGCTTACGTCTTCCTGCGTCGCGTCGAACACCGCCTGCAATACTGGGAAGACGCACAGACCCATCGCCTGCCGCGCGACGACACCCAGCGCCTGCTGCTCGCCCAAGCCATGGGCCACCCCGACTGGCCCAGCTTCGAGCGCGAATTACGGCGCCACCGTGAGCGCGTCGCCGCCGAATCCACGCACGTATTCGGGCAAGAAGCGCGAAGCACCACCGTAGCCGTACCGGTACTCAGTGCCGCCGTCGACGAACTCGAACACTGTCTGCAAGAACGCGGCTTCGCTCGGCCCCAGGAGCTCGCCCGACGCATCGACGCCTTCCGCACTTCGCCGCGCACCCGGGCGCTCACCGCCGCCGACCGCAACCGGCTCGACGCCCTGCTGCCACGCGCCATCGACATCGCCGCCACGCACCCCAAACGCGACGAGGTGCTCGAGCGCCTCCTCGAACTCTTCGAGGCCATCGGCCGGCGCAGCGCCTACCTCTCGCTACTGCAGGAATACCCGCAGGCACTGCGGCGCGTGGCCGAGCTCGTCGGCGCGGCGCGCCAGGCCGCCACCTACCTCACGCGCCACCCCATTCTGCTCGACGAAATCCTCGACGAGCGCCACCTCGACGAAGAACCCGACTGGCCCACCTTCGCGCACGAGCTCGAGCGCCTGCTCGATGCCCTCGAACCCGATGCCGAACGCCAAATGGACCTGATGCGCGAACACCACCATGCCCAAGCCTTTCGCCTGCTCATGCGCGACCTCGCCGGGCGACTCACCGTGGAGCGCCTCTCGGACCACCTCTCGGCGCTCGCCGACACGCTGCTCGACCTCACCCTGCGCTACGTCTGGCGCAAGCTGCGCCGCCGCCACACCGACACCCCGCGTTTCGCCGTGATCGCCTATGGCAAACTCGGCAGCAAGGAGCTGGGTTACGTCTCCGATCTCGACCTCGTCTACCTCTTCGACGACCCCCACCCCGACGCACTCGAAACCTACACCCGCTACGCCCAGCGCATCAACACCTGGCTCTCCACCCGCACCGCCGCGGGCATCCTCTACGAAGTCGACCTGCGCCTGCGCCCCGACGGCGAGGCCGGACTCCCCGTCACGCCGCTCGAAGGCTTCCATCGCTATCAACGCGAGAAAGCCTGGACCTGGGAACACCAAGCGCTCACCCGCGCCCGCTTCTGCTCCGGCGACCCCGAACTCGGCGCGCGCTTCGAAGCCATCCGCCGCGAAATCCTCTGCCTGCCGCGCGATCCTGCCAAGCTCAGGGAAGAAGTGCTCGCCATGCGGCAAAAGATGCGCGACGCCCACCCCTCCCATCCCGGCCTCTTTCACCTCAAACACGACCCGGGCGGACTCATCGACGTCGAATTCCTCGTGCAATACCTCGTGCTCGCGCACGCCCACGAACACCCCGAACTCACCGCGAACACTGGTAACATCGCTCTGCTACGCTGTGTGGCAGACTTGGGTCTCATCGACGCCACGCTCGCCCGGCAGGTCGCCGACGCCTATCGCGAACTGCGCCGGCTGCAGCACCGCCAACGCCTCGACGAACTGCCGGCCGTCGTCCCCGAAGGCGAAGCCGCGGCCCTGCGCGAGCCCATCATCGCCCTATGGCGGCAAATTTTCACCTGATGCACGAGGAGCAGACATGGCCGTCGAAACCGAACTCAAGCTCGGAATCCGCCGCGGCGATCTGCCGAAGCTGCGCGCCCACCCCCTGCTCGCGACGGCGCGCCACCATCCCCCGGTGCGCGTCGACAGCACCTATTACGACACCGAAGACGAGACCCTCGCGCGCCACGGCATCGCCCTGCGCCTGCGCCGAATGGCCAGACGCACCCTACTCACGGTCAAGACCGCCGCCCCCAGCCGCGGTGGTCTCTCCTCGCGCAATGAATGGGAAGTTCCCTGGCCGGGCGCGTTCGACTTCGCCTTCGTCGAAGACGACGCCGTGCGCGAGCGCCTGGAAAAAGCGAGGGAACGCCTCGAACCGCGCTTTCGCACCCGGTTTCGCCGCGAACTCTGGGAACTCCCCTACGGCGAGGGACACATCGAGATCGCGCTCGACCTCGGCCGGCTGGAAGCCGGAACGGCTCATCTTCCCCTCCACGAGCTCGAACTCGAGGCCTACGACGTCCCCGCCATCGAACTCCTCGCACTCGCCCGCGCATTGGCCCAAGACCTCTCGCTATGGCCCGAAAACCTCAGTAAAGCCGAACGCGCACGCCAGCTCGCCGCCGGCACCTGGGCCGCCCCCGTCAAAGCCACGGAAGTCGAGCTCGATCCCAAGGACGACCCCCTCGCGGCGCTGCGCACGCTCGCCGACGAAGTGCTCGCCCACTGGAGCGGCAACCTGGCGCTGCTGCCCTACCGCCACGACCCCGAATACCTGCACCAGATCCGCGTCGCGCTGCGCCGGCTAAGGGCGCTGCTGCAGATCTTCGAGCCGGTCACCGGCCCTGAATTCGCCGACGAGTGGCGAACCCGACTCGGCGAGCTCGCCACCGAGCTGGGGCAGGTACGCGACCTCGACGTGCTCCTCGACGAGCTGCTCGCCCCCGCCCTCGAACGCTGCCCCGTCGAACGCGAAGCGCTCGCCGAACTCGCGGCGCGGCTCTCCGGCGAGCGCGACAAACTGCGCCGCCGCAGCGGACGGCTCGACCCTGGCCGCCACGGACGGGTACTCCTCGACTTCCTCGCCGCGCTCGAGGCGCTGCCCGGCAACGCCCTCATCCGCGCCAGCGACCTGCGTCACTTCGCCCGCGACCGGGTCGCAGCGCTACGCAAGAAAGCCCGCCGGCGGTTCGCCGCCCACCTCGCCGAGCCTTTGCCCGAAACAAAACATCGGCTGCGCATCGCCCTCAAAAAGCTGCGCTATGGACTAGAATTTTTTCAATCCCTGTGGCGAGGCAAAACCACCGCCCGAGCGCTCGTCCGGCTCAAACGTGCCCTCGACGTGCTCGGCCACGCCCAAGATTGGCACGCGGCGCAAGACATGCTCACCCAGCGGCAAAAACGCCATCCCGACGAGCGGCTCGCCGCCGCCGTACTGCTCGCCTGGCACCACGAGCGCATCGCCCGTAACTCTGCCGAGATCCTCGGCAACCTCGAAGACTGGCTCGAAGACGACCTCACTGGATGACCGACATGGACCTGCTGTTGTGGCGCCACGCCGAAGCCCACGACGGGCACGACGATCTCGCCCGCCCCCTCACCGAACACGGACACCGCCAGGCCAAACGCATCGCCCGCTGGCTGGAGCGGCATGCTCCCGAGAATCTGCGCCGCTGCTGTAGCCCCGCGCGCCGCGCCCGTGAAACGCTCGAAGCCTGGACCCGGTCCTACGAACTCCTCCCCGACGCCGCCCCCGGGGCCGCCCCGCTGGCCGTGCTCGCCGCCATCGGCTGGCCCGACCTCGAGCGCCCCACACTCATCGTCGGCCATCAACCCACCCTCGGCGGTATCGCCTCCCTCGTCCTTGCCGGGCAGCAAAGCACGTGGTCGATCCGGCGCGGCGCCCTGTGGTGGTTCAAACGCCGCCAGCGTCACGGCCACGCCGAGACGGTGCTGCGCGTCGTGCTCGATCCGGAACTGCTCGACTAAGACGCCATTCGAGGCGAGCGGTACCGACCGGCTCTTTCTTGCCTTGCGGGCCGTACCCTCTTGCCGCGCAACGCGTAAACCGGCCTCGCACGGTTGCAGATCAAGGAGCCCGTAACCCGAGACCGAAAAACCGTCCCCCTCATCCCCTATTGCAGTGCATCAAGCATGGGATTACACTCATTTCTTTTCGCAACAAGTTGCAACAATGGCTCAAGATACCGTAACCTCACCACCCAACGGTACGCGGCGCGTCATCGATGGCGTCGAGCGGGTCTATTACGACGGTTACTGGGTCAAGACCTATCCCATCCCCAAAGACACCGTCCAGGCCAAACGCACCCTCATCGCGGCCCTCACCCGGCGGCTCTTCAATCACGTCGAACACGGCCTGAACGTGCCCGGCAAACGGCTCGACGAGGCCCGTGCCGCCTATGAAGCCGAAACCAATCCACAGAAGAAACGCGTCAAAGGCGCGATGCTCGCCGGGGCGCTCTTCAATCGCGCCACCGACATCTTCACCAAGCTCACGGAGCTCGAAGAGCTCGGCGTCAAGATCAAGCCCGACAACGAACTGATGCGTGAATGCGGCCGCTGCCTGCAAGAAGCGCTCTCCTTGGGGCGGCTCGTGCTCCACCGTAGCGGCGAAGAGGGCATCGACGAACTCTGGGGCGAACCCTTCCGCGCCTTTTCCATCCCCATCGAAGATTTCTACGAAAGCCGCTACCTCAAAATCGCCTGGTCGATGCGCGACATCGACCGGATCGCTCAAGTGATGTCCGCCACCATCGGACACCACCCTTTCTTCCAGGGCGTCACGCCCTACGTCGAAGCCTACGCACGCGCCGCCAAAATCAAGACCGAAACACTGCGCACCGACAAAGAAATTTTCGACGTCTGGGCCGACTTCGTCGTCGCTGGCGAAAATCTCACCAATTACAAGCCCAAGCTACCCGCCCCTCCCACGCGTGAAGAGCTGCTACTCATCACCGATGGAGAGCGCCTCATACTCGATGGCAAGGAACTCATCGGCCACATCACCCGCGCCCGAACGCCCATGCCCAAAAGTACGCAAAACTACATCGCCCGCTGCGAACATTTCGCCACGGGGGCGCTTGCCATCACCCGGCACCGGCTGGTCGCCTGAAACAACCGGGCACCACGAAAAGCCGTTGCCTGCGGCTGCAGGGCAAGGCATCCGGTGCACGGAAGATGACGTCGATCACACAGCGAGACGAGCGTCCGAACCCCGGAGAACGCCACCATACAACCGCGCAGCAGCTTATTCGAGCCGCCTACAGGGAACACCCGGAAATGAGCACTTCGATTCTTCCCAAGCCCCTCATCGCGCTCCTGCTCATCGTCCTGCCGGTGCTCGCATGGTCATGGCACGAACCTGCCGATCGCCTCACCTGGTGGCTCGAAGCCATGCCGGTCGTGCTCGCGCTGCCGCTGCTGCTAGCCACCGGCCGGCGCTTCCCCCTCACGCCGCTGCTGTATGGGGTCATCACGATCCACATGGTCTTCCTACTCGTGGGCGCACACTACACCTATGCCCAGACCCCTGTCGGATTCTGGCTCAAGGATCTCCTCGCGCTGGAGCGCAACCCTTACGATCGCCTCGGCCATTTCCTACAGGGTGTCACGCCGGCCCTGCTCGCCCGCGAACTCTTCGTACGCCTGGCGATCGTGCGCGGCAGAGGCTGGCAGCAATTCCTCGCCATTGCCGTCGCACTCGCCTTCAGCGCCTTCTACGAACTGCTCGAATGGGGCGCCGCGGTGGCCTATGGCGCCGAAGCCGAACACTTCCTCGCCATGCAGGGTGACATCTGGGATACCCAATGGGACATGGCTACCGCGCTGATCGCCGCCATCTCGATCCTCCCGCTCAGTGATAGGCTGCACCGTCGGCAGATATCCACCCTCACCGTTCAGTCGGATCCTGCCGCCCCACCGTCTCGATGATCCCCCCGCCCAGACACACGCGGGACTCATACACCACCACGCTCTGCCCCGGCGTGAGCGCCCACTGCGGCTGCGCGAATACGATCTCGGCGCAATCCTCCTCCACCCGCTCGATCTCGCAGGGGGCATCGCTCGAGCGGTAGCGCGGTTTGGCCGTATACACCCAATGCGTGTGCGGCGCCCGGCCCGCGATCCAGTGGCAGCGCACCGCCGTGAGCCGATCGTGCCACAGCGCCGGGTGCTCGCGCCCCTGCACCACGTAGAGCACGTTGGCCGCCACGTCCTTGGCCGCCACGTACCACGCCTCGTGCTCGTCGGGATTCGCCCCCCCCTTTACCCCGCCGATGCCCAAGCCCTTGCGTTGCCCCAGTGTGTAGTACATCACCCCCTGGTGCGTCCCCAACACGCGCCCATCGTCAAGCGAGCGGATCTCGCCGGGGCGCGCCGGCAGGTAGCGCTGCAAGAACTCCCGAAACGGCCGCTCGCCGATGAAACAGATCCCCGTCGAATCCTTCTTCTCCGCCACCGGCAGCTCCAGCGCCCGGGCGATTCTGCGCACTTCACGCTTGTAGAGGCGCCCCAACGGAAACATCGAGCGCGAAAGCTGCGCCTGGTCGAGCCGGTAGAGGAAATAGCTCTGATCCTTCGTGCCGTCCTCCGCCTTGAGGAGTTGATACGTCGCCCCCTCCTCGTCCTCCCAGCGCCGCACCTGCGCGTAGTGCCCCGTGGCGATGCGCTCGGCCCCCAGCGCCATGGCATGATCGAGGAAACAGGCGAACTTGATCTCGGCGTTGCACAGCACGTCCGGATTGGGCGTGCGCCCCGCCGCGTATTCGGCGAGGAATTCCGAGAAGACCCGCTCCTTGTACTCCTTGGCGAAATTGACGACTTCCAGCTCGACGCCCAGCAGGTCGCACACGCTCACCACGTCGATCAGATCCTGGCGCGTGGAGCAATATTCCTCGTCGTCATCGTCTTCCCAATTCTTCATGAACACGCCCGTCACACGCCAGCCGCGCTCCTTCAGAATCCAGGCCGCCACCGACGAATCCACCCCGCCCGAGAGCCCCACCACCACGTGGCGCCCTTCGCCCGGCTCGACGCCGATCGCATCCCAATCGAGTTGCTCCATCACGACTCCTCAGCCCGCCAAATGGCGGATCAAATCCAGGCTGTAGCGCCGCCCCTCGCGCCAATCGCGCACGCAGGAAAGCACCATGGGGCTGCGCAGACGCCCTTCGCGCCCCGCCGCCTCCACTTCTTCCGGCGACAGCCACAATGTGCGCAGAATTCCTTCATCCAGCGCGCGTTCGGGCTCCTCGCCCGTCACCTTGCCGGAAAAGGCGAAGCGCAGATAGGTGAGCGCTCCGTCCGGTCGGGTCCAGTGATACACCCCCACCACGGCGTTGGGCACGAACCGCAGACGAGTCTCTTCCAGTGTTTCACGCGCCACGGCGTCGACGAGCGACTCCCCCGGCTCCAGATGTCCCGCCGGCTGGTTCAGGCGCACGCCGAACTCCGTCTCTTCCTCGACGAACAAAAAGCGCCCCTCGCGCTCGATCACCGCCGCCACCGTCACGTGCGGCCGCCACACTTCGCCCATCGCGCGCCTCAGACTTTACCGAAACGAGCATTATAAGACCGGCGAAGCAGCCTATGGGCGCCCGAACGACCGCCGACACGGCTACAGGACGGCGTCGTGCGGTGCTCGAACGCCCCCGGATCGGAGGGCTTCGCAACCGATCCCGCTCATAGTGGTTTTTCGCGAGACTCGGAAGTGTGCGATCATTTTCTACTCCAACACGTGAGGAGACGACGATGAAACTCTATGACTATCCGCCTGCGCCGAACCCCCGACGCGTTCGCATCTTTCTCGCGGAGAAAGGCATCGAAGTGCCGACCGAAGCCGTGGATCTACGCCAGGGTGCGCAACTCAGCGAAACGTTCCGCCGAATCAACCCGCAGTGCGTGGTCCCCTACCTCGTGCTCGACGACGGCACCGGCATCAGCGAATCGATCGCCATCTGCCGCTACTTCGAAGCGCTGCAACCCGATCCGCCGCTCTTCGGCCAAACCCCGCTCGAACAAGCCCTGGTGGAAATGTGGAGTCGGCGCGCCGAGTTCGAGGGACTACTTGCCGTTGCCGATGCCTTGCGCAATTCCGCACCGGCTTTCAAGAACCGCGCACTCCCAGGCGCCGATGACTTCGAGCAGATTCCGGCCCTCGTCGAACGCGGACAGCGCCGCACGAAACGCTTTTTCGATGTACTGGAAGAGCGTCTCGCACACTCGACTTTTCTGGCGGGCGATTTCTTTTCAGTGGCCGACATCACCGCGTTCGTCACGGTGGACTTCGCCGGCTGGATCAAGCTCACCCTGCCAGAAACGCACATCAACGCTCGACGCTGGTACGAGACGGTACGGGCACGGCCGAGCGCCTCTGCCTAAAGGACTCGGTAGGTCAAACCTCTGCCTCCTGCGATGACGCACCGCCCTGAACGGGGCGATCGCGAAGTACCGGCTTTCCCGCATCCACTATCCACGCCATGACATTCTGCGGCCGCGCAGTAGGTCATTCGCGACGCTCCGTAGTATGATCGGTCCCATGCCCATCCAATGGTTTCCCGGCCACATGCACGCGGCGCGGCGCAAGCTCGAAGAGACGCTTGCCGACGTCGACGTGCTCATCGAAGTGCTCGACGCGCGCATTCCCGCAGCGAGCCGCAACCCTCTGCTCGA
Organism: Tepidiphilus sp. J10; assembly: GCF_006980785.1. Classification (NCBI taxonomy): domain Bacteria; kingdom Pseudomonadati; phylum Pseudomonadota; class Hydrogenophilia; order Hydrogenophilales; family Hydrogenophilaceae; genus Tepidiphilus; species Tepidiphilus sp. J10. The sequence goes on from NZ_SBHP01000001.1 coordinate 299,381, forward strand.
GACGCTGCGCCGCAGCCGGCAGCGCCCCTGCCTGAAACTGCTCAACAAGGCCGACCTCGCCGATCCGGCCCGTACAGCCGAATGGATCGCCGCCTTCGAGCGCGAAGAAGGCGTGCGTGCGCTCGCCGTCTGCGCCAAGAATCCGGCCGACGTACGTCGCATCCTGCCCGCCTGCGAGCGGCTCGCGCCGCACCGCAGCGAACCGACCAAACCGCTGCGCTTGATGATCGCCGGCATCCCCAACGTCGGCAAATCCACGCTGCTCAACGCCCTCCTCGGGCGCAAGGCCGCCAAGGTCGGGGACGAGCCGGCGGTGACGAAAAGTGTGCAACGCTACGATCTTCCGGGGCTGCGCAGCATCACCGATACCCCCGGCCTGATGTGGCCCAAAATCGAATTCGACGCCGACGGTTACCTGCTCGCCGCTTGCCACGCCATCGGGCGCAACGCCGTGGCCGAAGAGGAAGTCGCGGCCTTTCTCGCCGAGACCCTGATCGTCCAAGGCTACGCCGATCGGCTCACCGCACGCTATCGTCTCGACCCCAGGGGAATGAACGGCGATGAGATCGTCGCAGCCATCGGCGAGCGGCGCGGCTGCCGACGCAAGGGCGGCGAACTCGACCGGGAAAAGGCGGCCAATATCCTCCTGCAGGATTTTCGCGAGGGCAAGCTCGGCCCCCTCACCCTGGAGACGCCCGCCTCACGCGCCGCCATGATCGCCGCGCACGAGACGGCCCTGCTCGCCGAAGCGGACGATCAGCCGACCAGGCGATAGCCGATCGGCACCGTGAGTTCACCGTGGGCGCACATGGCTGCGTCCCCCTCTAGCGCCGCGAGTCCCTCCCGCACGAGCGCGAGCGCCGCATCGTCGAGCCAGGGCGAACCCGACGAACGCTCGAGCCGCACGAGCGCTCTGCCCCCGCTGCAAGAAAGCCGCACCCACACGGTGCCCTCCACACCCAGACGGCGCGCCTTGGGCGGATAGACCTTATGGGCTTCGAGCCAGGCGCGCAGCCGCTCGGCCCAAGGCGCCCCTCCTCCGGCTTCACCGTCGCCCTTCCCTTTCCTGCCACTGCCGACCGACGAGCCGCTCATCGCCCCTGCCAGTGGCGTTGGCGCGCCCTCCCCCTTCGCACCCGCAATCTCACCGCCGCCCCCCGCCCCATCGCCCTCCAAGGGATCCTGCACCGACACCTCGCCTTCCTCGCCAGCAAGCGCCGCCGCAGGTTGCTTTTCCTTTTCTGGTCGGGGAGCGTGAATCCTGGGCGATGGCACCTGCTCCGGCCTCGCTGCCGTGGCGCGCGCGCGTGGGGCTTCGACGGAACGTACTGCCGCCATGGGTTCAGCAGGCGGCGGTCGTCGTGGCTCCTGGACCGGCGATTCCGTGGCAGCTGTCTCACGCCCCTGCTCCCCGCTCACCGGTTCGCCCCCCGCGACCGCCGTCGGCTCCTCCGTAAACGGCCCGATCAAGGACACGGCAAACGGCGGCGGCTCCCGAGGAGGCCAAGCGGATGAAAACCCCAGCGCCAGCAGTCCGTAGGCGAGCACGTGAAGCGCGAACGTCGCCACCCAGGCCGCCAACACGAATCGCCACTGCCCCGCCGCGCGTCGACGCTTTCCGCCGAACGAATCTTCTCGCATGATGCGTTTCAAAGAAAGCCAAACGGGAATTATCGCATCCGCAAGGTACGCACAGGCGCTCCATCGGCGTCCTGGATTTACGCTATCATTGAACATACCCCAGAGGGAGCGAGACCATGACCGACAAAATCCCCGATCCAGTGCCCCAACACCCGCTGCTCGAGGGGAAACCCGAGATCGCGCGGGGGCGCTACAGCATCGTGCTCGACAAGGGGGACGGCGAGCGCGTCTATAAAATCATCACCCATCCGGACGAATACCTGCTCTACGCCGCCGACGACCGCCCTCAAGGGCCGCACTTCCCCATCGTCTACACCTATCACGGCATCATCGGACGCGCCAGCAACGGCTTTCCCATGCACCTCTTCGAGGTGGAGAAACTCTACCCCATCCCCGAGACGAGCCCCGCCGCCGACACCGCCCGGCGCCTGGTCCACGCCTGGTGGGACCTATGCCAGCAGTGGCAGCAGCTCGGCCAGATAATGGGCCGCATCGCCTTGCAGCAGCTCACCGAGCTCAAACCCCCGCCGTTCGACGCCGGCATGAAACAGGCTGTCGAAGCGCTGGCGCGATTCGCCGAGACCTACCGCGTGATTCCCGACCTCCTCAGCCGCGACAACCTCATGATGCGCAAGGACGGTACGCTCGTTTTCTCCGACCCCATCCGCCCCGGCAAAGATTGACGCTCACGTAATTTTTGCCTCGAGCGTCCACCGCCCCTGCCCTGGCGCCGCCTCCAGCCGGCCGCTGAGCCAGGGCAGCCCCTCTTGCAGGCGTTGTGGCAACACATACGGCGGATGCAGCACCACGAGGCCGCTCACCGTCATGCCGCGGCCGCCCACGGGTGGCGGCGCCACCTGCAGTTCCACCCGCAGATGATCTTCCGGCGCCAGGTTCGCCAGACGCCGGCGCAGCTCCTCCGCCTCCACCCGCCGCAGGCGCGGATACCATACGAGCACCGTCGCCTGCGGAAATTTCGCCAACATCGCCCGCACGGCGGGGATGAGCCGCACGTAGTCGCCGCGCACTTCATAGGGAGGATCGACGAGGATCACTCCCCGACGCGAGGGCGGCGGCAGCACCTGCAGCACCCCGGCAAAACCGTCGGTCGCCAGGCAACGCACCTGCGCATCCCCGGCGAAGAGCCGCTCGAGCGCGGCGAAATCGCGCGGATGGCGCTCGAAACACACCAGACGATCGCCCCCCTTGCCACGGGCACCGGCGCGGGCGAACTGCCGCGCGATCGCCGGTGAGCCGGGGTAGAGCTCCAGTCGCCCGGTGGGGTTGAACGCTGCCACGGCCTCCAGATACGCGGAGAACACTGCCGGTGCCTCGGCGCGCGCCGCCCACAGGCGCGCGATCCCTTCGCGGAATTCATGGCTCGCCTGCGTACCCCCCACCCCAACGCCCAGCCGATAGAGGCCAGCGCCGGCGTGGGTGTCGACGTAGGTCCAGGGCGCGGGCTTGGCGTTGAAGTAGGTCAATACTTCAGCCAGTACCCAGTGCTTGAGCACATCGGCGTGATTGCCCGCGTGAAAACCGTGGCGATAGCTCAGCACCGTCCCGTCCTTTCACTCGTCATCGAATCGGCAAACCCGAGGCATCGAACATTCCCTCGAAAAGCGCCGAGCTCAGGTAACGCTCGCCCGAATCGGGCAGGACGACGACGATGGTCTTTCCGGCGTATTCGTCCCGTTTGGCCAGCCGCAGCGCCGCTACCACCGCCGCGCCGCTCGAGATGCCGGCGAGGATTCCTTCCTCGCGGGCGAGTCGCCGGGCAGTCTCCATGGCCTCTTCGTCGCCCACCCGCTCGATCAAGTCGATGAGTGACAGGTCCAGCACCTCCGGCACGAACCCCGCACCGATGCCCTGGATCTTGTGCGGCCCTGGCTTGATCGGCAAGCCTTCACGCGCCTGCGTGAGCACGGGGCTACCCGCCGGCTCCACCGCCACCGACACGATGGGTTTGCCCCGAGTCTTCTTCAGGTAACGGCTCACGCCGGTGATGGTGCCACCGGTGCCCACGCCGGCGACGAAGACATCCACCTGCCCGTCGGTGTCGTTCCAAATCTCGGGTCCCGTGGTCTGCTCATGGATGGCCGGGTTGGCCGGATTGCGGAACTGCTGCAGCATCACGTAGCGCTGGGGGTCGGAAGCGGCGATCGCCTCGGCACGCTCGATCGCGCCCTTCATGCCCTTGGCCCCTTCGGTGAGCACCAGCTTGGCGCCAAAGACGGCGAGTAGTTTCCGGCGCTCCAGACTCATCGTCTCGGGCATGGTGAGCGTGAGGGGAATCCCCTTGGCCGCGGCCACGAACGCGAGCGCGATCCCCGTGTTGCCACTCGTGGGCTCGATGAGCTCCTTGCCCGGACCGAGCACCCCCCGTCGCTCGGCATCGGCCACCATGGACGCGCCGATGCGGCACTTCACGGAAAACGCGGGATTGCGCGCCTCGATCTTGGCGAGCACCGTCGCCTTGGCCCCGGCGGTGAGGCGGTTCAAGCGCACGAGCGGCGTGCGCCCAATAGATGCGGGATTGTCGGCAAACCAGTTGGCCATCACTCCGTCTCCTTCGACATGCGGTACCCCCATGATACCGCGCGCCGTACCGTCGCCCTACAACCCACCGCTCGAAGCTCATGGCGGCTCGGGAATAACACCGCAGGCGAGCATTTTTCGATACGCGAACAAAATTTCTGACGTGCTCCTCGCATCCGTGTTTCAGACACTCTGCTCCTGCCCCGTTCACGTTTTCGTCACCTGCGCGTGACACCACGGTGACGGCCGAATTCCTACACTTGAGAACTTCGCCCTCATCCGGTTCCGTTGCATCATGCCGCTGCTCCGTCACGCTCAAGCCCGATTCCTGTCGCTGATCCTCCTCGCCTGGCTGCTCGTCTTTTTCCTCACCCGCACGGGCTTGCTCCTGGTGCACCCGAACGAGGCGGTGCATGCGCCGCTCGACCTCGTGCGCCTCTACGGCATCGGCCTGGCTTACGACTTCGCCTTCCTCGTCTACGCGGCCCTGCCGCTCGCCTTCTACCTGTTCGTACTGTGTCCCAACCGGCTGTGGCGCACGCGGGCGCACCGCGCCTTTCTCTACGCGCTCACGGCCCTGAGCCTCTTCGCCATGCTCTTCGTGGCCACTGCCGAATACTTCTTCTGGGACGAGTTCGGCGCACGGTTCAACTTCATCGCCGTGGATTACCTCATCTACACCACGGAGGTGATCGACAACATCCGCGAATCCTACCCCGTGGGGGCGTTGATCACGGGGCTTGCCGTGCTCGCGCTCGCGCTGACCTTCGCCCTGCGCCGGGTGATCGCCGGTGCGCTGGATGCCCCGCCCCTGCCGCTCAAACCGGGGCTTGCCGCCTTCGCCGGGTTGATTGCGCTCGCCGCGCTCGATGCAGCCTTCGTCGACCAGGATTTCCCCATGGGGCAGGAGCAGAACACCTATCGGCGCGAGCTCTCCGGCAACGGACCCTATCAATTCTTCGCGGCGTTTCGCAACAACGAGATCGACTATCGCCGTTTCTACGCCACCCTGCCCGAAGCCGACACGGGGCCGGTCTTGCGCCAGGAGCTTGCCGAGCCCAACGCGACCTTCCTCAGCCAGGATCCCCTCGATCCGCGCCGGCGTATCGTCAACGGCGGCCCGGAGCTGCGGCGAAACATCATCCTCGTGACGGTGGAGAGCCTCAGCGCCAAGTTCCTCGGCAGCAACGGCGATCCGCGCGGACTCACTCCCAACCTCGACGCCCTGCGCCGCGAAAGCCTCTATTTCAACAACTTCTACGCCACCGGCACCCGCACCGACCGTGGCCTGGAGGCAGTCACCCTGTCGGTGCCGCCCACGCCGGGCCGTTCCATCGTCAAGCGCATCGGGCGCGAGAGCGGCTATGCCAGCCTCGGCCAGCAGCTCGTGGCCAAGGGGTACGACGCCGTCTTCGTCTATGGCGGGCGCGGCTACTTCGACAACATGAACGCTTTTTTCAGCGGCAACGGCTACCGCATCGTCGACCAGAGCAGCGTTCCCGAGTCCGAGATCCACTTCAAGAACGCCTGGGGCATGGCCGACGAGGATCTCTACGCCCAGGCGATGAAAGTGGCCGACCAGGATCACGCCGCCGGCAAACCCTTCTTCCTACACCTCATGACCACCTCGAACCATCGCCCCTATACCTATCCCGACGGGCGCATCGACATCCCTTCGGGCAAGGGGCGCGACGGGGCGGTGAAATACACCGACTACGCCATCGGCAAGTTCCTGCGCGAGGCGCGCGACAAACCCTGGTTCAAGGACACGATCTTCGTCTTCCTCGCCGATCACACCGCCGGCAGCGCCGGCCATGAAGACCTGCCGGTGGCGAACTACCACATCCCGCTCTTCATCTACGCGCCGGGCTTCATCACCCCGCGCGAGGTCTCGGCGTTGGCGAGCCAGATCGACCTCGCGCCCACCCTGCTCGGCCTGCTGCACATGGACTACGTCTCCACCTTCTACGGGCGCGACGTGCTGCGCGACGAGACCCGCCCGGGGCGCGCCCTCATCGGCAACTACCAGCATCTGGGGCTTTTCGACGGCAAGGATCTGGCGATCCTCAGCCCGCGCAAGAAGATCCGCCTGCGCGAGCATGCCGCAGCGGATGCAGAGCACGAACGCCCGGCAATGTCGGAAGACCCCCTGGTGCGCCGCGCCATCGCCTACTACGAAGACGCGAGCCACGCTTTCCGCAACGGCCTGCTCGCATGGCGAACGCAGGAGCACGAACTGGCTGAAACACCGAGCGGGCAAGCGACACCGACCTCGAGCGCCTCGACGAACCGTCACGGACGGGTGCAAAGCAAGGCGCCCGAAGCTCGAGAAACGAGACCTCTCGAATGGATGGGCGAGCCCCAAGGGACCGGAGCACGCCCCCTTACAGCCGCGCAGTAGGCCCAACGAGGCGCCCCAGAAGGCCACGGCCACCCGACTTATCGACGAGCCGCACTATAATTGTCGGGTGCCTCGAGCAACCGTCACGAGCTCAGGCCAAGCCAAGTGCCCGGGGCTGCGGTCCAGGGAACATATAGGATGGCTCGACGAGCATCCGGGCATCGCATGGCGCCGCCATACAGCCATATGGAGGGGCATTCGAGGCATCCTGCGGGATCGTGCTCGTCCCCGCGCCTGACACCCGATCCTTCATTCTCACGGAGTCCCTGCATGAGCACCCGTCACTGCCGCCTTCTCATCCTCGGTTCCGGCCCCGCCGGCTACACCGCCGCCATCTACGCCGCCCGCGCCAACCTCGAACCCGTCCTCATCACGGGGCTCGCCCAGGGCGGTCAGCTCATGACCACGACCGAAGTCGACAACTGGCCCGCCGAACCCGAAGGCGTTCAGGGGCCGGAGCTCATGGAACGCTTCGAGAAACACGCCCGCCGCTTCGGTACCGAGATCGTGTTCGACCACATCCACACGGCCGATCTCTCGCAACGCCCGTTTCGCCTCGAGGGCGATGCCGGCACCTATACCTGTGATGCACTCATCATCGCCACCGGCGCCACCGCCAAGTACCTCGGCTTGCCGTCCGAGGAAAAGTTCATGGGACGGGGCGTGTCGGCCTGCGCCACCTGCGATGGATTCTTCTACAAGAATGAGGACGTCGCCGTGATCGGCGGCGGCAACACTGCCGTCGAAGAAGCGCTCTATCTCGCCAACATCGCGCGCAAAGTCACCCTGGTACACCGCCGCCAGCAATTCCGCGCCGAGAAGATCATGGTCGACAAGCTCATGGAGAAAGTCGCCAGCGGCAAGATCGAATTGGTACTCGACAGCGTGGTGGATGAAATCCTGGGCGACGATTCGGGCGTGACCGGCATCCGGGTGAAGCACGTGGTCGACGGCAGCACGCGCGAGATTCCCGTCAAGGGCGTATTCGTCGCCATCGGACACAAGCCCAACACGGAGCTCTTCGTCGGCCAGCTCGACATGGAGAACGGTTACATCGTCACGCGCGGCGGTCGCCACGGCAACGCCACGGCCACCTCGATCGAAGGGGTTTTCGCCGCCGGCGACGTGCAAGATCAAGTCTATCGCCAGGCCGTGACCAGCGCCGGTACGGGCTGCATGGCGGCGCTCGATGCCGAGCGCTACCTCGACGGCGTGGGAAGCTGAGCCCGATGGCCCGCCCGCGTCCTCCGGCCTGGGCGGCACCTTTGGTCGAGCTCAAAAAGCAAGGCTCGACCCGGGTCGGCGCTGCGCCCTCGAAGTCGATCTCTGAAGAAGCGGATTGGCGCGAGGGCGTTCGCCCGCTCTCTTTCACCCCGCGCGTGGAGCCTGAACGCCCGCGCCCGGCGCCGGTGCCGCGGCAAAAGCTCGCCGACGAACGCGCCATCCTCGCCGAGGAGCTGCTCGCTCCGCTGGAACTCGAAGACTGGCTGGAAGCTGACGAGAGCACCCACTTCCTGCGCCCCGGCGTGCCGCGGCGAGTGCTCATCGACCTGCGGCGCAGCCGCTGGGCGCTGCAAGGCGAGATCGACTTGCACGGTTTGACACGGATCGAGGCGCGCGAGGCGCTCTCGGCCTACCTCGCCCGCGCCCGACACCGAGGCTTGCGCTGCATTCGCGTCATCCACGGCAAGGGGTTGCGCTCGCCGGGTGGTTTCTCCGTGCTGCGCCACTTGTCGCGGCGCTGGCTCGCGCAGCGCGACGAGATCCTCGCGTTCTGCGAAGCCCCGCCCACGCGCGGCGGCAGCGGCGCCCTCATCGTCCTGCTGCGCGCCCCGCGCGAGTGAGCCGCCTCAAATCGCGTTGCCGTCGGTCTCACCGGTGCGGATGCGGATCACCTGCTCCACCGGCAGCACGAAGATCTTGCCGTCGCCGATCTTGCCGGTGCGCGCCGTCTCCATGATGACGTCGACCACCTGGGCGACGCGATCGTCGGTGACGACCACCTCCACCTTGATCTTCGGCAGGAAATCGACCACATATTCGGCGCCACGGTAGAGTTCCGTATGCCCTTTCTGGCGACCGAATCCCTTGACCTCAGTGACGGTCAGACCACTCACCCCGATCTCAGAGAGCGCCTCGCGCACCTCGTCGAGCTTGAACGGCTTGATGATCGCTTCGATCTTTTTCATGATCCGCCTTCCTCGTCGTATTCGTCGGCATAGCGCGCCGTGATGGGATAGCGCCAATCACGACCAAAGGCGCGCCGGCTCACCCGTACGCCGATCGGCGCCTGGCGCCGTTTGTACTCGCTACGTTTCAAAAGCGTCACGGCGCGCCGCACCGCCGCAGCGTCGAACCCGGCGGCGATGATCTCACGGGGCGAACATTCCCACTCCATGTAGCGCTCGATGATCTGATCGAGCACCTCATAGGGCGGCAAGGAATCCTGGTCGCATTGATCGGGCTTGAGCTCGGCCGAAGGCGGGCGCGTGATGATACGCTCGGGGATCACCTCACCATTGCGATTGCACCAACGCGCGAGCCGATAGACCTGGGTCTTATAGACGTCCTTGAGCACGGCAAAGCCGCCTGCCATGTCACCATAGAGCGTGGCATAGCCGGTGGCCATCTCACTCTTGTTGCCGGTGGTGAGCACCAGCGCCCCGGTCTTGTTGGAAAGCGCCATCAGGAGCACTCCGCGGATGCGCGACTGCAGGTTCTCTTCGGTGGTATCCGGCGGCAGCCCGGCGAAGAAAGGCTCCAGCATCGCCGCGAACGTGTTCATCGCCGGCTCGATGGGGATGACGTCGTAGCGCACCCCGAGCCGGGCGGCGAGCGTCGCGGCGTCTTCCAGGCTCATCGCCGCCGTATAGGGCGAAGGCAGCATCACGGCACGCACCCGCTCCGACCCCAAGGCGTCGACGGCGAGGCACAGCGTGAGCGCCGAATCGATCCCCCCCGATAGACCGATGATCGCGCCGGGAAAACCGTTCTTGCCGAGATAATCGCGCACCCCCAACACCAACGCCCGATAAAGCTCCTCTTCCGGCGGCAAGGGATCGAAGGAAGGCGCATGCGGCTGCCAACGGCCCTCGTGCCACTCGATCACCGTCTCTTTCTCGGCGAAGAACGGCCCCTGCCAGGCCACGGCGCCTTGCGCGTCGAGCGCGAAGGAGGCGCCGTCGAACACGAGCTCGTCCTGCCCCCCCACCATGTTGAGGTAGAGCAACGCCCGGCCGGAGGCCCGGACCCGCTCGGCGATCACGGCCTGCCGCTCACGCCACTTCTGCTGGTGATAGGGCGAGGCGTTGAGCGCCACGACGAGCTCCGCGCCCTGCGCCACGGACTCTTCCACCGGCCCGGCCGACCAGGCATCCTCGCAGATCACCACGCCCACCCGCACGCCCTGGTGGGTGAAGACGAAGGGCTCATTGCCAGCGCAGAAGTAGCGTTTCTCGTCGAAGACGGCGTAGTTCGGCAACCGGCGCTTGCGATAGAGCCCGTCGATGCGGCCATCGCGCAGCAGCGCCGCCGCGTTGAAGCGCCCGCCCTCGTCGGCCCAGGGCACGCCGACGAGCAGCGCCGGCCCCGCAGCCGTACGCGCCGCCAAGGATTCCAGATGGTGGCGCGCCGCACGGTAGAAGTCGGGGCGCAACAGCAGATCTTCGGGCGGATAGCCGCTCAGGGCGAGTTCCGGGGTGAGCACGAGCTCGGCGCCCTGGGCGGCGAGCCGCGAGAGTGCCCCGGCGATGAGGGCTTCATTGTGGGCGAAATCGCCCACCACCGGGTCGATCTGGGCCACGCCCAGGCGCAGTGCGCTCATCCCGTCGGGGCCGTTTTACTGGGCCGACGAGGCGTTCTTCACGCCGGCGAGGATCTCCTGCTTGGCCTCTTCGACGCCCGCCCAGCCGAGCACCTTGACCCACTTGCCCGGTTCCAGATCCTTGTAGTGCTCGAAGAAATGCACGGTCTGTTTCAGCAGGAGCTCCGGCAGATCCTCGAGTGACTGCACTTTGTCATAGAGCGGGGTGAGCTTGGACACCGGCACCGCCACCACCTTGGCATCGACGCCCGATTCGTCTTCCATCTTCAGCAAACCCACCGGGCGGCAACGGATCACCACCCCCGGCTGCAGGGGAAACGGCGTGACGACGAGCACGTCGACCGGATCGCCATCCCCCGCCACCGTGTGCGGCACGTAGCCATAATTGAGCGGATAGCGCATCGTCGTACCCATGAAACGGTCGACGAAAATGGCGCCACTCTCCTTGTCCACCTCGAATTTGATCGGATCGGACTGCGCCGGGATCTCGATGATGACGTTGATGTCGTTGGGCACGTCCTTGCCAGCGGAAACGCATTCGAAAGCCATGGAAACTCCTCACTCGTACAAAAAACCCCGGCCGGAAGAACCGGCTCGACTGGAGGAGATTATATAACGCCCTTTTGCGGCTTCAGGGGTGGCAAACCACGCCCTGCCAGATCATCCCGCCCAGCTGCGGCGCGCGCCACAGCCCCAGCAGCCCGAAGGCGACCACCAGGAGGCCCGCGGCGCGGCGCACCCAGGGGTGTCCTGCCACGTTGCGAAAGCGCCGCAACAGCAGCCCCGCAGCGAGCAGATTCGGCAACGTACCCAAACCGAACGCGAGCATCACCCCGGCGCCACGCAACCCGTCACCCGCAAGCAGCGCCGTCGCGAGCACGCTATAGACGAGCCCACAGGGCAAAAACCCCCACAGCAGACCGAGCGGAAACGCCTGCGCCACCGAACGCACCGGCAGGAAACGGCGTGTGGCCGGCTGCACCCACCGCCACAGGCGATGCCCGGCGCGCTCGAGCGGGGCGAGCCAGCGCGTCTGGCCGAGAAAATAGAGCCCCATGGCCACGAGCATGAGATTGGCGAGCACGTAGAACGTGAGCTGAACCGGCAGCACTCCTTCGAGCATTCCGCCGATGGCCCCCAGCCAGCCCAGCACTGCGCCGAGCAGCGTGTAGGTGGTGATACGGCCGAGGTTGTAGGCCAGATGCAGCGGCCACTTCGCCCCCTGCGCCGTCTGCAGCGACAAGGCGCCGACGATACCACCGCACATGCCGAGGCAATGTACTCCGCCCAGGAGGCCGATGAGGAAGACCGCGAGAAAACCGTTCCAAGCCACGCCGCTGCCTCAGATCACGCGCGAATAGCGCGCCCGCTCGCGATCGTGGCGCAGATAGCGGTCGAACACCATGGCGATCGCCCGCACCAGCAGCCGCCCCGGTGGCAACACCGTGATCCAGCGATCCCCGATCTCCACCAGCCCTGCCTCGGCCATGCGCGCCAAGTCGTGTAACTCCGGGGCGAAATAGCGGCGAAAATCGATGAGGTGCGCGATCTCGATCGACTCGATCGACAGCTCGAAATGGCACATCAACGCCTGGATGATGGAGCGGCGCAGCACGTCGTCGGCGGTCAGCTCCACGCCGCGCAGCACCGGCAGCTCACCGCGCTCGAGCGCGTCGTAGTAGTCTTCCTCCGTCTTGTGATTCTGCGCGTAGATCGCCCCCAGTTTGCTGATGGAGGAAATGCCGAAGGCGATCATGTCGCACTCGGCCTGGGTCGAATACCCCTGGAAATTGCGGTGCAACCGCCCCTGCCGCTGGGCGATCGTCAGTTCGTCGTCGGGCTTGGCGAAGTGATCCATCCCGATATAGACGTAACCGGCATCGACCAGGCGCTCGATAGCGTACTTCATGATGCCGAGCTTGTCGGCCGCCGTGGGCAGGGCCGCCTCCTCGATGCGCCGCTGCGGCTTGAAGAGCCGCGGCAGGTGGGCATAGCTGTAGAGCGAGAGGCGATCGGGCGAGAGTTCGATCATCCGTTCGAGCGTGGCGGCAAAGCGCTCCACCGTCTGGTGCGGCAAACCATAGATGAGATCCATGCTCACCGACTTGAAGCCGTTTTCGCGCGCCGCCTCCAGCACCGCCGCCGTTTCGTCGAAACTCTGGATGCGATTGACCGCCGCCTGCACCAGCGGGTCGAAGTCCTGTACCCCGATGCTCATGCGGTTGAAACCGAGCTCGGCGAGCAAGGCCACCTGCGCCGCCTCCACCTTGCGCGGATCGACTTCGATGGAAAATTCACCGTGCTCGGCGAGCAGGAAGCGCGCCCGGATCACCTCCATCAACCGGCGCATCTCGTCTTCGGCAAGGAAAGTGGGCGTACCGCCGCCCAAATGCAACTGAGTGACCTCACGGCCACCGGCCAGATGCCGATCGACGAGGTCGATCTCGCGCTCGAGGAAATCGAGATAGCGCGCGCTGCGGGAATGATCCTTGGTGATGATCTTGTTGCAGGCGCAATAGTAACAAATCGTATTACAGAAGGGGATGTGCACGTATAATGACAGCGGCCGGTTCAAGCCTCCGACTTCGCGGCTCCCGAGCCAGCGGGCATACTGGGCCGGCCCGAAGGCTTCGACGAAGCGATCCGCCGTCGGATAGGAGGTATAGCGCGGCCCGCTGATGTCGAAGCGCCGGATCAGCTCCGGATCGACGACGAGGCGATGGGTTTCTTGCATCGTAGCACTCATGGACGGACGCCCACCTGGTTTTCCTGCGTTAGATTCTCATAATATGGCACGAAACGGCCGACGACAGGTTGACCGTCATCAACGAAAACGTTTCCTTTCCCCCCAGAGAAGCACAATGGACCTCCAACTTCCGCCCACCTTGCGCCAATTGCGCGTGGCCTGCTCCCAGTGCAACCTGATGGAACTGTGCCTGCCGGTCGGGCTGAGCGAAGAAGACGTGGCCCGCATCGAAGAGCTCGTTGGCACGCGCCGCAAGCTGCGGCGCCATCAGTCCCTCTACGAGGCGCGCATGCCGTTTCAGGCGCTCTATGCCATCCGCGCCGGTTCGTTCAAGACCACCATCGTGCTCGAGGATGGCCGAGAGCAGGTCACCGGGTTCCAGATGACCGGTGAGCTGCTGGGCTTGGACGGCATCAGCACGGGGCAGCACGTCGTCAGCGCCATCGCACTCGAAGACAGCGAAGCCTGTGTGATCGAATACGCCCGCCTCGAAGCGCTCGCACGCGAGATCCAGGGGCTACAGGCGCAGTTTCACAAGGTACTCTCGCGCGAGATCGTACGCGAACAAAGCGTCATGATGCTGCTCGGCACCATGCGCGCCGAAGAGCGCCTGGCCGCATTCCTGCTCAACCTGGCGCAGCGCTTCGCCGCCCGCGGTTTCTCGGGCACGGAATTTCGGCTGCGGATGACGCGCGAAGAAATCGGCTCCTACCTCGGGCTCAAACTCGAGACGGTCTCCCGCACCCTATCCCACTTTCAAGAAGAAGGGCTCATCGAGGTGCAGCACAAGAACATCCGGCTGCGCGATCGGGAGCGCCTGCGTGGTCTCATCCAGGCGCCCCTGTCTCACTAAACACGAACCGGCGCGCCGTCAGCGCTCGAGGACGTAGCTTCCCGGCGCCTTTCCGAGTGAAGGCACGCTCGCCGGGTCCTTCGGCGCCACCAGTTCGCCCGCCTGCGGTCTGAGCCAGGCGACCCAATCGTCCCACCAGCTGTTGGGATGCTCGGGTGCCGACTTGAGCCAGGAATCGGCTCGCGGCACCGGATCGCCGACGTCGCTCACCCAGTACTTGCGCTTTGGTGGATCTTTCGGCGGGTTGACGATACCCAGGATGTGACCCGAGCTCGACAGCACATAGCGCCGCGGCCCGCGCACGTGCCGCAGTAGCTTGAAAGTCTGCTGCCAGGGGGCAATGTGATCGTCTTCGGTGCCCACGGCATAGACCGGCTGCACGATCTGGCGCAGATCCACGGGAACGCCCGCCAGGGTCAGCGCATCGGGCTGGATGAGGCGATTGTTGAGATAGAGCTCGCGCAGATACCAGCAGTGCATCTTCGCCGGCATGCGCGTCGGATCCATGTTCCAGTAGAGCACGTCGAACGGCGCCGGCTCCTCGCCATAGAGCCAGCCATGCACGATGTAACGCCAGATGAGGCTGTTGGAGCGCAACAAGCGAAACGCCTCGGCCATGTCTTCACCGCGCAAGTAGCCATCGATCTGCATCTTGCGGCAGAGAAAATCGACGGTGGCTGGATCGATGAAGACTTCGATGTCGCCCGGAGCCGAAAAATCGACGAGCGTGGTGAGAAACGTCGCGTTTGCCACGGGCGAAGCCTCGACGCCCACCCTGCGGTTGATCACCGAGAGATAGGACGCCAGCGCGGTGCCACCGATGCAATAGCCCACGGCATTGACCTTGTCGGCACCGGTGATCGAACGTGCCGTCTCCACCAGCACGTCGATGCCATGGGTGAGATAGTCGTCGAACGTCGTATCGGCCATCTCGCGCGTGGGGTTCTTCCAGCTGATGATGAAGACCTCGAACCCTTGGTCGCAGAGATACTTCACCATGCTCTTGTCGGGCGTGAGATCGAGCACGTAGAACTTGTTGATCCACGGAGGAACGATCACGATGGGGCGCCGACGCACCTGAGGCTGGGTCGGTGTATAACGGATGATCTCCACCAGCCAATTGCGATGCACCACGTCCCCGGGTGTGGTGGCCAGATTCACCCCGACGTGGAAATCATCGGGCCGGGTCATCCGTACCATGCCGGCGGCCATGTCAGAGAGAAAATTTTTGTAGCCTTCGAGCAGACTCAGACCACTGGTTTCCACGGCGAGCTGGCGCGCCTTGGGGTTGGTCCAGAAGAAATTGGTGGGGGCAAGCGCATTGACGAACTCGCCGGTCCAAAAAACGGCGCGCCGCCGCTCCCGCTCGTCCAGTCCCGGAGTCTGGCGCACCATCTCGACCAAGGACTGCCCCCAGCCGAGGTAGCTCTGCTGTAGCCCCGACCACCAAACCGATTCGGTCCATGCGGGGTGATCCCAACGGATGTCATAAGGTTCGGGCACGAAGGGGGGCTCGACTTCCTGACCCGAGAGCCGCTGCGCGATGTAGCGCACCAGCGCTACGTTGCGCTTGCCCAGCTCGATCTCCTTCGACCACAGCGCCACCGGATGTAATGCCCACAGCACCTGAGCATGCAGAATGGGGGCGACGTTGCCCAACGGATCGAAAGTTCCCTCCATTGCCCGATGCATGATTTCGGCCACCTGTTCGGGAGTCTCCTCGATACGATGCGCGACCTCCCAATTCGAGTCCTGACGCGAATTTCGTGCCCTTGCCTTGCTCCTGGCCATGAAGACCTCCTCGTTGTCAAGAATCCTGCCACCTTTGACCGCGAACCGCTACCTCGACGTGGGTCCAGCCGAGCGTATCGCGTACCGTCTGCGCGAACGCCTGTGACTGGTTCACTTCACCATGGGTGACGAAACACTGCTGAGGGGGGCGGCGGAATCCCCGCAGCCAGGCAAGCAGCCCTAGGCGGTCGGCATGCGCCGACATGCTTCCTATCGTATGCAGACCAGCACGAACCGGGATTCGTTCCCCGAAAATCGTCACCTGCTGCGCTCCATCGACGAGACGCCGCCCCAGGGTACCCATCGCCTGGAAGCCGGCAATGACGATGGCGCATTCTGGACGGGGTAGATTGTATTTTAGGTGATATTTGATGCGACCGGCCTCGCACATGCCACTGGCCGAAATGATGACCAAGCCCGAGCGCACGTTGTTGAGCGCCATCGATTCCTCCACGCTCGCCGTGAAACGCACGTGAAAACGGTCGCGGTGCCGTTGCATCCAGGCGAAGAGTTTGCGGCTGGGCTCATCCCACAAATCGAGGTGCCGCGCCGAGATCTTGCTCGCCTCGGTCGCCATGGGCGAGTCGACCACCACGTTGAGCGAACCCAAACGACCTCGCCGAACCAGATCGGCCAATACGAGGATCATCTCCTGGGTACGGCCAACGGCAAACGATGGAATCACGACGTTGCCCCGAGGCAAAGTCTCCCGTAATACCGTCTCCAGCTCGGCGACCGAGTCGTCCCAAGGGCGATGCTCCCGATCGCCATACGTCGACTCCACCCAGACGACGTCGGCGTCAGGAATCAGCGTTGGGTCGCGCACCAAAGGGCGTCCCGGCATGCCCAGATCTCCACTGAAGACCCAACGCCGGCGCACACCATCGACCCGCTCGAGCTCCAGCTCGACGATGGCCGAACCCAGGATGTGACCAGCATCATGAAATCGCGCCCGTACGCCCTGCATCACGGGAAACCAGCGACCATAATCGTGCCGTCTCAACCAGCGCAGGCTCTCCTTCGCCTGGACCACCGTGTAGAGCGGCGCATCGGTTAGCAGCAAACGACGTCGAGTGCGATGCGACTGCTTGGATAGCCATTCCCACTCCTTTTCCTGGATGTAGGCGCTGTCGAGCAGCATCACTTCCAGCAGGTCGGCCGTGGCTTCGGTGACGTGCACCGGTGCCCGTGCGCCGAGGGCTACCAGTCGCGGTAGCAGGCCGGAGTGATCGAGATGCGCATGAGAAAGGATCACGGCCTGCAATGCCCAGGGATCGAAAGGAAACGCCTCGAGGTTCTTACGCTTGGCTTCACGCCCACCCTGGAACATACCGCACTCGACGAGAAAATTCCCCTCGGGTGCGCTCACGTGGAAGCATGAACCGGTAACTTCCTGCACCCCGCCCAAAAAACGCACTTCGGGCGCCGCAGGAGCAAGTCGATCTTCGAACCGGGACGGGCGGTGCGGGCTCGGGCCGCGAACTGCATCTTTCCCCTCGTGCTTTGGCCACTTCCCCTGCGCGCGCCCCGTTCGAACCATCTTGCACCCCACCTGCCTGTGGTTATAATGAAACAATGTTACCTCACCCAAGGAAGGAGCGACGATGTTCAAGCACATCCTAGTGCCGACGGACGGTTCGGATCTGTCGCGTAGCGCCTGCGAGCGCGCCGTCGCCTTTGCCAAGAGCATCGGCGCAAAGATCACTTTTTTCTATGCCCAGCCCGACTTTCCCCTACCAGTCTATGGTGAAGGCGCCCTGATCGATCCGACCACCCCGGATCAATTCCGCCGCGCAGCCAAGGAAGAAGCAGATCGCATCCTTGCGGAGGCCAAAGCGTTGGCGGACAAAGAGAATGTTCCCTGCGAAACCGACACCATCGTCAGTGACACCCCCTGGGAGGCGATCATCGATTGCGCTCAGCGACACGGCTGCGACCTCATCTTCATGGCCTCGCACGGACGGCGCGGCCTGGCAGGATTGCTGCTGGGCAGCGAAACGCAAAAAGTGCTCACCCACAGCAAGTTGCCGGTGCTCGTCTTTCGCTGAAACCAGGCACACGGGCGCGCAAGGAACCGCCAAGCGACGGCGCCGTCCGCGGTGCCCAAAGAAAAAAGGCCGCTGTCGCGGCCTTCGATTCGATCTAGGAAGAATGTTGCCGCCGTTGCTGCCCCGCAGAGGAGGCAGCATTTTTTTCCTCCTCCTGGATCTGCCGCGTGACGTAGCGGTAGATGTAGACCGCCATCACGATGATGAAGGCGATGGTAAAAAGGCTCAACCAGCCGATTCCCGAAGAAAGCAATTCTCGTAATGCGTCGGACATGACACGTCCTCCTTAGTCTGCTGCAGGCACGAACGGTTCGATTCTCACCTCGCTCTCTGTGGGCACATACACGGTCCCGTTCAGGCGCCACTCTCGGGACTCATCTTCGATCTGTACCAGCCAACGACCGGCATTGATGGGTTGGATCGGAGCGACATAGCGCCCCTGGTCGCGGACCAGGCGCACTACCTGGTCCATTCCGGAACGGGTGGGGTGGGTCAGGGTCACCACGAGGAAGGGAGGCTTGGCCTTGGCGCGCTCCTCGTCGAAGCGCAGCCATAGCCGCTCCGCGTCCATGCCCACATAAGCGACGAGGCCGAGCTCACCCGCTTTGAGCGAGCGGTCCAAGGTTTGGCGAATCGCCAACCCCTCTTTGTAATAGTCGTCGGTAACCAAACCGTCCCAGGTCGCGATCGCGATCCACAAAGTGGCGAACCCCGCCACGACCGCCACGGCCGGCGGCAACATGAGCAACCAAGGCCACTTTTGACGATACCAAGGTAGCGTCTGAGAACTGTTCCGTGAAGAAATCCGTGCTTCCATCGTTTCTCACTCCGGCATGATGAAAGTGGCCAGTTCCCGCGTCACGTTCTCGGGCTCATCCACCACCTTGATTTCGAAATAGATTTTGTGTGTTCCTGCATCCACCGCCCCGGCCGGGACGCGAACTTGAACCGTCAGCGGGAAAATGCTCACCGCGGGCACGTCGAATTCCTTGGGCCCTTCCATGACGATATTGGGCAGCCCCCCTACAGAGAGCGTGAAACGGCGAGGCCGCTCCACCATGTTCATGATGTTGAGCGTATAGACGTTCTCGATCCAACCACCGCGAACCTCCCGTGCGAGCGAGGCGCGATCCCGTATGACGTCTACGCGCACGTCGGGGCGTGTGGCGATTTTCCAGAAAAGCACCGAAGCCACGACGATGAGAATGACGCCGTAGATGAGCACTCGCGGCCGCAGAGCGCGCCGGAAGGTCCGTGCCCGATCCCAGTGATTCTTCATCGCGTTCTCGGTGGTGTAACGGATGAGACCGCGGGGATAGCCCATCTTGTCCATCACTTGGTTGCAGGCATCGATGCAGGCGGCACAGGCGATACATTCGTACTGCAGGCCATTGCGGATGTCGATGCCCGTAGGGCAGACCTGCACACAGATGCCGCAATCGATGCAATCCCCCAAGCCCAAAGAACGGGGATCGACCCCTTTCTTACGCGGCCCACGCGGTTCGCCGCGCTCGGCATCGTAGGTGATGATGAGGGTGTCCGGATCGAACATCACGCCCTGGAAACGCGCGTAGGGGCACATGTATTTGCAGACTTGCTCGCGCAGCACCCCTGCGAGCAGAAAAGTGAATCCAGCGTAGAAAAAGATCCAGAAGGTTTCCCAGGGGCCGAAGCTGAACGTCTGCAAAGACTGCCACAATTCTTTTTGCGGCGTGAAGTAGCTCACCAGCGTAAAGCCGGTGAAGAGCGAGAAGACGATCCATATGGCGTATTTGGTGCTGCGCTTGACAATCTTCTCCACCGTCCAGGGCGAGGCGTCGAGTTTGCGCCGTTTGACGTGATCACCCTCGATCTTCTCTTCGAACCACATGAAGATCTCGGTATAGACGGTTTGCGGACAGGTATAGCCACACCACACCCGCCCCGCCACGGCACTGAAGAAAAAGAGCGCATAGGCCGAGAGAATCAGGATGAGCGAGAGATAGAAGACGTCCTGGGGCCAGAACACCCACCCGAACAAGTAGAACTTGCGCTCTACCAGGTGAAAGAGCACCGCCTGACGGTCGTTCCAGGTGAGCCACGGAAAACCGTAGAAGATCGCCTGCGTGAGGAAGACGAAAAACCACCGCAGCCGCTGGAAAGGGCCCGTGGTGGATCGCACGTAGAGCTTCTTGCGTTTGGCGTAGAGAGAGGACGGCACCTCGTCGGCGCCGTTGGATCTCTCCTTGGCGGACATCGCGGAAGTTTTCAGTGGCTCGTTCATGTAGAGATGGGCTCGTCGTTGTGAATCCGCACGGCGAAAGCGATCGTTGCTCGTGCGGCAAGACGCGGCGAGGCGCATGGCGCCCGCCGCGATCCCACGGTACTACCCTACAGCATCACTGCTTGTTGCTCAACCCCCACACGTAGGCGGTAAGGATATGGACCTTGTCTTCACCCAGGAATTCCCCGAACGCCGGCATACGGTTCTGGATGCCGTTGGTCACGATGGCGATGATCTGGGCTTCGGACGAACCCCACAGCCAGATGTCGTCGGTGAGGTTGGGCGCTCCCAGCAGCGGATTGCCCTTGGCGTCCGGTCCATGGCACACGGCACAGTTCTCGGCGAACACCGTTGCCCCACGCTCGGCCCGTGGCGCATCATGCGACAGCCCCGAGAGCGAGCGCACGTAGTGGGCGACGTCGCGGATCTGCTCCTCGGAGAGGATGTCCTTGAACGGCGTCATCACCCCGATACGCCCTTGAGCGATGGTCGTCTTGATGTACTCGGGCGAACCATCCCCACCGAGCCAGTCGTTGTCGGTGAGATTGGGGAAGCCCTTGGCGCCTCGTGCGTCCGCGCCGTGGCACTGCATGCAGTAGGTTTGAAACAGCCGCTTGCCCATGGCCATCGCTTCGGGGTCGGCCGCCACCGCCTTGACGTCCATGTTGCGATACTTGGCAAACTTCGGACCGTACTGCTCGTCGGCCCGTTTCATCTCCTGCTCCCACTGACCGACCGAAGTCCACTTGGCGATCCCCGGAAAGGCGCCAAAACCAGGGTAGATGATGAGATAGGCGATGCCGAAGAAAATGGTGATCCAATACAGATACATCCACCAACGCGGCAAGGGGTTGTTCCATTCCTGCAGCGTCTCGTCCCACTTGTGCGGCTGTAGCTCTCCGACCTTGCCGCTGACGCGCATGTTCAGCATGATGATGACGATGCAGAACACGAAACTGACGGCGACCAACACCATCACGTACATGTTCCAGAATCCACTCACGAAGTCAGCCATTTTATTTCCCTTCCGTGTGATCGTTGGCGAGCATCGGTTCGTCGTCCTCGAGGAACGGCAGGCGCGAGGCCTCTTCGAACCCCGGTTTGGCAGCACGGCTATAGGCCCACACGCAGATTCCGAGGAAACAGAGGAAGGCTGCCACCGTTACCGCACTACGCAGGTCGTTGATGTCCATCACGCCCTCCTTTCACTCATTGGAAATTGGACAACGCCCGACCGAGACCCTGCAGATAGGCCACCAGTGCTTCCATCTCCGTCTTGCCTTCGAGCATGGCCGGGGCCTGCGCGATCTCCTCGTCGGTATAGGGATGTCCCAAGGTACGGAGCGCTTTCATCTTGCCCTGAATGGCATTGATGTCGCGCTGGCTGATGGGCCGATCGAGCCACGGGAAAGCAGGCATGTTGGACTCGGGCACCACGTCACGCGGATTGCGTAGGTGCGCGATATGCCAGGTGTCCGAATAACGCCCCCCGACACGGTGCAGGTCGGGACCCGTGCGCTTGGAACCCCACTGGAAGGGACGATCGTAGATGTACTCGCCCGCCACCGAGTAGTGACCATAGCGCTCGGTCTCGGCACGGAAGGGACGAATCATCTGCGAATGGCAGTTGTAACAGCCCTCGCGGATATAGATGTCGCGGCCGGTGAGGCGCAGCGCATCGTAGGGTTTCACGTCGAGCGGGTTGCCCTGCCGGTCGATCGGCTTGGTGGTCGAATGCTGGAAGAAGAGTGGCACGATCTCCACCAATCCTCCGACACTCACCACCAACAAGGTCGCCACGATGAGCAGCGTCACGCTGCGTTCAATGAGCTCGTGCTTGGAATTCGCCATGATTCATTCTCCCTCAGGCATGAGCCGGAGCCAGCACC
The DNA here is from genome assembly GCF_006980785.1 of Tepidiphilus sp. J10. Lineage (NCBI taxonomy): Bacteria > Pseudomonadati > Pseudomonadota > Hydrogenophilia > Hydrogenophilales > Hydrogenophilaceae > Tepidiphilus > Tepidiphilus sp. J10. The sequence continues at coordinate 321,374 of NZ_SBHP01000001.1, forward strand.
GGCGCATCGACGGGTTTGGCGCCCGCGACGGTCTTGAATACGTTGTAGGCCATCAGCAGCATTCCGACCAGGAAGAGCAGCCCACCGAGCACCCGGATGGTCCAGAACGGATAGGAGGCTTTCACCGATTCGACGAAGGCATAGGTGAGCGTGCCGTCCACGTTGGTGGCGCGCCACATCAGACCCTGCATCACCCCGGAGATCCACATCGAGGCGATGTAGAGCACGATGCCAATCGTCGCGATCCAGAAGTGCGCCGTGACCAGATCACGCGAATACATCTCGACTTTGCCGTAGAGCCGCGGGACCAGATAGTAGAGCGAGCCGATGGAAACCATCGCCACCCAGCCGAGCGCACCGGAGTGCACGTGGCCCACCGTCCAGTCGGTGTAGTGCGACAAGGCGTTGACCGTCTTCACCGACATCATCGGCCCTTCGAAGGTGGACATACCGTAGAAGGAGAGCGACACGATGAGGAACTTCAGGATCGGGTCGTCACGCAGCTTGTGCCAGGCACCGGAGAGCGTCATGATGCCGTTGATCATCCCGCCCCAGGAAGGCGCGAGCAGGATCAGCGAAAAGATCATGCCGAGCGATTGGGTCCAGTCGGGCAGCGCCGTGTAGTGCAGGTGGTGCGGACCGGCCCACATGTAGGTGAAGATGAGGGCCCAGAAGTGCACCACGGAGAGCCGATAGGAATACACCGGACGGCCGGCCTGCTTGGGAACGAAGTAGTACATCATGCCCAGGAACCCGGCAGTGAGGAAGAAGCCCACGGCGTTGTGACCATACCACCACTGCACCATGGCATCCTGCGCCCCGGCGTAGGCCGAATAGGATTTCGGCGTGAGGATACCCGCTTCGAACACGGGCATGGCCATGCTATTGACCACGTGCAGCAGCGCCACGGCGATGATGAAGGCGCCATAGAACCAGTTGGCGACGTAGATGTGGCTCACCTTGCGCTGAGCGATGGTGCCGAAGAACACCACGGCGTACGCCACCCATACGAGGGTGATGAGGATGTCGATCGGCCACTCGAGCTCGGCGTATTCCTTACCGGTGGTGAAGCCCAGCGGCAAGGACAGCGCCGCGAGCACGATCACGAGCTGCCAACCCCAGAAGGTGAAAGCCGCCAGGCCCGGCGCGAAGAGCCGGGTATGGCAGGTGCGTTGCACCACGTAGTAGGACGTAGCGAAGAGCGCCGAGCCGCCGAAGGCGAAAATCACCGCATTCGTGTGCAGCGGACGCAACCGCCCGAAATGGAACCACTCGCCGAGCTGCGGGAAATTGAGCTGCGGCCAGACCAGCTGGGCGGCGATCAACACCCCGACCAGCATCCCTACGATGCCCCACACCACTGCCATGATGGCGAACTGGCGTACGACTTTGTAGTTATAAGTCGCTTCCGTTTGCATGGTCACCTCTCCAATGAGAACTTACCGAAATCACCCCGGCGCGTCCGCCGACTGCGACAAGCGGTAGGATACGCCGCGCGAGCAAAGCCGTGTTGACTTCGGTCAACATTTTAGTCGATGACGTAACAAACTCGACGAAACGTGGCCGGAGAAAGAAAAAAAGGGCACGCGCCTGCGTGCCCCAACCCCAACAGAGAGACAGGGAACCCAAAAAGGCTTGGACTCGCACCCAAACCGGAGTCGATTCTATCCCTTATCAATCCAGAGGTTTTTGATGCACGTCAAAGAAACTCATCGTTCATCGACATTTCCACCCGACTTGCCGATATCATGGTCCGAGGCAGCCGTCGCTTTTTCAGTCGCCTCGTCGCGGTCCTCGAAGAGCACGCGGTAGGCCGGCCCCTGGAGATCGTCGAACTGTCCACTCCTGACCGACCACCAGAAGACGAGTCCGATGACGAACACGAGCACGACCGACAAGGGGATCAGGATATAGAGGCTTTCCATCGTCTCAGAGCCTATGGAGCGCGTTGCAGGCGCAGTGCGTTGAGCACGACACCCAAGGAGCTCGCCGCCATTCCCAGACCCGCCATCCACGGCGTCACCCAGCCGGCCATGGCAAAGGGAATGGCGAGAAGGTTGTAAGTGAACGCCCAGCGATGGTTCTGCGCCACGACCACGAGCGTGCGGCGTGCATGGCGTACGGCGCGTGCGACGCCCGAGAGATCGCTGCCAAGCAGCACGACATCGGCGTTGAGTCGGGCAAGATCCGCCCCTTCGCCCATGGCCACCGACACGTGTGCCCCCGCCAGCACCGGAGCGTCGTTGACCCCGTCGCCGACCATGGCGACCACGCTCCCTGGCCGTGCCATCACTTCCCGCAAGGCCTCGATCTTGCCCTCGGGAGTGAGCGCGGCGCGTGCCGAGTCGATGCCGAGGGCTCGTGCAACATGGAAGACGATCTCGGGCGCGTCTCCGGACAAGAGATGCGTACGCACGCCGAGCGCATGAAGCTCCTGCACCAGGGCCGGAGCTTCGTCGCGCACGACGTCGGTCAAACCGAAAAGCGCCATCCAGCCCGTTTCGTCGGCCAGCGCCACCCAGGTAAGCGTCGGATCGATGTCGCTCCCTGCTTGCGCCAGGGGAGGCAAGGAAAACCGTTCGGCGACCCATTCGGGGCGGCCGATCCGCACCCGACGTCCGCCGATGCTGGCGCTCAAACCTTGGCCGGTGACCACTTCCAGCGCTTCGAGCGAAACGTCCATGGGCGTCACGTCGGCGAAAGCGCGGGCGATCGGATGTTCGCTCGCCGCCTCCAGCGCCGCAGCCAGCGCCAGCGATTGCTGCGCGTCATGTCCGGAGAGCGGGAGCACCTTGGCCACAGCCAGCTGCCCCCGCGTGAGTGTACCGGTCTTGTCGAACGCAATGTCGGTGAGCCGAGCCAAAGTCTCGATGGCATGTCCGCGCGTTACCAGTACCCCCGAGCGCATCAAGGCATCGGTGGCCGCGGTCAAGGCCACGGGAGTGGCCAAGGACAGGGCGCAGGGACAAGCGACGACGAGTACCGAGACGACGATGGGAACGATGCGAGCCGGATCGAGCCAGCTCCAAAGCACGGCGGTGAGCAACGCCAATGCCAGCACGGCCACGATGAAGAGGCCGGCGTAGCGCTCGGCGAGCGTGGAGATTGCGGGCTTTTCGCTTTGAGCCCGCTCCATGGTGCGACGGATGGTCGCGAGCCTGGTTTCTTCGCCGACCCGCTCCACGGCGATTTCGAGCACCCCACCTCCGTTTAGACTGCCGCCGAGTACCCTATCCCCTTCGCTCTTGGGAATGGGGCGACTCTCTCCCGTAAGGATGGCTTCGCTCACTTCGCCGCACCCCGACAGGATCCGCCCGTCGACCGGGATGGTCTGTCCAGGACGTACGCGGATACGATCGCCCGGCGCGAGCCGTGCCACCGGCACACGCTGCCAAATCCCTGCTTCCAGACGTTCGGCCACGGCAGGAATGACGCGGGCGACCTCCTCCAGCCCGCGCACCGCCCGCTGACGGGCGAGCATTTCGAGGAATCTCCCACCCAGCAGAAAAAAGGCGAACATCGCCACCGAGTCGAAATAAACCTCCGCCCCGTCGGTGAGGGTAAACCATAGACTGGCCAAAAAAGCCACGCCGATGCCCAAGGCCACCGGCACATCCATCCCGACACGCCGCAGTCGCAGATCGCGCCAGGCATTGGCAAAAAAAGGGCCGCAGGAGTAGAACACCACGGGCAGGGTCAGCACGAGGCTCGCCCAGCGCAACAAGCGCTCGATGTCGGCCGGCATCTCGCCCTCGCCCGCCAAGTAGGTGGGGATGGCGTACATCATGACCTGCATCGAGGCAAAGCCGGCCACGAACACGCGCCAGAGCATGGATCGCCGCTCGCGCTGCGCAACCTCTTCGGCTTTCTTCGGATCGAAAGGGTAGGCGCGATAGCCGATTTCGGCGATTGCCTTGAGGATACGCGACAGGCTCGTACGCTCAGGATCCCAGCGCACCAGCGCGCGGCGGGTGGCGTAATTGATCTCGACGTGGGTGACGCCGGGCTGGCGGCGCAGGTGCTGCTCGTTGAGCCAGACGCAGGCTGCGCAGGTGATGCCCTCGAGGATGAGGGTGACCTCGCGCTCGTGCTCGCCCACCGCCCGTGAGACCTGCTCGGTGAGTTCGGGCAGATCGAAGGATTCGAGTTCTCGCACCACCTCGGGCAAGGCTTCGCGCACCGGCTCGGGCATGGCATCGCGGTGGCGGTAATAGTCGCCCAGGCCGTTGTCGACGATGGCCTGCGCCACGGCCACGCAGCCGGCGCAACACATGCGCCGCGCCCGCCCGTCGATCACCACGGAAAAATGCGTCTGCGGCGGAATCGGCAGGCCGCAGTGATAGCAGCCTTCTTCTGCGACGACCGCCGCGCTCCCGGCTTGCTCCCAGGTGCTCTCGTTCATCCCCACCTTCGTTCGTCTCCGCCGCGGCTCACTTTGCCCCCATGCGAATGGCGCCGTCGAGGCGGATCACTTCTCCATTGAGATAGACGTTCTCGACGATGTGCCGCACCAAAGCAGCATATTCGGCCGGACGCCCCATGCGCGGCGGGAAGGGCACCATCTTGCCCAAGGACTCCTGCACTTCGGCTGGCATCCCTAGCAACATGGGCGTTTCCATGATTCCCGGCGCGATGGCCATCACCCGAATCCCCCAGCGGGCCAATTCACGCGCCGCAGGCAAGGTGAGCGATACCACCCCTCCCTTCGAGGCGGCATAGGCCGCCTGTCCGATCTGACCGTCGAAAGCGGCCACGGAGGCCGTGTTGACGATGACGCCGCGCTCTCCCTCGGCGTTGGGTTCGTTGGCACTCATGCGGGCAGCGGCCAAGCGCATCAGGTTGAAGGTGCCGATGAGGTTGATCTGGATCGTTCGGGCGAACGAATCCAGCCGGTGTGGCCCTTCCTTGCCGACGATCTTCTCGGCCGGAGCGACGCCGGCGCAATTGACCAGCACGTCGAGCCGGCCGAATCGTTCCACTGCGGCAGCCACGGCCGCTTGCGCACTCGCTTCGTCGGTGACGTCGGTGCGCACGAAATGCGCGTTACTGCCCAGCTCGGCAGCCAGCGCCGCACCCTTCGCCTCGTCTTGATCAGCAAGTACGGCCCTGCCGCCGCCAGTCACGACCATGCGAGCCGTGGCCGCCCCCAGCCCGGAGGCGCCGCCGGTGATGAGAAACACTCCTCCTTCGATCTGCATCGCTCCCCCTTCATCGTTCGTCGATTCTTGCCTCGTGCCTTACACAGAGAAAGACTGCCCGCAGCCGCAGGTGGTGGTCGCATTGGGGTTGCGGATCACGAACTGGGCCCCCTCGATCCCTTCCACGTAGTCGATCTCGGCGCCGACCAGATATTGGTAACTCATGGAATCGATGAGCAGCGTCACTCCGCCCTTTTCGATCACGGCATCGTCTTCGGCCACTTCCTCGTCGAAGGTGAAACCGTACTGAAATCCGGAACAGCCACCGCCGGTCACGAACACGCGCAGCTTGAGCGCCGGATTACCCTCTTCTTCGATCAGCTCGCGGACCTTGGCGGCGGCACTGTCGGTAAAAACGAGTACGTCGTCGGTCTGGGTTTCGGTCGTCATGATATGGGCTCCTCGTCAGGGTCGTCGCAGAGGCGACGTGGTTATGGACCGGAAAGGGCGCTCGCCGTTCCCGTGAGTTCAAGGGCTCACCGGCACGAGGTCCAGCCCCGTGGTCTCCGGAAAACCGAACATCAGGTTCATGTTCTGCACCGCCTGCCCCGCCGCACCTTTCACGAGATTGTCGATCACGGAAAGAACGACGACGATCTCGCCCCCCTGAGGCCGATGGACGGCGATGCGGCACACGTTGCTCGCACGCACCGAACGCGTCTCCGGATGCGAACCCGCCGGCAGCACGTCCACGAAGGGCTCTCCGGCATAACGCTCGGCGAAGAGCGATTGCACGTCGAGCGATGGATTGGTGAGCCGCGCATAGAGAGTGGCATGGATGCCGCGGATCATGGGCGTGAGGTGCGGCACGAAGGTCAATTCCACCGGCAGGCCGCGGGCGATGCGCTGCAGCCCCTGCCGAATCTCGGGCAGATGGCGATGCCCGGCCACCCCATAGGCCTTGAAGTTGTCCGCCGCTTCGGCAAAGAGCGTATGGACTTCGGCCTTGCGCCCGGCGCCGGAGACGCCAGACTTGCAATCGGCCACCAGCCAGTCACGGGCCACGGCATTCACCTCGAGCAGCGGCAGAAAGCCGAGTTGCACCGCCGTGGGATAGCAACCGGGGTTGGCCACCAGACGCGCCCGGGCGATCGCCTCGCGCTCAACTTCCGGCAAACCGTAGACGGCTTCCTCGAGGAGTTCGGGCGCAGCGTGCGTCATGCCATACCAGCGCTCCCATTGGTCGGCATCGGCCAGGCGAAAATCGGCCGAGAGGTCGATGAGGCGCACCCCGGCGTCCAACAGCCGCCGTGCCTCTTTCATGGCCACGCCATTCGGGGTGGCAAAGAAGACGAGGTCGCAACGATCGAGTCTTGCCTCGTCCGGCGTCGAGAAACGCAAATTCACGTGACCCCGCAGGCTGGGAAACATCTCGGACACCGGCATGCCGGCCTCGGTGCGCGAGGTGATCGCCTCGAGCGACACCTCGGGATGGCGGCTGAGCAGACGCAACAACTCCACCCCCGTATAACCTGTGCCACCGACCACGCCAACCTTGATCATCGTTTCGCCTCCTTGAGATCACAGCGTGCAATTATCGCCCGAGAACGCCGAAAATCGAGCGCGATGAAACGGCAAAAGCCACCTCGAGGGTGGCTTTGCAGAATGCTGCCCGGACGAAAACGATCAGCGTTTGGAGAACTGCTTGGCGCGACGGGCTTTGCGCAGACCGACTTTCTTCCGTTCGACCTCACGCGCGTCGCGAGTGACAAAACCGGCCGCCCGCAGCTGCGCCTTCCACTCGGGATTGTAGTCGATGAGCGCCCGGGTGATGCCATGGCGCACCGCGCCGGCCTGACCGGATTCACCGCCGCCGTCGACGTTGACCATGATGTCGAAGCGATTCTCGACTTCGAGCAGGCGCAGCGGCTGCCGTACGATCATGCGCCCCGTCTCGCGAGAAAAAAATTCGTCGAGCGGCTTACCATTGACCACGATGTTGCCGGAGCCCGGCTTGATGAACACACGAGCAACCGCTTCCTTGCGCCGCCCCGTTCCGTAATTGTACGACACCGCCATCACTGACTCCTCAGATTTCCAGCACTTTGGGCTGCTGCGCGGCATGGGGATGCTCGGCGCCGGCGTAGCACTTGAGCTTTTTCAGCATCGCATAGCCGAGTGGCCCTTTGGGCAGCATACCCTTGACCGCCTTCTCGAGCACACGCTCGGGATGGCGCTGCAGCAGTTTCTCGAACGTGGTCTCGTAGATACCGCCCGGATAGCCGGAATGGCGGTAGTATTTCTTGTCGGCAGCTTTGTTGCCCGTGACACGAATCTTATCGACGTTGACGACGACGATGTAATCACCGGTATCGACGTGGGGCGTATAGATCGCCTTGTGCTTGCCGCGCAAACGGCGGGCGATCTCGGCCGCGAGCCGACCCAGTACCTTACCCGACGCATCGACGACGAACCAGTCACGCTTGACTTCGTGTGGCTTGGCGGAGAACGTTTTCATGCGTATCCTCGATCATCTCAGGCCCGAGTCCGGCCCTTCTGGAAAGCAGGGGATGTTAGCGTAAAAGCAGCGCCTTTGTCAATCTCGAGCCGAAAAAAAACGCCGCCTCGAAGAGGCGGCGTTCAATCCACACCAAAGGAGGAGGGTGGAGGAGACACCGGTCGAACCACACGAGTCGTGATCCGTTGCTGCGTATACTAGTGACACCCGGCAAAAAAAGCAAGAAAAAAATGGCGCACTGCACAATAAACTTTTAGATCGCAAAATCAAACTCGTTTATCCGCAAATCCCCTACAATTCTGCATTGCGCCAACCACGAGGGAAGATCAACATGGAATGCACGGTTCGCTGGATCGAGGGCCGCACGTTTCTGGCAGAAACAGGATCGGGACATTTGGTGGCGATGGACGGAGCCCCGGAGGCAGGCGGCCGCAATCTCGCGCCACGCCCCATGGAGCTGCTGCTCGCCGGCGCTGGCGGCTGCACCGCCTTCGACATCGTGATGATCCTGGAGAAAGGACGGCAGGCCGTGAAAGGCTGCGAAGTACGGCTCGAGGCCGAACGCGCTCCCACCGACCCCAAGGTATTCACCCGCATCCGTTTCCATTACGTCGTGCGCGGCCGCGGACTGGACGAGGCGCGTGTGGCACGAGCAGTCCGGCTGTCGGCGGAAAAATACTGCTCGGCCTCGATCATGCTCGGCAAGACCGCCGAACTCGAGCACACTTGGGAAATCGTCGAGGAGGGGTGAACCACCCCGAGACGGCAGGTCAGAGGCGGTAGGCGAGCGTCGTCATCACTTTGGAAGCGAGCCGCATGGCCCCTCGCACCGGCGCCGGCAGCGGTCGCGCACCCAATGACTCGGCGAGTCGAGCATGCCCCGTCTCATCTTCCTTCATCTGTTCGAGAATGGCGCGACTGCGCCGATCCTCTGCCGGCAGCGCCTGCAGATGCCCTTCGAGATGACGCTCGACCTGGCGCTCGGTCTCGGCGAGAAAGCCGAGATTCCAGTCGTCCCCCGCCGCCCCCGCCGCCACGCCGATCGCCAGGGAACCCAGATACCACAAGGGATCGAGCAGGCTGGTTCGCCCGCCGAGCTCGTGCAGACGCGCCTCGGTCCAGGCGAGGTGGTCGACCTCCTCGTCGGAAGCGCGGCGCAACGCCTCGCGGATCGACGGGTCGCGACTGGTGAGCGCCTGCCCCTGGTAGAGTGCTTGGGCGCAGATCTCGCCGGTGTGATCCACTCGCAGCAGGCCTTCCACGTGCCGGCGCTGTGCCTCGTCGAGCGGACCACCCGGCAGGTCGGCCCCGGGCATCGGCCGCGCACCCCTTGCCGGGGCAAAAACGGTGCGCAGGGCGCGATCGAATTCGACGATCGCCCGGTCGAGCGCATCGAGCCGCTCAGCGTCCATGTCGTTCCTCCAGCGCTGAAACCACGGGAAAATCGGGGGGGATCTCCTCGATCAATTCACGGTACTGCGGCTGAGTGTGCGGCGGCGGCACGTCGAGATAGCGCGACAATTCGATGAGGGCAAGCTGGTAGACGCGGCGTTTGAAAGCGATCACCGCATCGAGCGGCACCCAGTACTGCGCCCAGCGCCAGGCGTCGAACTCGGGGTGCGCGGTTGCGCGCAGACAGACGTCGGAATCCCGCCCCACGAGACGCAGCAGGAACCAGATCTGCTTCTGCCCGCGATAGACGTTACGCCACTGGCGCTTCACCCAGCGCCGTGGTACATCATAGCGCAGCCAATCGCGCGTGCGTCCAAGGATGCGGACGTGCTGCGGCAGCAGACCAACCTCTTCGTGCAGCTCGCGGTACATCGCCTCTTCCGGCGTTTCCCCTTTTTTGATCCCGCCTTGTGGAAACTGCCAGGAATGTTCGCGTATACGTTTGCCCCAGAACACCTCATTGCGCGCGTTGACGAGCACGATGCCGACGTTCGGGCGATACCCTTCCCGGTCGAGCATGGTCGTTTCCTCGATTCTTCGTTGCTGCTATTGTTCCATAACGAGGCCATCAAGAAAAGGGACACCGCACCACCCTTCCCCTCGCAACAAGGCAATCGCTTTTACCCAAGGGGGAGTTTGCGCAATGAAGTACGGTACGCGGGAATCCGTTCAGAGGTTTTTCGCCGGGAGCACAGGCTGCGTTTGGGGTACAGGCCGGATCGGTGCGCAGGAGGGCGAGAGCCGGTTTTCGCACGGCCGACGGATTCTGTGAGGCACGACCCTTGCAAACACGACGGTCATCCTCGCGAAACAACGTGACATCCGGGATTCAATGCAAGCGATTCTCGCCCCCAGCGACCGCATGGCGATACCCTGAGCATCGGCCACCGCCTTGGAGGCGAGTATGACGGCCATCCTTCGAGCCACAGACCGCCTTGCCATCGACGGAGACCCACCCCGACACGATACCGATCATCAAAACGATCTCTTCTGAAGCTCGACTCGCAGACCCGCGTATCCGTTGCCCGAAGCAGCCGGCCAAAGAAGGCGTGCGAAAGCATGAAAGCCGCACGATCTTCGCTAAGAGGCTACGATTTCCGCGCGCAACGACCATTGGAGCGATCCAGGCCATCCAAAACATGCCGGCCTATTTCACCCAGCAAAGGTCATGATGGAATCCGTTGGCTCCCCGAGCAGGGCTCGAACCTGCGACCCACGGATTAACAGTCCGTTGCTCTACCGACTGAGCTATCGGGGAAAAGAGCTTCGAATTATAGCGAACAGTCTGCCAGTGTCAAGCAAATCGCACATCTTACGGATGCATCCCTTACGAGCCCCCTTGACAGGTGCGTTTCCAAAGCTATAATTCACGTTCTGCAGGCGCGTAGCTCAGTTGGTTAGAGCACCACCTTGACATGGTGGGGGTCGTTGGTTCGAGTCCAATCGCGCCTACCAGATATCCAGGAGTCTTCCATGAGTCGAACTACCCCGCGCTCTTCCTGACCGCCTCACCGGGGAAGAAGCTCCTGTCCAGAAATGCGGCCCGGTGGCCGCATTTTTTTTGCCTGCGAGACCTGACATGATTCGAATCACTCTGCCCGATGGCTCCGTCAAAGAATTCCCTTCGCCGGTAACGGTACGCGAAGTGGCCGAATCGATCGGCCCGGGCCTGGCCAAGGCTGCGCTTGCCGGCAAGGTCGACGGGCGCCTGGTCGATCTGTCGCACCGTATCGAACGGGATGCCCGTGTCGAGATCATCACCGATCGCAGTCCCGAAGGTTTGGAGATCCTGCGCCACTCGACGGCACATTTGCTCGCGCATGCCGTCAAGGAGCTCTTCCCCGAGGCTCAGGTGACGATCGGGCCGGTGATCGAAAATGGCTTCTATTATGATTTTGCCTACGATCGCCCCTTCACCCCCGAAGATCTGCAGCGCATCGAAGCGCGCATGCGCGAGCTCGCGGCGCAGGCCATCCCCGTCGTGCGCGAGGAGTGGCCGCGGGACAAGGCGATCGAATTCTTCAAATCCCTCGGGGAGCACTACAAGGCCGAGATCATCGCCTCCATCCCCGAAGGAGAGACCATCTCCCTCTATCGGCAGGGTGACTTCATCGACTTGTGTCGCGGTCCGCACGTCCCCTCCACCGACAAACTCCGGGCTTTCAAGCTCACCAAGGTCGCTGGCGCTTATTGGCGGGGCGATGCGCGCAACGAACAACTGCAGCGCATCTACGGCACTGCCTGGCCCGACGAAAAATCACTCCAAGCCTATCTGACCATGCTCGAGGAGGCCGAGAAACGCGATCATCGCCGGCTCGGCCAGCAGCTCGATCTCTTCCATTTCGAAGAGGCCGCCCCGGGTGCCGTCTTCTGGCATCCCAAGGGGTGGCGCATCTTCCAAACCCTCATCCAGTACATGCGCGCGCGTCAGGAGGCGGCCGGCTATGTCGAGGTGAACACCCCCGACGTCATGGACCGCTCGCTGTGGGAGCTCTCCGGGCATTGGCAGAACTATCGCGACCACATGTTCACCACCCAGACCGAGGATGGTCGCGTCTTCGCCTTGAAGCCCATGAACTGTCCCGGGGCGGTGACCATGTTCAAGCATGGGCTGCACAGCTACCGCGATCTGCCCTTGCGCATGGCCGAGTTCGGCAAAGTGCATCGCTACGAACCCTCCGGTGCCCTGCATGGGCTGCTGCGGGTGCGCCACTTCACGCAAGACGATGCGCACATCTTCTGCACCCCCGAGCAGATGGAAGAAGAGTGCCGCACCGTCGTGCGCCTCATCATGGACATCTACAAGGACTTCGGCTTCGAGCAGGTGCGGGTCAAGCTCTCCACCCGTCCCGAGCACCGCATCGGCAGCGACGAGATCTGGGATCGGCTCGAAGGGGCGCTCGCGCAGGCGCTCGAATCCATGGGCATGAGCTATGAGCTCTTCCCCGGTGAGGGCGCTTTCTACGGGCCCAAGCTCGAATTCGTGCTGCGCGATGCCATCGGGCGCGACTGGCAGTGCGGCACCTTGCAAGTCGACATGAACCTGCCCGAGCGTTTCGATCTCAGCTACGTGGCCGAGGACAATACCCGTAAACGACCCGTGATGCTGCATCGGGCGCTCTTCGGCTCGCTCGAGCGCTTCACGGGCATCCTCATCGAGCACTACGCCGGAGCGCTGCCCGCCTGGCTCGCCCCGGTGCAGGCCGTAGTGCTGAGTATCGCCGAGCGTCACGCCGACTATGCGCGACAAGTGGCCGATGCTCTGCGCCGTCAGGGCTTTCGCGTCGAGACCGATTTGCGCAACGAAAAGATAAACTATAAAATCCGCGAGCACAGTGTGCACAAGATCCCTTACCTGCTCGTCGTCGGCGATCAGGAGCGGGAATCGGGTGGGGTGGCAGTCCGCGCCCGCGGTGGCATCAATCTCGGTGCGATGCCATTGGATGATTTCGTCGCGCGCCTGCGCGAGGAGATCGAGCGCAAATTGCCGGCCCCCGCGTCCAGCCAGACATAGGAGAGCAAGACCATCGCACAGGAAAAGAAAGTGCGCGTCAATGAGGAAATCGACGCGCCGCAAGTTCGATTGATCGGAGAGGACGGAGAGCAGTTGGGTATCGTGTCGCTTGCCAAAGCGCTGGCGGTGGCCGAGGAAGCGGGGCTCGATCTCGTCGAGATCGCCCCCATGGCCAATCCGCCCGTGTGCAAGGTGATGGACTACGGCAAGTACCGTTACCAGGAACAGAAAAAAGCGCACGAAGCCCGGCTCAAGCAGAAACAGATCCAGGTCAAGGAAATCAAGCTGCGACCGGGAACCGACGAGAACGACTACCAGATCAAGCTGCGCAATTTGCGCCGTTTTCTCGAAGAAGGGGACAAGGCCAAAGTGACCTTGCGCTTCCGTGGCCGGGAGCTGTCGCACCAGGAACTGGGCATGCGCCAGCTCGAGCGCGTTCGCGAAGATCTGGCCGACGTCGGCGTCGTCGAGCAGATGCCCCGGCTCGAGGGGCGGCAGATGGTGATGATCATCGCACCGAAGAAAAGCAAATAGATGATGGTCTTGCGCGGCGATTCGCGGTAAAATAGAAACTTTCTCGCCGCTGCGGCGGGGAAAAGCGCCGCGGCGGTTCGGCCGCGGTACGCGACAAGTGAAGTCGGGCCCACAAATGCCTCCGCCGGGGGCTGCCTGGCGTCATGTCATAGGAGAGCCTTCATGCCCAAGATGAAAACCAAGAGCGGGGCCGCCAAGCGTTTCAAAGTGCGCTCGAGCGGCAGTATCAAGCGTTCCCAGGCGTTCAAACGCCACATCCTGACGAAGAAAAGCCCCAAGCGCAAGCGTCAGCTGCGAGGCATGGTCGAGGTGCATCCGAGCGACCTGCCTCTCGTCAAGAAGATGATGCCTTACGCCTGATAGGAGAACGATATGCCTCGCGTCAAACGTGGTGTCACCGCCCGTGCCCGCCACAAGAAAGTCCTAGCGCTCGCCAAAGGTTATCGCGGCCGCCGCAAGAACGTCTACCGCATCGCCAAAGAGGCGGTGATGAAGGCCGGCCAATATGCCTATCGCGACCGGCGCCAGCGCAAGCGTCAGTTCCGCGCCCTGTGGATCGCCCGCATCAACGCCGCCGCGCGCGAATGCGGCCTCACCTACAGCGCCTTCATGAACGGGCTCAAGAAAGCCAGCGTCGAGGTCGACCGCAAGGTGCTCGCCGACCTGGCCGTGTTCGACAAACCGGCCTTTGCCGCCCTGGTCGAACGGGCGCGCGCCCAGCTCTCCGCCTGAGCCCACGAAGACGGCAGCAAAAAGGAGGCGCTTGCCTCCTTTTTTACTTTTGCAGCAGGAGCAAGCGATGATCGATCCGGATGGCTTGGTGGAAGCGGCGCGGCAGGCATTTGCCGCCGCGACCGATCCGGCCGAGTTGGAGCGCGTCAAGGCGCGTTTCCTCGGCAAGGCGGGCGTCGTCACCGAGGCGCTCAAGAGCCTGGCAAATCTCCCTCTGGACGAGCGCAAGCGCGCCGGGGCGGCGATCAACCGGGCCAAGGCGCAAATCGAGACCCTGCTGGAGGAGGCGCGTGAGGCGCTCGCCCGGCGTCGGCTCGAAGCCCAGCTCGCCGCCCAGGCGCTCGACGTGACCTTGCCGGGGCGCAATGGGAGTATCGGCGGTCTGCACCCGGTCACGCGCACCCTGGAGCGCGTCGAGGCGCTCTTTCGTTCGATGGGCTTTTCTTCCGTCGATGGCCCCGAGATCGAGACCGACTGGCACAACTTCACCGCCCTCAACACGCCGGCGGATCACCCGGCGCGTTCCATGCACGATACCTTCTATCTGCAAGGGCGCGACGACGTCGTGCTGCGCACGCACACCAGTCCCGTGCAGATCCGCGCCATGCTCGAGCACACCGCACGCCACCGCGAGGCGGCGTCGATGCCCGATCTGCGCGTCATCGTCCCCGGGCGGGTCTATCGCGTCGACTCCGACGCCACCCATTCCCCCATGTTCCACCAGCTCGAGGGGCTGTGGGTCGGTCGGGACGTCGCGTTCGCCCACCTCAAGGGGATCATTGCCTCTTTTCTGCGCGCCTTCTTCGAGACCGATGCGCTCGCCGTGCGCTTTCGCCCTTCTTTCTTCCCCTTCACCGAACCCAGCGCCGAGATCGACGTGCGCTTCACGAGCGGCGCGCTCGAGGGCCGTTGGCTCGAGATCGCCGGCTGCGGCATGGTGCATCCCCAAGTGCTGCGTAACGGCGGTTTCGATCCCGAGGCGGTGCGCGGCTTTGCCTTCGGCATGGGGCTCGATCGCCTCACCATGCTGCGCTACGGCATCAACGATCTGCGGCTCTTCTTCGAGAGCGACCTGCGCTTCCTCGCGCAATTCCGCTAAAGAGGCCCATCATGAAGTTTCCCGAACGCTGGCTGCGCGAATTCTGTGACCCCCCTCTCTCGGCGGAGGAACTCGGCGAGCGGCTCACCATGGCCGGGCTCGAACTCGAATCGCTCGAGCCCGCCGCGCCGCCTTTCATCGGGGTCGTCACGGCCCGGATTCTGAGTGCCGAACCGCATCCCAACGCCGACAAGCTGCGCGTGTGCCAAGTCGATGCGGGGGGCGAATCCCCTCTGCAGATCGTCTGCGGCGCGCCCAACGCCCGCGCTGGCATCGTCGTGCCCTGCGCCCTCGTCGGTGCGCAATTGCCGGGCGGGCTGGCGATCAAACGCGCCAAGCTGCGCGGCGTCGAATCGCAAGGCATGCTGTGCTCGGCGCGCGAGCTGGGTTTGAGCGAAGACCACTCGGGCCTGCTCGAACTCGATCCTGCCCTGCCCGTCGGCGCCGATGTCCGCCAGGTGCTCGAACTCGACGAGGCCGTCTTCGATGTCTCGCTCACACCGAACCGTGCCGACTGCCTCAGCATCCTGGGGATCGCGCGCGAGGTTTCGGCGCTCACCGAGGCGCCCCTGCATCCGCCGCGCATCGATCCGGTCGCCGCAACGCTGGACGCCGTCCGTTCCATCCGGCTCGCCGCTCCCGAAGCCTGCCCGCGCTATCTCGGTCGGGTGATCCGGGGGGTCGATGCCAAGCGCCCGACCCCCGAATGGATGCGCCGCCGGCTCGAACGCAGCGGCGTACGCGCCATCCATTTGCTCGTCGACATCACCAATTACGTGATGCTCGAGCTCGGCCAGCCGCTGCACGCCTTCGACGAGGCGAAATTGCAGGGCGGCATCACCGTGCGCTGGGCTCGGTCGGATGAGACGCTGGCGCTTTTGAACGAGCAGCGCATCACGCTCGCGCCCGACGTGCTCGTCATCGCCGACGAGGGCGGTCCCTTGGCGATGGCCGGCATCATGGGCGGCGAGGGCAGCGGTATCACGCTCGACACCACCGACGTCTTCCTCGAGAGCGCCTTCTTTGCCCCTGCCGCCATCGCCGGTCGGGCGCGTCGTTATGGGTTCGTCTCGGAAGCCTCGCATCGATTCGAGCGCGGCGTCGATCCCGAACTGCCGCGCCGCGCCCTCGAGCGCGCCACCGCCCTCGTGCTCGAATTGGCTGGCGGCTCGGCCGGCCCCATCGACGAGGCCGTCGCCCCCGAACACCTGCCGCGCCGCGACCCCATCCGGTTGCGACCCGAGAAAGTCCCTGCCGTACTGGGCATTCCCGTGGCGCCGCAGCGTGTCGTCTCCCTGCTGCGCCGCGATTTCCTCGACGTACGGGAAGAAGGAGGCGCGATCGTCGCCCAGGCCCCGAGCTGGCGTTTCGATCTCGCCCTCGAAGAGGACCTGATCGAGGAAGTCGCCCGCCTGCATGGCTACGACGAAATCCCGGCGCTCACCCCGCTCGCACCCATGGCGCCGTTGCCCGCGCCCGAGGCCGAGCGGACGAATGCGGAAGTGCGCGCGCGCCTGGTATTGCGCGATTATCATGAGGTCATCACCTACGCCTTCATCGACGAGGCGCTCGAGCGCGAGCTCCTGGCCAACGACGATCCGATCCTGCTCGCCAATCCGATCGCCAGCAACATGAACGCCATGCGCAGCTCCCTCTGGCCGGGCTTGCTGCAGGCACTGCAGACGAACCGCAAGCGCCAGCAGGCGCGCGTGCGCCTCTTCGAACTCGGCCGATGCTTCCTGCGCGACGAATCCGCCGGTGCCACCGTCGCCGGTTTCGCGCAACCGCTGCGGCTCGCCGCGCTCGCTGCCGGCCCTGCCGTGGCCGAGCAATGGGGGGCTTCTCCTCGCCCGGTCGACTTCTACGATCTCAAGGGCGACCTCGAAGCGCTCCTCGCGCCGCTCACCCCCCGTTTCGAGCCCGCTCCTCACCCGGCGTTGCATCCCGGCCGCAGCGCTCGCGTGCTCATCGAAGGGCAAGCCATCGGCTGGATCGGCGAATTGCACCCCGAATGGGTACAGCGGCTAGAGCTCGGCACTGCGCCCCAGCTCTTCGAACTCGCGCTCGAGGCAATCCGCCAGCGCCCCGTGCCGCGCTACCTTCCCGTGTCGCGTCAACCCGTCGTGCAGCGTGACCTCGCCTTCGTGGTCGACGCGAACGTGCCGGCGCAGGCTCTGCTGGATGCGCTGCATGACGAATCCCCTGCCTGGGTGCGTCAGATCACGCTGTTCGACGTCTATCAGGGGCAAGGGGTCGAGCCGGGCAAGCGCAGCCTCGCCTTTCGCTTCACCTTGCAGCACGACGAGCACACACTCACGGACGACGAGATCGAAGCCTTGCTGCAGCGCTTCTGTGCCCGGCTAGAAGCCTCTTTCGGGGCGCGATTGCGCCAATGACGACGCAAGGGAAAAAAGATGACCGCCCAACTCACCAAAGCTGAACTTGCCGACATCCTCTTCGAGCGCATCGGTTTTTCCAAGCGGGAAGCAAAAGAGCTCGTCGATGCCTTCTTCGTCGAAATCGAAGCCGCGCTGGAACGCGGCGAAACGGTTAAACTCTCGGGATTCGGAAACTTCGAGCTGCGCGACAAACCGCAGCGCCCCGGACGCAACCCCAAGACCGGCGAAGAAGTTCCCATTCCGCCGCGACGGGTGGTAACTTTCCACGCCAGCCAAAAGCTCAAACACGCCGTGGAGCAACTCACGCATGGAGAAGAAGTCCGCTGAAGGCAGCACCTCGTTACCGCCGATTCCCTCGAAGCGCTACTTCACGATCGGCGAAGTGGCGCAGCTGTGCGACGTCAAGCCCCACGTGCTGCGCTACTGGGAGCAGGAATTTACCCAACTTCGACCTAGCAAGCGCGCCGGCAACCGACGCTACTACCAACACCACGAAGTCCTGCTCGTACGGCGTATCCGGCACTTGCTCTACGACGAGGGCTACACCATCGCCGGAGCGCGCCAGCGCCTCGGTGAAGAACGCCTCCTGGAATCCGCGGTAAAAAACGAATACGACCGATTGCGCGCTCGTGTGCAAGAAGTGCGCGCCGATCTCGAATCGCTGTTGACGCAACTTCGCAGCTGACGACCTCCGCACCAGAAGTTCGGCGCAACACGAGCATGGTTGCTGGCAAAGCCCGCGCGCCTGCACTATGATGACAAAGTTTCGGGCTTTCGACGGCGGCACTCATGGTCAGACGGCTGCTCTCAACGGCGATCCTCTTCTTCTCAGGGGTGATCTTGCTCGGCCTGTCGTTGGCGCACTCGCCAACGACGGCCACCGTCGTGAGCCTGCGCATCGATGGCCCCATCGGCCCGGCAACGGCCGATTTCATCACCCGGGGATTCGCGCTCGCTGTCGAACGCCAGGCGGGGTTGATCGTGATCGAAATGGACACGCCCGGAGGGCTGGACACCTCCATGCGCGCGATCATCAAGCAAATCCTCGCCTCTCCGATCCCGGTCGCGACCTATGTCAGTCCCGAGGGCGCGCGAGCGGCGAGCGCGGGCACCTTCATCCTCTATGCCAGCCACATCGCCGCCATGGCTCCGGCAACCAATTTGGGCGCTGCCTCACCGGTGGCGATCGGCGCACCTCCCGCGGCCTCCGATCCCATCGAACCAGGCTCGAGCGACAGAGCGAAAGCGCCTGGCTCTCCCGCAGACGACGAGGAAGGAACGGCGCAAAACCCCAGAGGAAACAAAGCGCCTGCGCGCGCCAACGTCTTGATGGAGAAAGCAACGAGCGACGCCGCGGCCTACCTACGCAGCCTGGCGCAGTTGCGCGGACGCAACGCGGATTTCGCCGAGCGGGCGGTGCGCGAAGCAGCGAGCCTCTCGGCCAACGAAGCCTTGGAAGCAGGAGTGATCGACCTCATCGCCGTCGACCTCCCCGAACTGCTCGCTCAAATCCATGGCCGGGAGATTCGGCTCGATTCCGGCAACATCGTCACGCTCGCCACTGCCCAAGCCCAGATCGAACGCATCACCCCAGACTGGAAGAATCAGATTCTGTCGCTCATCTCCAATCCTCAGGTCGCGCTGGTCCTCATGATGATCGGCATCTACGGCCTCTTTTTCGAGCTCACCAGCCCTGGTTTCGCCGTTCCCGGCGTGGCGGGACTGATCTGTATCCTGATCGCGCTCTATGCTTTTCATCTCTTGCCGGTGAATTGGGCTGGGGTCGCACTCATTGCGCTGGGCACCATCCTGATGATCGCAGAAGCCTTCGTCCCCAGTTTCGGCGCGTTTGGCATCGGCGGGATGATCGCGTTCATCGTCGGCGGTCTGTTCCTGATGGATAGCGGCGTTCCGGGCTTCGACATCCCGATCGCTTTTCTCGTCGCACTGGCCCTGTTCAGCGCCTCGATCCTGATCGCGATCGGCTATTTCGCCGTGCGCGTGCGTAAGCAACGGGTGAAAAGCGGCCCCGAGGAGCTCGTCGGGGCCGAAGGGGTGGTAATCAGCACGGGGCAAGACGGTACGTATGCGCGCTTGCACGGGGAACTCTGGCGCGTCGAGAGTCCGGTCGCCCTGCAACCCGGACGACGCGTCAGGGTAACCCGCGTGAACGGCCTCGTGCTCGAAGTGGAACCCGCATAGCGCCAACGGCCTCCAAAACGCCACGAGCGGCAGGCTTGGCATCCCGCGACATGCCTGCCATTTTCCTCACGAATCCCCCCGACGACATCCAGGAGCGCGACATGATCCCAAATCTCGATTTCATCTTCAGTAGCCTCGTCGTTTTGTTCCTAGCACTGCTCGGCGGTTCGCTGCGCATCCTGCGCGAGTACGAGCGCGGCGTGATTTTCATGCTCGGTCGATTCTGGAAAGTCAAAGGCCCGGGCCTCATCATCGTCATCCCAGGCATCCAGCAAATGGTCCGGGTAGACCTGCGCGTCGTGACCATGGACGTCCCCAGCCAGGACGTGATCTCGCGCGACAACGTCTCGGTCAAGGTCAATGCGGTGCTCTACTTCCGCGTCATCAATCCGGAACGCGCCATCATCCAGGTAGAAAACTACTTCGACGCCACGAGTCAGCTCGCGCAAACGACCTTGCGCGCCGTATTAGGCAAGCACGAGCTCGATGAAATGCTGGCGGAGCGGGAAAAGCTCAACCTCGACATCCAGCAAATCCTCGATGCCCAAACCGACGCCTGGGGGGTCAAGGTCACCAACGTCGAAATCAAGCACATCGATCTCAACGAGAACATGATTCGCGCCATCGCCCGCCAAGCGGAAGCCGAGCGCGAACGGCGCGCCAAGATCATCCACGCCGAAGGGGAAAAACAGGCTGCCGAGACCTTGTTGGCCGCCGCCGAAATGCTGGCCAAACAACCCATGGCGATGCAGTTGCGCTACTTGCAGACCCTCACGCAGATCGCCGGCGACCGAACTGCGACCGTGGTTTTCCCGGTGCCGGTCGAGCTCATGAACCTCCTGGGACACAAGATCACCCAGCCGGAATCGCCTGAAAGTCCAGCTCGTCGATAGGCGCATCGCGTGGGGGCGCCTGGCAGGGTCCACATCGAGTAAAGGGAAGAGCATCCAGGCACCGGCAAACGCCGCTGCGCCGTAGGTCATTCGCGTTGCCCCGGATATAATCCGAGCATGCGCCTGTGGTCCCTACACCCCTCCCTGCTCGACGCCAAAGGGCTCGTCGCCCTGTGGCGCGAAGGGCTGCTCGCGCAGGCGGTGCTCTCCGGCGCCACGCGCGGCTATCGCCACCATCCGCAGCTCGTGCGCTTTCGAACCCATCCCATGCCGCTCGCGGCGATCGCGGCCTACCTGCACGCGGTGGTCGACGAAGCCGAGCGCCGCGGCTACCGTTTCGATCGCACGAAGCTGCCGCGCCGCGAAGACGTCGCCTCGATCGCAGTCAGCGAGGGGCAGCTCGCCCATGAGTTCGCCCATCTATTGCGCAAACTCGAACAGCGCGACCCGGAGCGCGCGGCCCGGCTCCACGGCACTGCGCCGTTGCCGCATCCGCTGATGCGCGTGGTGCCCGGCCCGGTGGCCGAATGGGAGGTCGTGCGCTGAAGCAGTGCCCTACCCGTGCTATCCTCGCAAGCCCCATCGTTTCCTCCCTCTTGCCGATGATCCCCGAGCACTCCGACACGCCCTCGCAAAAACTGCTCAAGCTGGAAAAACGCCTGCTGCGCCAGGTGGGCCAGGCGATCGCCGACTTTGGCATGCTCGACGAAGGAGACACGGTGCTAGTGTGCGTCTCCGGCGGCAAGGATTCGCTCGGACTGCTCGCGCTGCTGCAAAAGCTCCAGGCGCGCGCGCCGGTGCGCTTTCGCCTCATCGCCATGAACCTCGACCAGCGCCAGCCGGGATTCCCCGAGGACGTGCTGCCGCGCCATTTTGCGCAGGTCGGCGTGGAATACCGCATCGTGCGCGAGGACACCTACTCCATCGTCAAGGAGAAGATCCCCGAGGGGAAGACCACCTGCTCGCTGTGCTCGCGACTGCGCCGCGGCCTCATCTACCGCACGGCACGCGAGGTGGGGGCGAACAAGGTGGCGCTGGGGCACCACCGCGACGACATCCTCGAGACTTTTTTCCTCAACCTCTTCTTTGGCGGACGCCTGAAGGCGATGCCGCCCAAACTGCGCAACGACGACGGCGACCTGGTCGTGATCCGGCCGCTCGCCTATTGCGCGGAAGAGGATCTCGCGCGCTACGCCCGCGGGATGAATTTCCCCATCATTCCCTGCTCGCTGTGCGGCACCCAGGAAAACGCCCAGCGCCGGCAGGTAAAGGCCATGTTGCGTGCCTGGGAGCGGGAAGACCCGCGCCGCGTGGCCTCGATCTTCACCGCGCTCGGCCACGTGGTGCCTTCACACCTGCTCGATCGCGCGCTCTTCGATTTCTCCGCCCTCGACACGGAAGCCGAAAACACGGGAGCGGCGCCCGACGAAGCCGTCGGCGCCGCGCCCGTGCATTTCTTTGCTACCCCGGCGATCAGAACTTGACGTTGATCGCGGCGTAGATCGAGCGCCCCATGCCCGGCACGGCGATGCCCCAGGGCACTCCGTTGATGCTCATGGTACGCCCCTGACCGACGTAGGCCCCGCCGGTGGGCAGGTAATAGAGCTTGTCGAAGAGGTTCTCCACGCCCAGGTCGACCCGCACGTCTTTCCAGGCATGGCTCGCGCGCAGGTGCACCAGACCATAGCCCGGCGTCTTGATCTCGTTGCGCGCGTCCGACACGTCGTCCTTGCTCGAGACGAGTTCCCAGTCGAGCGCGTTGCTCCAGCCGGCGAGCTGGTGCGTGAGGGTGAGCGTGGCGCGCCAGGGCACGATGTTGTAGAGATCGTCGCCCGTGTCGCGGTTCTCGCCGTTGGTGTAGCTCAGCACCCCCTCGAAGCCGAAGGCACCCAAGCCGGTGCGCGCGAGTGGCATCTTGCCCGAGAGATCGAACCCGTAGAGGCGCGCCGACTGGTTCTCGTAGCGCAGCACGACGAACTGGTTGCGGGCAAGCGAGGTCGCCGGGGCGTTCTTGGTCGCGTCCCACTGCACGGCGTCGATGTAGTCGTCGACGTAGCTCAGATACGGGCTGAAGCGCAGTCCCCACTGACGGTCGGCAGAGTGCCAGTCGATCGTGCCCGAGAGAGTGTAGGCTTTCTCCGGTTCGAGGTCGGGATTGCCGACGTAACCGTTGCCGTCGCCGACGAAGTTGTTCATCACCGCCGCCATGGCCCAGGTCGACCACGGATAGCGCTCGTAGAGGCTGGGCGAGCGGACCTTGCGCGCGAAACCGAGCTCGAACTCGCGCGTCTCGTCCAGGGTATAGCGCGTGAGCGCGGTGAAGTCGAGGTTGTCGTCGGTGCGCTTGCGGTCACGTGCGTTGAAAGCGGCCGCATCGCGCATCTGGTTGCCCATCATGTTGCCGTAGCCATGCACGGGATCGGCGTCGGTGGTGACGTGTTCGTAGCGCACGCCGGCGAGCGCCATCCAGCGGTCGTTGAGTTTCGTCTCCCACTCGCCGAAGAGGCCGGCGCGGTCGCGCTCGCCGTTCTTGATGTTCCAGAAGGTGCCGGGCCACATGCCGCCGCCGGAAGGCGGCCACCAGTCATCCAGCGTGTAGTGCTGGTACTCGCCCCCCACCCGCAGCACGTCACGCTCGCCCAGGGCGATGTTGGCGGTGAGTTTCGCCCCGGTGGTCCTGCTCTCGGTATTCATCGGCATGCCGGCGGCGCAGGTGCCATCGATCGGCGAACACGGTCGTCCATCGGTGGCATTGTTCGGGATCATGGAGCGTTGGCTGTACCAATAGCGCTTGTCCTTGCCGAAATCCATGAAGTGGTCAACGCTTTGGTGATAGACCCGGCCATCGAGCGAGCCCCAGTCGAACTGCCCGAGATAGCGCAAGTTGAAGAGGGTGGAATCGTTGTCCAGCATGTCCATGCGTTGGTTGGGATAGAGCTGATCGGCGACGTTCTGGATGGCGACCGAGGCATCGACGAGGTGCGCGCCGTTCTTCAGCGCGAAACCCACGAGGTGATTGCTCAGCTCATAGCTGGTGGAGCCGACTTCGTCGCGCGCGAGCGTGTGACCGAGGCGACCGGTGGCAGTGAAGTTCTTGAAATTGCCGCCCGCAGAGTAATTGTTGGCTTTGGCATAGGCCCCGAGATAGCGCACGCTCACCTGCTCGCCGGCAATGGTGGCCGCGCCATGGACCCCGAAACCATCGCCGTTGCTGCGGTAATAGGTACCAGCCTCGCCGGTGACGAGCGTGCCCTGGCCAGGCGCGGCAAAGCGCGGTTTGGGCGTCTCAACGACGATCGCCCCGCCGATCGCGTCGCCCCCCACGCTCACCGGCGTGACCCCGGTCCACACCTGGATGGTCTCGACTTGGCTCGGAGCGAGATAGGAGAAGGCCGGGTTCATGTGGTTGGGGCAGGCCGAGAGCAGGTCCATGCCATCGACCTGCAGCCGCAGCCGTTCGTCGGCCAGCCCACGGATCGCCGGCAGGCTGGAAGCGCCCCCTGCGCCATAGAGCGTCACGCCCGGCACCTTGCGCAACAGGCTCGCCGTGTCGGCGGTGGCGGCGCGCAGCGGGGCGAGCTCCTGCGGGCCGAGCGTCGTCGTCGGCGGAGCGGCCTGTTCCCGGGTGTCGGAGACGATCACCGGCGCGAGTACCTTGCTTTCCGGCGACGTCGCCTCACTCTGGGCCCAGGCCGAAGGCAGACCGGCGAAGACGAGCGCCAGGGCGAGCGACAGGGGTCTGCGCCGCGGCGGATACGAAGAGACGGGAGAGGCGGTCATGAAACGAGGCTCCTTTCGATGCGGCAACAAACGGGGTCGCCGGCAAAGCAGCGACGGGCGGCGCCATCGTAACGTTTCGTTTCCCGCGGCTCAATTGAGAATCGTCAACTTTCGCCGTCATCGGTTTGACTTCGCTCAAACTCCCTGCGCGCACGCATTGTCAATACCGTGGATTCCCCCTAACATGCGCTCATCGACACGACCTTGCGTCGGGCAAGACCCGGGGACGTGGTGCGTGCAGGGCGAAGTCCCACACACACGGGACATGCGGGACGACGCACGAGCAGCGACGGGCATCCGGGCAGCGGAGCGCAACGGCATGCCGCCACGCCGTAGGTCATGCGAGACGCCCACGAGGAGAGGTCCAAGACACGATGACGATACGCCCTGGCCTACGCCGATGCTTCTTGCTCGCACTGCTGCCCCTCATGCTGCTGGCGGCCTGCGAGCAAGCCACCACGACTGCATCTTTTCACGCGACCGAGATTCGCGACGCCTCGTTCGGCCGCGAGCTGCAATTGCCCGACACGGAGGGACGTCTGCGCACGCTCGCCGACTTCCGCGGTGAAGTCGTGGCGGTCTATTTCGGCTTTCTGCAATGTCCCGACGTATGTCCGACGGCGCTGTCGCGTGCGGTGGCAGTGAAGCAGTTACTGGGCGAAGACGGCAAGCGCTTTCGCGTGGTCTTCATCACGGTGGATCCCGAACGAGACACGCCCGAAGTCGTGCGGGCCTATCTCGATGCCTTCGACCCCTCCTTTGTCGGCCTGGTGGGTAGCCCGGAGGAAGTGGCCCGTACTGCCAAGGAATTCCGCGTCTATTACCGCAAGGTGCCCACAGGGAGTTCGTACACGATGGACCACACCGCCACCACTTTCGTCTATAATGCCGATGGCAAACTTCGGCTAGCCGTGCCCCATGCCCTGTCGGCAGAAGATTTCGCCGCGGACGTGCGGCGCCTGCTCGCCGAATGAACGGCCATGCCGTCTTTGCCTTGAGGGAATCTGTGTCTTCACCACAAAAGAAGGAGTCGACGATGCTGACCACAAAAACCCGCCGTTCTCTCGGTCTCGCGCTGATGTTCGGTGCGTTCACGCTGCCCGCCTGGGCGCAGACGGTCAAGGTCGAAGACCCTTGGGTCCAAGCCACGGTGGCCGGGCAAAAAGCCACGGCCGCGTTCATGAAGCTCACCGCCGATGCGCCGGTCAAACTCACCGGCGGCAAGACGCCGGTCGCCCCCGTGGTGGAAATCCACGAAATGGTGATGGAAGGCGACGTCATGAAGATGCGGGCCATCGACGGCGGGTTACCGCTGGAGGCCGGCAAGACGATGGAGCTCAAACCCGGTGGTTACCACGTGATGCTCATCGATCTGCCCAAAGCGGTAGAGGTCGGGCAGAGAGTGCCGCTCACCCTCATCTTCACCGACACCGAGGGCAAGGAATTCACGGTCGAGGTCGAGGCGCCGGTGCGTCCACTCAAACGCGATCACGGCAAGAAATCCGGCCATGAAATGTGAGACCCTCCTCACCGAACGGCGCACGGGCAGGCGCGGTCAGTGCCTGCTCGGTGCCGGAGAGAGCGGCCCAGCCTGGCGCGTCGTCGAGGGAATCGTGCGGCTCGATCTACCCGTTGCCTTCGGCGAAGAGCCCGACGAGGAACATTTCGTCGGCATCGCCTACGGGGGTGACCTGATCGGAGCTGAAGCACTCATGTTCGGCCGCTATGCGTACACCGCCACGGCCGTCACCCCCGTCGTGCTCGAAGGCTGGAGCCAAACGGCGGCCAAGGAGCCCACGGCCCTGCTCTATGCCCGCTTCGAGCACCGTATGGGGGAAGTGCTGCGCCTGCGTGTAGGCAAGGCGCCCGAGCGCATCGAGCGGCTCTTCGCGCTCGCGCAGGCAGCCGGAGCCGAGCCACCGCACCTGCGCCTGCGCGACATCGCCGCCATCACCGGCTTGCGCATCGAGACCGTGTCGCGCACCCTCAAAGCCATGGAGGCCGGCAGCCTCAGCTGAGGCGCCGGTAGCCGCCGGGCACGCCGTTCGGCGAGAAAACGAACTGCCACAGCTGGTTGGTACGGGCGCGGAAGGTGCCGGCGCAGGCGAGCAGGTAATAGCGCCACATGCGATAGAAGCGCTCGCCGTAGCGTTCGCGAAAGCGCGGCCAGGCGGCTTCGAAGCGCTCGTACCAGGCCATCAGGGTCTTGTCGTAGTCGGCGCCGAAGTTGTGCAGGTCCTCCATCACGAACCAGTGCTCGCTTGCATCCGCCACCTCGCCGATCGAAGGCAATTCCCCGTTGGGGAAGATGTATTTTTCGATCCAGGGGTCGGTGCCCCCACCGCGGCGGTTCTTGCCGATGGTGTGCAGGAGGAAGAGCCCGTCGTCGCGCAGGCTGCGGCGCGCCATGGCGAAATAGGCTTTGTAGTTGCGCACTCCCACGTGCTCGAACATCCCCACCGAGGCGATGCGATCGAACCGTTCCTTGCCGTCGACGTTGAACGTGCGGTAATCCGCCAGGATGAAACGCACCGGTAGTCCCGCGCAGCGCTTCTGCCCCCAGGCGGCCTGTTCTTTGGAAATGGTCAGCCCCACGCATTCGACGCCATAGTGCTCGGCGGCATAGCGCATGAGGCTACCCCAGCCGCAACCGATGTCGAGCAGCCGCATGCCCGGCTCCAATCCCAACTTGCGGCAGATGAGGTCGAGCTTGGCGACCTGCGCCTCTTCCAGCGTCTTGGCGTTGGCCCAATAGCCGCAGGAATAGGCCATGTACGGATCGAGCATCGCCTCGAAGAAGTCGCTGCCCAGATCGTAGTGCACCTCGCCCACGTGCCAGGCGCGGCGCACGGATTGCAGGTTGATGAGCCGCGCCTTCAACGCGCGCCACACGAGCGAGGGATTCCTCACCCGCTCGTCGAGCCGCGCGCGCAGCACCCGCGCGAAGAATTCGTCGAGCCGCTCGCATTCCCACCAGCCGTCCATGTAGGCTTCGCCCAGGCCGAGGCTGCCTTCGGCGATCGCCCGTTCGAGCACTTTGGGGTGTTTGATCTGGAAATCCCACGGCCGATCGCCATCGAGCGTGACATCGGCCTCCTCGAACCAGGACTGCACCAGGGCCCGCAAACGGTCGGCATTACGCAACTGCCCCCTCGTCGGCTTTGATCGTTCTTCGACGAAGCCTTGCTGTTGTACTGTCGCCATACGCCCCTCCAGGATGGAACGAAAGGCGGAGCATTGTGGCCCCGCCTCATTTCATCATAGACGATCGAGCGCGCGTCGTACGCCCGCGGCGTAGGCCGGGTCGATCTGGGCAAAGAGCGCGAGCTGGCGCTCGACGATGAAATCCGGTACGCCTTTCATCGAACGCGCGAGGTTGCCGTAGAGCCGCTCCTTGTGCGCCTCGTCGAAGAGCGCCCATAGCGCGCGCGGCTGCGAGAAGTCGTCGTTGCCGTCGCGATGACTATAGCGGTCGATCATGCCGATGGCCGACAGAGGCGGCTCCTTGACTTCGGGGCGCTCGACCGGGCCGCCGAAGGAGTTGGGCTCATAGTAGGCGTCCGGGTTTTGATGGAAATTGTCGAAGAAGCGCATCGACCCGTCCTTGTGGTAATGGTGCACCGGACAGCGCGGACGATTGACCGGCAGCGCCTCGTAGTGCGTCCCCAGGCGGTAGCGGTGGGCGTCCGCGTAGGAGAAGATGCGCGCCTGCAGCATCTTGTCGGGCGAAAACCCGATGCCCGGCACCACGTTGGAGGGCGAGAAGGCCGCCAGCTCGATCTCGGTAAAATAGTTGTCCGGATTGCGATCGAGTTCCATCACACCCACTTCGATGAGCGGAGCGTCGCGGTGCGGCCAGACCTTGGTGAGATCGAAGGGGTTCCAGCCGGTACGCTCGCTCCAGGCGTCGGCCTCTTTCTCGCTCATCACCTGCACGTACATCGTCCAGCGAGGGTATTCACCGCGCTCGATCGCGCCGAAAAGCGCCTCCTGGTAGCTCTCGCGCGTCTTGCCGATGATGGCTTCGGCCTCTTCGTCGGTGAGCGTCTCGTGCCCCTGCTGCGTCTTGAAGTGGAACTTCACCCAGAAACGCTCGCCGGCCTCGTTCCAGAAACTGTAGGTGTGGCTACCATAGCCGTTCATGTGCATGGGCGAGCGCGGGATGCCCCGGTCGGAGAAGAGGATGGTGAGCTGGTGCAGGCTCTCGGGCGAAAGCGACCAGAAGTCCCACATGGCCGTGGGCGAACGCAAATTGGTGCGCGGATGGCGTTTTTGCGTGTGGATGAAGTCGGGGAATTTGTAGGCGTCGCGGATGAAGAAAACCGGCGTGTTGTTGCCCACGAGATCCC
This sequence comes from Tepidiphilus sp. J10, assembly GCF_006980785.1. NCBI lineage: Bacteria > Pseudomonadati > Pseudomonadota > Hydrogenophilia > Hydrogenophilales > Hydrogenophilaceae > Tepidiphilus > Tepidiphilus sp. J10. The sequence goes on from NZ_SBHP01000001.1 coordinate 349,984, forward strand.
AGTTGCCTTCGTCGGTATAGAACTTGAGGGCGAATCCGCGCACGTCGCGCTCGGCATCGGCCGCGCCCATTTCGCCGGCCACCGTCGAGAAGCGCGCGAGCATGGGGATCTTCGCCCCGATCTGGGAGAATACCTTGGCACGGGAATACTTGCGGATATCGCCGGTGATGGTGAGCGTGCCGAATGCCCCCCAGCCCTTGGCGTGCACCACGCGCTCGGGGATGCGCTCGCGGTTCTGATGTGCGAGCTTTTCGAGCAGGACGTAGTCTTGCAGCAGCGTGGGGCCGCGTGGCCCGACGGTGAGCGAATTCTGGTTGTCGGCCACCGGCGCACCGGCCGTGGTGGTGAGATGATAGGGGCACTTCTGCTCGCTCATGGCGCGTTCTCCTTGCAGGGTCGAATGGCCGAACCACGCGGTCTGACGGTTTGAAAACAGGCACACCACGGGCTGCGGAACTCATGAAGGTGCAGCGCCTTCGCGCCGCGCCATCGACTTCATTATAGAAGAGGACTGCCCCGCGGCCAATCGTTCCTGCCTATCGACGGAATCAGGGAAAATTCCAGAATCGCCCTATGTCGTTCCCAAACCCCCGCCGATGACCTAAGATTGGCAAAGATCTCCCGGCGCGCCAGGGGCTGCGCCGCAAAAAAACGAGGAAAAGCCATGGAACATCGACCGTCGAGTGAAGCCCGCGGCAAGGAACTGGCGCTCTTGTGCCTGGGAGCGCTGGGGGTCGTCTACGGCGACATCGGCACGAGCCCGCTCTATGCGATGAAGGAAGTCTTCGCCGGCAACCATCCCATCGCCCTGGAGCGGGCCAACGTGCTCGGCAGCCTCTCGCTCTTCTTCTGGGCGCTCATCATCATCGTCGCCGTAAAATACGTTATTTTCATCATGCGCGCCGACAACCGCGGCGAGGGCGGCATCATGGCGCTCATCGCCCTGGCGCTGCGCGATGCCGCCCCCGGCACCCGCACCCATCGCATCGTGCTCGTGCTCGGCATCCTCGGGGCGGCCATGTTCTACGGCGATGGCATGGTCACTCCGGCCATCTCCGTGCTCTCGGCCGTGGAAGGGCTGCAGATCGCCGCACCGGCGCTGCATCACGTGGTGCTGCCGGTGTCGCTGACGGTGCTCCTCATCCTGTTCTACCTGCAGCACCACGGCACGACGCTCGTCGGGCATGCCTTCGGGCCGGTGATGTTGGTCTGGTTCGTGGTGCTGGCGCTCCTTGGCCTCAACCAGATCCTCGATGCGCCGGAAGTGCTCGCCGCCCTCAGCCCGGCGTACGCAATCTCCTTTCTCGTGCACCATCACGCGATGGCCCTGGTGGCGATGGGCAACGTCGTGCTGGCGATCACCGGGGCGGAGGCGCTCTACGCCGACATGGGGCACTTCGGCAAAGAACCCATCCGACGCAGCTGGTTCCTGTTCGTGCTGCCCGCGCTGGTGCTCAACTATTTCGGGCAAGGCGCGCTGCTGCTGCGCGATCCTGCCGCGATGCAAAACCCGTTCTACCTCATGGCCCCGGAGTGGGCTCTCTACCCCATGCTGGCACTGGCGACGATGGCCACCGTCATCGCGTCCCAGGCGGTGATCTCGGGCGCTTTCTCCATCACGCGACAAGCCATGAAGCTCGGCTTTCTGCCCCGTCTCGAAGTGCGTCATACCTCCGAGCGCGAGCAAGGGCAAATCTACGTGCCTGCGCTCAATTGGGCCTTGATGGCGGCGGTGATGTTGCTGGTGCTCGGCTTTCGTTCCTCGAACAACCTCGCGGCGGCCTACGGGCTGGCGGTGACGGGCGACATGGTGATCACCTCGCTTCTGGCCACCGTGGTGGCCGCCCGCGTCTGGGGTTGGGGATGGGCGCGTGCCGTGGCGCTCTTTGCCTGTTTCCTCGTGGTGGAATCGACCTTCCTCGCTGCCAACGTCCTGAAAATCCCCGATGGCGGCTGGTTCCCGCTGCTCGCTGGCGTCGTCGTCTTCATGGTCATGCTCACGTGGCAGCAGGGACGAGTGCTGCTCTTGGAGCGGCTCGAAGGCGGGCGGATGCCTTTGGTGCGTTTCATCGAATCCCTGCGCGGCGGCATGCCGCTGCGGGTACCGGGAACGGCAGTCTTTCTCAACGCCAATCCCGAACGAGTGCCGCACGCCCTGCTGCATAATCTGATGCACAACAAGATCCTGCACGAGCACGTGGTCGTGGTCAGCGTGCGCTTCGAGGACGTTCCCTACGTGCCGCCGACGGAACGGCTGGAAATCCGGGAGCTGCCGGAGAACTTCTGGCAGGTGATCGTGCGCTATGGCTTCATGGACGAACCCGATCTGCCGGCCGCGCTCGCCGGCGCCGCGCCCATGGGGCTGGAGTGCGCGCCGCTGGCCACTTCGTGGTTCCTGGGACGCGAAACGGTCATTCCCCGCCCCAGTCCCGAGATGCGGCTGTGGCGCAAACGGCTCTTCGTCGCCCTGCACCGCAATGCCGGCAGCGTCACCGCCTTCTTCAAGATTCCGCCCAACCGCGTCGTCGAGCTCGGCACCCAGGTGCTGCTGTAGACGAAAAAAAACCTCCCGTCGGCAAGGACGGGAGGTACGCCGCACCGCCGGGGTTGCCTTACTGCGCCGGCGCGAGCCGGATGAGGTAGTCGAACGCCGACAGCGCCGCCTTCGCCCCCTCGCCCATGGCGATGATGATCTGCTTGTAGGGCACGGTGGTGCAGTCGCCCGCGGCGAACACCCCTGGGGCGGACGTGCCGCAGCGCGCGTCGATCTCGATCTCGCCGAAGCGGTTGCGCGCCACCACCCCTTCGAGCCAGTCGGTGTTGGGCACGAGCCCGATCTGCACGAACACGCCAGCCAGTTCCACCGTCTGCTCCTCGCCGCTGGCGCGGTCGCGGTAGCGCAGGGCGTTGACCTTCTGCCCGTCGCCGAGGATTTCCAGCGTCTGGGCATTGGTGACGATGGTCACGTTGGGCAGGCTCTTGAGCTTGCGCTGCAGCACGGCATCGGCGCGCAGGGCTTCAGCGAACTCGATGAGCGTGACATGATCGACGATGCCGGCCAGATCGATCGCCGCCTCCACCCCCGAGTTGCCCCCGCCGATCACCGCCACTTTCTTGCCTTTGAAGAGCGGCCCGTCGCAGTGCGGGCAGTAGGCCACGCCCCGGCCGCGGTATTCCTTCTCGCCGGGAACGCCCAGCTCGCGCCAGCGCGCGCCGGTGGCGAGGATCACCGCCTTGGCGCCGAGCTCGGCGCCGTTGGCGAGCGCCACCTTCGCCGCCTGGCCCGGCGCGGCGGGAACGTCGAGGCGCACCGCGCGCTGATGGTTCATGATGTCCACATCATAGACCTTGACGTGCTCTTCCAGCCCGGCCACGAGCTTGGGCCCCTCGGTCTCCTTCACCGAGATGAAGTTCTCGATGGCGAGCGTGTCCATCACCTGGCCGCCGAAGCGCTCGGCCACGATGCCGGTGCGCAATCCCTTGCGCGCGGCATAGATCGCCGCCGCCGCTCCGGCCGGCCCGCCGCCGACGATGAGGATGTCGAATTCGCCCTTTTGCGCGAGCCGCGCCCGTTCGCGTTCCTCGGCGTGCGTGTCGACCTTGGCGAGGATCTCCGGCAGCTCCATGCGCCCCTGGCCGAAGAGCTCGCCGTTGAGATAGACGGTGGGTACGGCCATGATCTGCTTGGCCTCGACCTCGGCGGGGAAGCTCGCCCCGTCGATCATCACCGCCTGCACCCTGGGGTTCAGGGCGGCCATGGTGTTGACCGACTGCACCACTTCGGGGCAGTTGTGGCACGACAGCGACACGTACACCTCGAAGCGCAGCGGCGAATCCAGGCTCTTGATCTGCTCGATCACGTCCGGCTCGACCTTGGGCGGATAACCGCTCACCTGCAGCAGCGCCAGGATGAGCGAGCCGAACTCGTGCCCCAGGGGCAAGCCGGCGAAATGCACCCGCGGCGCCTCACCGGGGCGTGCCACCGCGAACGCCGGGCGACGCCCACCGGCGACTTCTTCGCCCACCGCTTCGCGCACCGTCACCTTGCCGCCGCCAGCGGCGACGATCTCCTGCACCAGCTCGGCCAATTGCCGGGCGCGCTCGCTGTCGTCGAACGCCGTGACGAGCTCGATCGGCCCGGCCAAACGTTCGAGGTATTGCGCCAAAGCGCCCTTCGTTTCTTGATCCAACAATGCCATGACACACCCTCCTTCGTCGAAACTTTGGACGAAAAAAGCCCCACGGCCTCTTTCGACCGACGTCTCGTGCTCGGGGAAAGGAGCGCCGCGCGAGGCGGCGCCGGAATACCTGCCGGCCGGAACACACCCCGACCGGTCTTCGCGCGAAAAATCAGATCTTGCCGACCAGATCGATGGAAGGCTTGAGCGTCTCGGCGCCTTCGTTCCACTTGGCCGGGCAGACTTCACCCGGATGCTCGGCCACGTACTTGGCAGCTTTCACTTTGCGCAGCAGCTCGGCGGCATTGCGGCCGATGCTGTTGTCGTTGACCTCCATCCCCTTGATGACACCGTTGGGGTCGATGATGAAGGTGCCGCGCAGCGCCAGGCCTTCTTCTTCGATGAGCACGTCGAAGGCGCGCGCCAGTTTCTGCGCCGGGTCGCCGAGCATGGGATAGCGCACTTTCTTGATGGCGGGAGAAGCCTCGGCCCACGCCTTGTGCGTGAAGTGGGTGTCGGTCGACACCGAGTAGATCTCGCAATTGATCTTCTTGAATTCATCGTACAGATCGGCGAGATCCTCGAGCTCGGTCGGGCACACGAAAGTGAAGTCGGCCGGGTAGAACACGAACACCGACCAATGACCGCGCAGATCGGCGTCGGTGACTTCGATGAATTTACCTTCCTTGTAAGCCTGGACTTTGAACGGAACGACTTGGGTGTTGATCAAGCTCATAGCGCTTCCTCCTGTCAGGGTCGAACATCTCACGCACCGGCCTTGTGACCGGCGGCGGTCCGGCACGGCGTGCCGGTCACCACGCGAATCATTCTAGGTCAGCCCCCGGGCAAAATCCAATCGTTCCTGGCAAACGTCATCATAGATGAAAGCTATCAATAAGCACGGTCAATTCAAAATCGTGTCAATGGCCCACACTCCCGTCGTGGGCGACGACCGTGGACACATGCGCTAGAATTGTCCCTCGAACCGTGCCCGGAGAGGATGATGGACCCGCGTCTGCGCGAAATTCCTTACAACTACACCTCCTTGTCCGACCGTGAGATCGTGATCCGGTTGTTGGGCGAGGAAGCCTGGGCGATCCTGGAGGCCCTGCGCGGCGAGCGCGTCACCGGGCGCTCGGCGCGTATGCTCTTCGAGATCCTCGGCGACATCTGGGTGGTGCAGCGCAATCCCTTCCTGCTCGACGATCTGCTCGCCAACCGCAAGCGTCGCCAGGCGCTGATCGAGGCTCTGCGCCATCGGCTGGACGAAGTGGAGAAACGGCGCATTGCCAACGCCGCCGCCGATGCCGAGCGCGCCGCGCGCGTGGCGCGTCTGGTCGAACTCACCGCCGCCGCGATCGACGTCTTCGAGCGCTCCTTCCCTGAAACCGAGCGGCTGCGCAAGGACGTGCTGCGGGTGCTGTCGCGCCACACCCGGCGCGACAACATCCGCTTCGACGGGCACGCACGCGTCTCGCACGTCACCGACGCCACCGACTGGCGGGTCGAACTGCCCTTCGTGGTGCTCACGCCGGACACCGAAGAGGAAATCGCCCCCTTGGTGCGCGGCTGCATCGAACTGGGGCTCACCATCATCCCGCGTGGCGGCGGTACCGGCTACACGGGCGGCGCCGTGCCGCTCGATGCGCGCTCGGCCGTCATCAACACGGAGAAGCTCACCTCGCTCGGCCCGGTCGAAGAAGTCGAATTGCCTGGACGCGAAGGGCCGCTGCCCCAGCGCTATCCCACCATCCGCACCGGCGCCGGCGTCGTCACACAGCGCGTGGCCGATGCCGCGACCGCCGCCGGGCGCGTCTTCGCCGTCGATCCCACCTCGGCCGAAGCCTGCTGCATCGGCGGCAACATCGCCATGAACGCCGGCGGCAAGAAGGCAGTGCTGTGGGGCACGGCGCTCGACAACCTCCTGTGGTGGAAAATGGTCACGCCCGACGGCAACTGGCTCGAAGTCGAGCGGCTCGAGCACAACCTCGGGAAAATCCACGAACAGGAGACGGTCTACTTCCGCCTGCGCCGCTTCGACGGGCTCACCTATGCGCCCTTGGGCGAAGAGATCATCAGCGCGCCGGGCGCGACGATGCGCAAACCGGGCCTGGGCAAGGACGTCACCGACAAATACCTGCACGGCATCCCCGGCATCCAGAAGGAAGGCACCGACGGCCTCATCGTGGCCGCCCGCTGGGTGCTGCACAAGATGCCGCCGGTCACGCGCACCGTCTGCCTCGAATTCTTCGGTCAGGTGCGCGACGCGGTGCCAGCCATCGTCGAGATCACCGACTATTTCAAACCCGGCGGCGGAGGGCACGCGGCCGGGGTGCAACTGGCCGGGCTCGAGCACCTCGACGAGCGCTACGTCAAAGCCGTGGGCTACACCACCAAGGCCAAGCGCCGCGGCCGCCCGAAGATGGTGCTGGTGGGCGACATCGTCGGTCACGACGAAGAAGCGGTGATGCGCGCCGCCTCCGAAGTGGTGCGGATGTGCAACAAGCGCGACGCCGAAGGGTTCATCGCGGTGACCCCGGAGCAGCGCAAGCGCTTCTGGCTCGAGCGTTCCCGCACCGCGGCCATTTCCCGGCATACCAACGCCTTCAAGATCAACGAAGACGTCGTCATCCCTCTGCCCAAGATGGGCGAGTACTGCGACGCCGTCGAGCGCATCAACATCGAGCTGTCGCTGGACAACAAGCTCGCCCTGTGCGACCGGCTCGAAGCCTTTCTGCGTGAACCCAAACTGCCGCTCGATCCCGGCGATGCCGATGTGCCGCCGGAGACGCTCATCGGCGAGAAGCGCGAGCTCGCGCTCGAGCTCGTCGACGCGGTGCGCCGGCGCTGGCGCTGGCTGCGGGACAACCTCGACCTGCCACTCGCCGAGGCCGAACGGCACTTCGCCGAATACGGCATCGAGGCGGGCGAACTCACCAACCGCGCCGAAGCGCTCACGCTCTTCCACCGCCTGCAGGATTATTCCATACGCATATCCTGGAAGCGCGAGCTGCGCCCGGGGCTCATGCGCCTTTTCGACGGCGACGTCTTCCGCCCCACTCGCGAGCGCATCCTCGAGCTCCACCAGCAGGTCAAACGCGGACGGCTCTTCGTGGCGCTGCACATGCACGCCGGCGACGGCAACGTGCACACCAACATCCCGGTCAATTCCGACGATTATGAAATGCTGCAGACCGCCAACCGCGTAGTCGACCGCATCATGGCGGTGGCGAAGTCGCTCGGCGGGGTCATCTCCGGCGAGCATGGCATCGGCATCACCAAGATCGACTATCTCGACGAGGAGCAGCTTCGCCCCTTCTGGGACTACAAACGCCGCATCGATCCCAAAGGCGCGTTCAACCGCGGCAAGCTCATGCCCGGCGGCAACCTGGCCCGCGCTTATACGCCTTCTTTCAACCTGCTCGGTCACGAATCGCTCATCATGGAGCAGACCGAGATCGGGGCGATCGCCGACGACATCAAATCCTGCCTGCGCTGCGGCAAATGCAAGCCCGTGTGCTCGACGCACGTGCCGCGCGCCAATCTCCTCTACAGCCCGCGCGACAAGATCCTCTCCACCTCGCAGCTGATCGAGGCGCTGCTCTACGAGGAGCAGACGCGCCGCGGCGTGTCGCTGGCCCACTGGGCCGAGTTCGAGGACATCGGCGATCACTGCACCGTCTGCCACAAGTGCGAGAAACCCTGCCCGGTCGACATCGACTTCGGCGACGTCTCCATCAAGATGCGGAACCTCCTGCGCAAGCAGGGGAAAAACTCCTTCAACCCGGGCACGAAGGCGGCGATGCTGCTGCTCACGGTCAAGGATCCGACCACGGTCAAGCTCGTGCGCAAGACCATGGTCGAGTGGGGCTACAAGGCGCAGCGCCTGGCACACCAGTGGGCCAAGCGCCTCGGGCTCATCCAGGAGCAGACGCGCCGCCCGCCGCTCACGGTGGGCAAGCCGCCGATCCGCGAGCAGGTGATCCACTTCGTGAACAAACCGATGCCGGGTAATCTTCCCAAGCGCACGGCGCGGCAACTCCTCGACATCGAGGATCAGACGGTGATCCCCGTGATCCGCAACCCGCAGGTGCCGGCGAGCGACTCGGACGCCGTTTTCTACTTCCCCGGTTGCGGCTCCGAGCGGCTCTTCAGCCAGGTGGGGCTGGCCACCCAGGCCATGCTCTATCACGTCGGCGCCACCACGGTGCTGCCGCCGGGCTACCTCTGCTGCGGCTACCCGCAGACCGCCGCCGGCAACGACGACAAGGGGCAGCGCATCACCACCGAGAACCGCGTGCTCTTCCACCGGGTGGCCAACACGCTCAACTACCTCGACATCAAGACGGTAGTCGTCTCCTGCGGCACCTGCATGGACCAGCTGCTCGGCTACCACTTCGAGCAGATCTTCCCCGGCTGCCGGCTGCTCGACATCCACGAATACCTGATGGAGAAAGGCATCCGGCTCGACGGCATCCCCGGCGTGCGCTACATGTACCATGAGCCCTGCCACACGCCGATGAAGCAATACGCGGGCATCGAGGTGACGAAGAAGCTGCTGGGCACGGAGGTCGCCCTAAACGACCGTTGCTGCGGCGAATCGGGAACGCTCGCCGTCACGCGGCCGGACGTGTCGACGCAAGTGCGTTTCCGCAAACAGGAAGAGCTGGAGAAGGACGCCGCACGGCTTCGCGCCGACGCCGCGCCCGGCACCCCGGTGAAGGTGCTCACTTCCTGCCCCAGCTGCCTGCAGGGATTGCACCGCTTCGGCAACGACGCCGGGGGGCTCGATGCCGACTACGTGGTGGTGGAACTCGCGAAGCACCTGCTCGGCCCCGATTGGCTCGAGCGCTACGTGGAGGCCGCCAACCGCGGCGGAATCGAGCGCGTGCTCCTGTGAGCCTCGGCAGCCCGTCCCACCCGGACGGGCTGCGAGGGGATCATCGCCTCGGCTGGCGCGCTTTCAGGGCCTCTTCGAGCTCGCGGCGCTCGGCAGCGAGGCGTTTCGCCGCTGCCTCGCGCTCTTCTTGCAGGCGCCGCACCGCCGTTTCCACCGCTTCCGGGTCCGCCTTTTCCGCCGGCATCTCGCGTATCTGGTCAATCTGCCGATCGTAGCCAGCCAGCTGCGCATCGCGCCAGGCATCGAACGCCTCTAGGGTGGGGAACGCCTGCAGCAGGCGCTCGTGCTTACGCCGCAGCATCCGTTCCTGCGCCGAGAGATCCTCCGAATCGTCCGACATCCGATGGCGCGCCCGCTCGGCATCCGGATCGACTACTTTGCGCACCACGCCGCTGGCATCGATCAGCCAGTATTTGCGTCCATAACACTCGGCGGGCAGAGGATTCCCACACACTCTCCGTCCGTTGACGTCGTCACAGCACGCCACTCCCTCCCGCGCACTTGCCGTCCCGACGACAAGCATGCCCAACAATCCCCCAGCCAACACCCCGCGCCAGATTCGCCGCCCCATCGCTCTCAGCCCTCATGGCCCCATCCAGGCATGATATGCGAAACAGCCGATCCATGCCATGCCTGAACGATCACGCCGGCGCATTTCTCTCGGATCCACGCTCGCTCAGGCGCGACGCGCCGCCGAGCCCTGCACGCCGTAGCGCTCACGATACGCCCGCACCGCCGGCAAGTGCTCGCGCAGCCGTGGATCGTCGGCGAGCAGCGCGAGCAGATCTTCGAGCGTGGCCACGGCGATCACGGGAATACCGAAGCGCCGGCTCACTTCCTGGGCTGCCGACTCCTCGCCCTCGCCGCGCTCCATGCGATCGAGCGCGATCACGACGCCCGCCGGCTCCGCGCCGTGGGCCCGGATGAGTTCGATCGAGGCGCGCACCGAGGTCCCCGCCGAGATCACGTCATCGACGATGAGGATACGGCCGCGCAGCGGCGCACCGATGAGCCGCCCTCCCTCGCCGTGCGCTTTCGCTTCCTTGCGGTCGAAGGAGAAAGGCTTGTCGAGCCCCCCTTCGGCGAGCCGGATCGCCACCCCCGTCACCAAGGGGATGCCCTTGTAGGCCGGCCCGAAGAGACCATCGAAGGCGATGCCGCTCGCAAGGATCGCTTCGACGTAGAAGCCGCACAATGCGCGAAACGAGGCGCCGTCATCGAAGAGCCCCGAATTGAAGAAGTAGGGCGAATGGCGCCCCGCCTTGGTGACGAATTCGCCGAAGCGCAGCACCCCCTTCTCGCAGGCCAGGCGCAGGAATTCCCGGCTAAAATCCATGAATCTTCCCCTTTTTCCCAGAGCGGTGACGGGCGGCAATGGTACGCGCCGCCCCGCCTCGCCGCAAGCCATTCCGGAGACGACATGACGCTGCGCATCCTTACGCTGAACCTCAACGGCATCCGTTCCGCCGCCGACAAAGGCTTCTTCCGCTGGCTGCCCACCCAAGACGCCGACGTCGCCGCCGTGCAGGAGCTCAAGGCGCAGGAAAAAGACCTCTCCGAGGAGATGCGCGCTCCCGACGGCTACACCGGGCACTTCCATTTCGCCGGGAAGAAAGGCTACGCCGGTGTCGGCCTCTACCTGCGCCACCCCCCGCTCGAGCTCGTCGCCGGCATCGGCGAGCCGGAGTTCGACGCCGAAGGGCGCTATCTCGAAGCCATCTATCCCGGCCTCTCGGTGGTCTCGCTCTATCTGCCCTCCGGCTCGGCCGGCCCGGAACGGCAGGCGTCCAAGTTCCGTTTCATGGACGCCTTCTTTCCCAAGCTGCGCGAACTACGCCACTGCGGCCGCGAAGTCGTGATCTGCGGCGACTGGAACATCGCCCACACCGAGAAAGACCTCAAAAACTGGCGCAGCAACCAGAAACACTCCGGGTTTCTCCCCGAAGAACGGGCCTGGCTCAGCCGCGTGTTCGACGAGCTGGGCTGGATCGACGTCTACCGTCACCTCTACCCCGAGGCCACCGAAGAAGGCTACACCTGGTGGTCCAACCGCGGGCGCGCGTGGGAAAAGAACGTCGGCTGGCGCATCGACTACCAGATCGCCACCCCCGGCATCGCCGCCACCGCCCGCGCCGCCCGGGTCTACAAGGACGAGCGCTTCTCCGATCACGCCCCGCTCATCGTCGACTACGACTTCGCACTCGCGCAAAATCCGCGATAATTCCCCTTTTTTCTCACGGGACCCTCGATGAACCCCAAAGTCGAAGCCATGCGCCGCGTGCTCGCCGAGGCCGAGTGCATCGCCGATTCCAGCCAAGTGCAGCGCGCCATCGATCGCGTCGCCGCCGAGATCACGGAAGTGCTCGCCGAGCGCGACCCGCTCGTCTATGTGGTCATGAAAGGCGCCGTCGTCTTCGCCGGCCAGATCCTGCCGCGGCTGCGCTTTCCGCTGGAAGTCGCCTATCTGCACGCCACGCGCTACCATGACACCACCGCCGGCAGCCGGCTGGAGTGGCGGGTGGAACCCACCGCCCCCATCGAGGGACGCCCCGTGCTCGTGCTCGACGACATCCTCGACGAAGGCTATACGCTCGCGGCGGTGATGCAGCGGCTGCGCGACGAAGGCGCCGAGGACGTCTATCTCGCGGTGCTCTGCCACAAACTGCACGAACGCAAAGCCTATCCCGGCATGCGGGCCCACTTCACCGGTCTGGAAATCCCCGATCGCTACGTCTTCGGCTACGGCATGGACTATAAAGGGTACTGGCGCAACGCCGACGGCATCTACGCCGTACGGGAATCGTAAGGAAAACTCGCCATGCTCGTCACCTTCAAATCGGAAGCCGACGCCGACATCGTCATGTACCGCAAGCACGCCGAGCCCATCCTGCAGATGCTCGGCAAGGACGTCGAACGCGGCATCCTCACGCCCGAAGAGTTACCACGAGCCATCGCCCAGCTCGAAGCCGCGATCGAGGCCGACCGCCAGGCGCACCCTGGCCTGGACGAGACCGAGGAAGAAAAGGCCAAGGAAGAAGGCAAGGAGCCGCCGGTGGAATTCCACCGCCGCGCTTGGCCGCTGCTGCAGATGATGAAGCGCGCACTCGCCGAGAAAAAGCCCGTCGTCTGGGGCGTGTGAGCGTTCACGCTCGCTCGAGCGAACGCACCCCTTCCCGCCCGACCAGCACCGGTTCCACCTCCAACTCCACGCCGAAGCGCTCGGCCACCGCCTCGCGCACGCGCCGCGCGAGCGCGAGAAAATCCGCGCCCGTCGCCCCGCCTGCGTTACACAGCACCAGCGCCTGGCGCTCATGCACCATCGCCCCGCCTTCGCGTACCCCCTTGAGGCCGCAGCGCTCGATCATCCAGCCCGCGGCGAGCTTCACGCGCCCATCCGGCTGGGGATGGCGCGGCAGATCGGGATGGAGCGCCGCCAGGCGTTCGGCTACTGCGGGCGAGACCAGCGGGTTCTTGAAGAAACTGCCGACGTTACCCTGCACGCGAGGATCGGGGAGCTTGCGCGCCCGGATCTCGCGCACCGCCGCATAGACGTCCGCTGGCGAGACGCGTTGCGCTCGCCCTCTGAACCACCGCTGCAGGTCGGGATAGTCGAGCCGCGGCGGCTCGTCCCGCGGCAGGCGAAAAACCACGGCCGTGATCACCCGTGAGGATTCCTCCGCCGCCTTGAAGCGGCTCGTGCGGTAGCCGAAGCCGCACTCGTCGGCAGAAAGCGTCCACGCCAGCCCCGTGTCGCGATCCACCCCCTCGACCCAGGCGATGCGCTCGCCCACCTCCAGCCCGTAGGCACCGACGTTTTGCACCGGCACGGCCCCCACGCTGCCAGGAATGGCCGCGAGGTTCTCCAAACCGCCCCAGCCTTGCACGACGCACCAGCGCACGAAGCCGTCCCACGGCTCCCCGCCGGCGGCGCGCACGAGCCGTGACCCACCCTCTTCGCCCAGGAGTTCGTACCCGCGGGTGGCCAAGCGCACCACTCGGCCAGCGAAATCTTCGAGGAAGACGACGTTACTGCCCCCGCCGAGCACGAGCTCCGGCATCGGCGCGGTTTCGCGTCGTTCCAGCCAGCGGGCGATATCCGCTTCGTCTTCCAGCACGAGCAGCTCCTGCGTCCTGGCGGGTACCCCGAGGGTAGTCCAGGAAGAGAGATCGACCTCTACGAAGCGCTGCATCTCCGCTCCTGATCCGGCGCGATTGGGAAGAGCCGGTCGTAACACCAGTTGAAGACGTAAGCGTAGACGGTATAGGCGAGCGCCAACCCCAGGTCGGCGACGAGCGCCTCGAGCCACCCCATGTCGGTCCAAGCGACGATCACCGGCAGGGTGAGGAACAAGAGCCCGCCCTCGAACCCGAGCGCCTGCACGAGGCGCCACAGAGGCGGACGCTGGTCGGCACGACGCCGCAAGAAGCGCGCCTCCAAGCGGTCGAACATCGTGTTGTAGCCCGCATTCCACAGCGCAGCGATGAGCGCAAGCAGCGCGAGCAAGCCCAAGGAGTCGAGCACCGGCTCACCGCTCGCCCAGGCAAATGGCGGCGTGATCAGCAAGAGGCCACCCGCCTCGAACGCCAACACCTGGCGCACCCGATCACGCCAGGTGCGCAAGGGAACGCGTTCGTGCTCGGTCCTAACCGTTCGTTCCATCTCTTCCCACGGGAATCTTGAGGGGGAGTCTCTTTCGAATGCATTGCTGCGTAGCTTCCTCGCGGCGTGACGCAGCCCTCGGGTGCTCGCCCATCGGCGCGGTCGAATCCCGCATCCCGTGCTCCGGGCACCTTGCCCGGCAAGTGCGCGCAGCACCCATATTGTACCGCCCCCAGGTAAACCCTAGTTTGCAGGGGGCGGTTTTTCCGCTATCCTGCCCCGCCAAGATCGGGATCCTGGGAGGGACGAGGGTGGCGATGCTCGAACTGGAAGGCATCGTGATGGCCTTTGGCGGCTTTCGCGCCGTTGACGGCGTCACGCTCGGCGTCGAGGAAGGGCAGGTGCTCGGGCTCATCGGTCCCAACGGCGCGGGCAAGACGACGCTCTTCAACGTGATCGCCGGAGCCTACACGCCCACGGCCGGCACCATCCGCTTCCTGGGCGAGGACATCACGCGGCTGCGCACCGACGAGCGCTTCCACAAGGGGTTGGTGCGCACTTTCCAGATTCCACACGAATTCCATCGCTTGAGCGTGCTGGAAAACCTCATGGTGGTGCCGCCTCGCCAGCCCGGCGAGAACCTCTTCGCCAACTGGTTCGACTGGCGCCGGGTGCGCCGCGTGGAAGAAGAAGTGCGGCAGAAAGCGATCGAGGTCCTCGCCTTTCTCGAACTCACCCACGTGGCCAACGAGCGCGCTGGCCACCTCTCCGGTGGGCAGAAGAAACTGCTGGAGCTCGGGCGTACCATGATGACCGGCGCCAAGCTGGTGCTGCTCGACGAACCGGCCGCCGGAGTCAACCGCACGCTACTGCGCAAGCTCGAGGAGAAGATCCAGATCCTCAACCGGGAGTGGGGCTACACCTTCATCCTCATCGAACACGACATGGAGATGATCGCCAAACTCTGCCACCCCGTCGTCTGCATGGCCGAGGGCAAGGTGCTTACGCAAGGCGAATTCCTCGACGTGCGCAACGATCCGCGCGTGCTCGAAGCCTACCTGGGCGAGACGGTGACGGAGGAGCCCGCATGACCCACACTCCCTCCCTGGATCGTCCTCAGCCCATCCTCATCATGCACCAGGTGCGCGGCGGCTATGGCGATGCCGATATCCTGCAGGGCGTCTCGCTCACGGTGATGCCGCAAGAGATCGTCGTCATCGTCGGGCCCAACGGCGCGGGCAAATCGACGGCGATGAAAGCGGTGTTCGGGCTGGTGCGCATCCGCAGCGGGGCCATCGTCTTCGAAGGCGAAGACATCACCGGCTGGAGCCCGGATCGCATCGTGCGCCGCGGCATCTCCTACGTACCCCAGGTCGACAACGTCTTTCGCGAAATGACGGTGCATGAGAACCTGGAAATGGGGGCTTTTCTCGCCAAAGGGGATCTGAGCGCGGCCTACGATCGCATCTATGCCCTTTTCCCCGACCTGAAAACCAAACGCCACGCGCTCGCCGGCGACCTCTCCGGCGGACAGCGCCAGATGGTGGCCATGGGCCGCGCGCTCATGCTCGACCCCAAGCTCCTGCTGCTCGACGAACCCACTGCCGGGCTCTCCCCAAAGTACATGGAGCAGATCTTCCAGATCTGCCGTGACGTACGCGACTCGGGCGTCTCGATCCTGCTCGTGGAACAGCACGCCAAGCAGGCGCTCGCCTTCTGCGATCGCGGCTACGTGCTCGCCACCGGAGCCAATCGTTTCGAAGGCTCGGGCCGCGCGATCCTCGAAGATCCCGAGATCGCCCAGATGTTCCTCGGAGGATGAAGGGTTCCTCATGCTCGAATTCATCAATTTCTACATCATTCCCGGGATCGTGATCGGCGCGATCTATGCGCTGGGCGCCATCGGCATCACGCTCATTTTCGGCATCCTGCGCTTTGGCCATTTCGCCCATGGCGACCTCGCCACCAGCGGGGCCTATCTCGCGCTGGGCGTGACGACCCTCATCGGGCTCACCCCCTGGCTCTCGCTGCCGGTGGCGATGATCCTCACGGCGCTGCTCGCCTACGGCATCCACCGCCTCTTCTATCGTCATCTCGAAGCCCGGCCCAAGATCCTCACGGTGATGGCCTCGCTCGGCATCGGCATGATGCTACGCTCGGTCGTACAGGTGGCTTGGGGCGTGGATCCACTCGCCTACGGTAGCGGCATCGCCCGGGCCCAATCCTTCGCGGGCCTGATGCTACGCCCCCGCGAGATCGCCACCCTCGCCCTCACGCTCGCCCTGGTGGCGACACTGCTCGCTTTCCTGCGCTACAGCAAATGGGGCAAAGCGATGCGCGCGATGTCGGACAACCCCGACCTCGCGCGCCTGTGCGGCGTCGATAACGACCAGGTCACGCGGCTCACTTGGTTCATCGTCGGCGCGCTCGCGGCCGCTTCTGGTTTCTGCCTGGGCATCAACACCGAACTCACCACCATGATGGGCTGGTCGGCGATGCTGTCGATGTTCGCCGCGGCGGTGCTCGGCGGCGTGGGGCGCGTCGAAGGCGCGGTGGTGGGCGGCCTGGTGATCGGGCTCGCCGAAGAGCTCTCGGTGCTCCTCGTACCCAGCCCCTACAAATCGGCCACCGCCTTCGTCATCCTGCTCGCCATCCTGCTGCTGCGGCCGCAGGGCATCTTCAAGGGCAAAGTGCTGTAAGGAGCGACATCATGGCCTCGATCGGCCTCATCAACTACGCCACCTTCATGGGCACCATGATCGGCATTTACGGCATCCTCGCCCTGGGCCTGAACGTGCAATGGGGCGTGACCGGGCTCTTCAATGCGGGCATCGCCGGATTCTTCGCCGTGGGTGCCTACCTCTCGGCGCTCCTCACCGCCCCGCCCTCGCCCGAGCGCATCATGGGCTGGGAGCTCCCCGTGCTCGTCGGCTGGCTCGGCGCCATGGCCGGCGCCGCCCTCATCGCCTGGCCGATCGGACGCGTCTGCCTGCGTTTCCGCTCGGATTACCTGGCGATCGCCACCATCGGCGTGGCCGAGGTGATCCGCCTGGTGCTGCGCACCGAGGAAACGCTCTCCGGCGGCGCCCGCGGCATCACCGGCGTTCCTCGTCCCTTCGGCGGCCTCGAATACTCGCTGTCGCAATTCGCCTATTTCGCCTTGGTGATCGCCGTACTCCTCATGGTCTACTGGGCGCTGGAGCGGCAGCTCACCGCCCCCTGGGGAAGGATGATGAAGGCGATCCGCGACAACGAGCAGGCAGCCGCCGCCATGGGTAAGGACGTCGAACGCCGCCGACTGGAATCCTTCGTGCTCGGCGCAGCGATCATGGGCCTGGCCGGGGCGCTCTACGTCCACTTCATGCGCGCGATCACGCCCGAGGCCATCGACCCCATGATTGCCACCTTTCTCGTGTGGATCATGCTGATCCTGGGCGGCTCGGGCAACAACCGCGGCGCCATTCTCGGGGCCGTGATCATCTGGCTCATCTGGTCGATGTCGGAATTCATCACCGACCAGCTCCCCGCCGACGTCGCCACTCAGGCGAAATACGTGCGCGTCTTCCTCATCGGTTTGATGCTGCAGCTCATCCTGCGCTTCCGTCCGGAAGGATTGCTCCCCGAGGAGAGCGTACAGCGGACTTCGCATCTTGCCCCGCCACGATCCTAGGCGCTTCGAGCAAGCCGCACGAGCGGACATCCCAAGGCTCGACGCGCGATGGGTTCTTCGAAACGCCCTCTCGTCTAGAATGATTGTGCTGACCAACCCCGGAAGGAGACCCGAAATGAACAAAACCCGCGCTTCGATCCTCACGCTCGCGCTTGCTGGAGCGCTCGCCACCGCCCCGGCATGGGCTCAGAACGTGAAAGTAGCCTATCTCGTCGGCATCACCGGACCGATCGCCGGCATGGCGCCCACCATGGTGCAATCGATGAAGTTCGCGGCCGAACAGGTCAATGCCCAGGGGGGCATCGGCAATGGCGGCAAGATCGACCCGCAGGTGTACGATTCCGGCTGCAACCCGCAGCTCGCCACCGACGCGGCCACCAAGGCGGTCAACGTCAACGGCGTGATCGGCATGGTCGGACCGTCATGCTCCGGACCGGTGATCGCCGTGGCCAATTCCGTCACCGTTCCGGCCGGAGTGCTCCTCATCACCTCGTCGGGCACTTCACCCAAGATCAGCACGCTGGACGACAAGGACCTCGTCTTCCGTACCGTCGCCTCCGACGACTACCAAGGACGGGCGCTGGCGCGCACGCTCAAGGCCCGAGGCACCGACAAGGTAGCCGTGACCTACCTCAACAACGACTACGGCCTGGGGTTGGCCGAGGCCTTCAGCGACGAATTCAAGAAACTCGGCGGCACGGTCACGGCCAGCCGGGCGCATGAGGACAAGAAAGCCTCCTACCGTTCGGATCTGGCCGAGCTCGCCAAGGGCGGCGCCGACACCCTGGTGGTGTTCGCCTACGGCAATTCCTCGGGGCTCACCATCGTCCGCCAAGCGATGGAAAACGGGTTTTTCAAGAACTTCGTCGGCGCCGACGGCATGCGTGACGAGAACATGATCAAGACCCTGGGTGCGGAGAACCTCAAAACCTTCCTCGTCTCCGCACCTGCCGGGGCCACGGGCGCGGGGTTCGAGAAATTCAGCCAGGAGTTCAAGGCAGCCGGCGGCGACCCCAACGGCACCTTCGCCGCCACGAGCTACGACGCAGCCTTCCTGATGGCGCTGGCGATCGAGAAGGCCGGCGGCGACAAGGCCAAGCTTTCCCAGGCGCTGCGTGAAGTCGCCACCGCCCCGGGCGAGCCCATCCTCCCCGGTGAGTGGACCAAAGCGAAGCAACTGATCGCCGAAGGCAAAGACATCGACTACAAAGGAGCCGCCGGCGATCACGAATTCGACGCCAACGGCGACGTGCCGGGTGACTATATCCTCTACAAGGTGAGCGGCAATACCTTCGCCGAGATCGAACGCATGAAATGATTACCCGCACCGCCGTGGCGCATACGCCCGCGGCGGCGGGTCAACCGAATACCTGACGGTGCTCGCGCGTGGCGCGGAACTGCACCGTCGGGTATTTTTCCATCGTCACCTCCAGGTTGTAGCGCGACGAGGCGAGATACACCGGGTTGCCGTCGATGTCGCGCGCCAGGCGCATGGCTTGTTCCCGCTCGAAGCGCGCGCGCGTGGCCTCGTCCGGATACACCAGCCAGCGGGCGGTATAGATCTCCGCCGGCTCGAAGAGCGCCTGAACCCCGTACTCGCTGCGCAGCCGCTCGGCCACGATCTCGAACTGCAGCACCCCGACCGCGCCGAGCAGGAGCTGCCCGCCCTCGAGCTCGAACACCTGGATCGCCCCTTCTTCCCCCAGTTCCTTCAAGCCCTTGTGCAGCTGCTTGGCCTTGAGGGGATCGCGCAGCCGCGCCATACGGAAGAGCTCCGGCGCGAAGTAAGGAATGCCGGTGAAACCGAGCATTTCGCCCTCGGTGAGGGTATCGCCGATCTGCAGCTGACCGTGGTTGTGGATGCCGATGATGTCGCCGGCAAACGCCTCGTCCTGGATCGCCCGTTCGTTGGCCATGAAAGTGATGGCGTTGGCGAGCCGCATCTCGCGCCCGGCGCGCACGTGCCAGGCCTTCATCCCGTTGCTGTAGCGGCCGGAGCAGACGCGGAAAAAAGCGATGCGGTCGCGGTGTTTCGGATCCATGTTCGCCTGAATCTTGAAGACGAACCCGGAGAACTTCTCCTCGGCGGGCAGGACCAGCCGCACGCCGGCGTCGCGCGGCTGCGGCGGCGGGGCCCAGTCGATGAGCGCCTGCAAGATCTCCTGCACCCCGAAATTGTTGATCGCCGAGCCGAAGAAGACCGGCGTCTGCCGCCCGGCGAGGAATTCGCCCAGGGCAAACGGCGAGAGCGCCTCTCGCGCGAGCGCCACGGCCTCGCGCATCGCCCCGACTTCGGCCGGAAAACGCGCATCGAGCTCCGGGTTGGCGAGCCCCGCGATCACCTCGGCCTCGACGCGCTTCGCCTCGCCCGGGCTGAACACCAGCGTGCGGTCGTGCAGCAGGTGATACACCCCGCGAAAAGCCTTGCCGCTGCCGATGGGCCAGGTGATGGGAGCGCAGTCGATTTTGAGCACCGATTCGATCTCGTCGAGCAGCTCGAAGGGCTCGCGCACCTCGCGGTCCATCTTGTTGATGAACGTGATGATGGGCGTGTCGCGCAAACGGCACACTTCCAGCAGCTTGATCGTCTGCGCCTCCACCCCCTTGGCCGCGTCGATCACCATCACGGCGCAGTCGACCGCGGTGAGCACGCGGTAGGTGTCTTCGGAAAAATCCTGGTGGCCCGGGGTGTCGAGCAGGTTGATCACATGCCCGTCGTACTCGAACTGCATCACGGAGGAAGTCACCGAGATGCCGCGCTGTTTCTCCACTTCCATCCAGTCGGAGGTGGCGTGCCGCGCGGACTTGCGCGCCTTCACGGTACCGGCCAGTTGAATCGCTCCGCCAAAGAGGAGCAGCTTCTCGGTGAGGGTGGTCTTGCCCGCGTCCGGGTGCGCGATGATGCCGAAGGTGCGCCGCCGCGCCACTTCCTGTGCCAGCCGTTCTGCCAATGCCTCGCCCATGTCCGTCTTTTCTGGGAAAATCGCTCATTTTAGCAGCAGGACCGTCCATCATGATCCGCTTCGGTCTCGACCGACTCCTCGCAGAACCCGAACTGCGCCGCCCCCTCGCCGGCCGGCGCGTGGCGCTCCTGGCGCACCCGGCTTCCGTCACGCGCGAGCTGGTACACGCGGCCGACGCGCTCGCGGCGCTGCCCGACGTACGGCTCGCCGCGCTCTTCGGCCCGCAGCACGGCGCGCGCGGCGACAAACAGGACAACATGGTCGAATCGCCCGACGAGTTCGACGCGCGCCTGGGCATCCCCGTGTTCAGCCTCTACGGTGCGGTTCGCCGCCCCACCCCGGCGATGATGGACACTTTCGACGTGCTGCTCGTCGACCTGCAGGACCTCGGCTGCCGCGTCTACACCTACCTCACCACCCTGCGCTACGTGCTGGAAGCAGCCGCCGCCCACGGCAAGAGCGTGTGGGTGCTCGAGCGGCCCAATCCGCTCGGGCGCGGCATCGAAGGAGGGTTGCTGCAGCCGGGGTGGGAGAGTTTCGTCGGCGCCGGCAGCCTCCCCATGCGTCACGGCCTGACGCTGGGCGAGGCCGGGCGCTGGTTCATCGCCACCCTGGGGCTCGACGTGGATTACCACGTGGTGCCGCTCAGTGGATGGGAGCCTGACGCCGCCCCCGGCTACGGCTGGCCGCTGGAGCAACGCACCTGGATCAACCCCAGCCCCAACGCCCCCACCCCCTGGATGGCGCGCTGCTATCCCGGCACCGTGCTCATCGAAGGCACGACGCTCTCCGAAGGGCGCGGCACCACCCGTCCCCTGGAAGGATTCGGCGCCCCCTGGATCGACCCCTGGCGCTTGCTCGCAGCGATGGAATCGCTCGCCCCCCAGTGGCTGGCGGGCTGCCGCCTGCGCCCCTTTTTCTTCGAGCCGACTTTCCACAAATACGCAGGCGAGCGCTGCGGCGGAATCATGATCCACGTCGAGGATCCGGCGCACTACGACCCCCGGCGTTTCCGCCCCTGGCGCCTGGTGGCGCTCGCGCTCAAAGCGCTGCGCCGGCTCGAACCGGACCGGCCGCTCTGGCATGCCAACCCCTACGAGTATGAATACGAACGCCTGGCGATCGATCTCATCGACGGCGGACCGTTCCTGCGCCAATGGGTCGAAGACGAGCAAGCCTCGCCGGCCGACCTCGATGCAACGATCCAGCCCCAGGAGCGCGCCTGGGCCGAGATCCGTGCCCCGTTCCTTCTCTGACGCCATTCGCCCTATGCTTCCACTATAATGAGGGAATGGCGCATCCCGCGCCCCGGCGAGCGGCCCATTCGTATGCGCGTTATTTCCCTGATCCTTCGTCGTATTGCACGCGCCTCGCCGCGGCGCAGACCACTCCGAGGCCGCGCCAACGATCCCTCACGACTGGCGTGGCGCCTGGTCAGTTTTTTCATCCTCTCGCTCGCTACCGTCGCCTCGGCGCACGCCGACTACCGTCTGGGCGTTTTCGGCCATCGCCCGCAAGAAGTGCTCCAGCGCCAGTGGCAGCCGCTTGCCGACGAACTCTCGCAAGCGCTCGGCGAGCCGGTCATTCTCGAAGTGCTGACGCCCGAGTCGCTCGATCGCGAGATCGCTGCCCGCCGCATCGACTTTCTCTTCACCAACCCCGTTCACTATATCCAAGAGAAATACCGCCACGCCTTCTCCGGCCCCATCGCCACGCTCATCACGGTCGAACACGGTATCAAGACCGCGGCGCTGGGCGGGGTCATTCTCGTGCGCCGCGACGGCCCCATCCGCCGGCCCGAAGACCTCAAAGGCAGGCGTATCCTCATCCCGGGCGCCAAAGGGTTGGGAGGCTACCTCGCCCAGGCCGGTTGGTTGCTCGAGCGCGGCGTACGGGTGCCCGACGACGTCACCCTCCTGCCCCAGGGCAATCACGACGCGGTCGTCCAGGCCCTGCTCGAAGGCAAAGGGGAAGCAGGCTTCGTTCGTACGGGACTGCTCGAAGCGCTCACGCGCGAGGGACGGCTCTCCGCAGAAGATCAAGAACGCCTCATGGTCCTGGGCGAATGGCACCCCGCCGGTTTCCCCTACAAGGTCACCACCTCGCTTTATCCCGAATGGGCCTTCGTTGCCCTGCCCCACGTCTCACCCGAAGTCGCCCGTAAAGTCGCGCTCGCCCTGTACACGCTCACCGACCGGCTCGACGCCATGCCCGATCCCCGTTTCCTCGCCGCGGGCATCGGCGGATTCACCGTCCCCGCCGACTATTCCGGGGTCGAGCGCCTCGCCCAGCGGCTGCGCGTGCCGCCGTTCGAACACGTGGAGGTGGAATTGCGCGACGTGCTGCACCAGTACGCCATCCCCCTCGTACTACTCGCCTGCTCCGCCTTTCTGCTCGTTCTGCTCACGCTGCGCCTGTGGCATACACGGCGCCAACTCGAGCACCAACGCGCACGGCTCGCCTCGGCGCTCGTCGAGACCCAAACCATCCTCGAGACCGTGGACGAAGCCATCTACGGCACCGACGCGCAGGGCCGCTGCACCTTCTTCAACCGCGCTGCCTCCGAGCTCCTTGGCTTTTCCCCCGAGGAGGTGCTCGGCAAAGATCCGCACGAACTCTTCCACGCGCGGCGACCGGACGGGCAGCCCTATCCGCCTGAGCACTGCCCCTTGCACCGCGCGCTCGAGACCGCGCAGAAGGTATGCCAGGACGACGTCTTCTGGCGGCGCGACGCTCTGCCGGTACCGGTGCACGTCTCCGCCAGCCCCCGCCTCGAGAACGGGCGCGTGATGGGCGCCGTCGTCGCCTTCCACGACATCACCGAGGAAGTGCGCCTGCTCGAAGAACTGCGCCGGCTCGCGGCCTACGATCCGCTCACGGGCCTGGCCAACCGCGGCCACCTCGAGCAGCGCCTGCAAGAAGCCCAATCGGCAGTGCAGCGCAGCAAACGGCCGGCGGCGCTTCTCATGTTCGATCTGGACTACTTCAAGAAAGTCAACGACACCTACGGGCACGCCGTGGGCGATCGCATGCTGCAGGCCTTCGCCCGCGTGCTGCGCCACAACCTGCGCCCCACCGACTTCATCGCCCGCTATGGCGGCGAAGAATTCATCGCCATCCTGCCGGATACCTCCCTCGACACGGCGGTCAAAGTGGCCGAACGGGTGCGGCAGTCCTGGGCCCACACCCAGCTGCCGCTCGACGATCCAGGAAAGGTCCTCAGCGGCACGGTGTCGATCGGTGTCGCCCCCCTCGACCCCGACGCTCCCTTGGACGAGAGCCTGGCACGGGTCGACGAGGCCATGTACCGCGCCAAGCGCGAAGGCAGAAACCAGGTTGCCCTGCCGCCGACGGGAAGCAAACGGCTCGAAGCCGGAGCCTGCTCATGAGCCCGGCCTGCGACCTCGCCCGGCGCCGCTGGCTCGCCGCCCTCGCTCTGGGGGCGCTCGCGGCCAGCAGTGTCGCCAGCTGCACCCCCGAACCGCCCCTGCGCGTCTCCTACCATCTCTGGGCGGGCTACGAGCCGCTGCGCCTCTATGTCGACGCTGCTCCCAGCGCAACGGCCGGCCTGCAGCTCGTTGAAGTCGCGGACGCCGAAGCGCAGCTGCAGCTCCTGCGCCTGCGGCAAGTGGAAGCGGCCCTGATCACGCTCGACGAGGTCCTCCTCGGCCGGGCGCAGGGCCTGGATCTGACGGTGGTGGGCATCATCGACGTCTCGGCCGGTGCCGACCACGTCATGGCGCGCGACCGCTGCCGCGATGCCGCCGGCTGGCGCGGCGCCCGCGTCGCCGTCGAGCGCCGCGGCCCCGGCCGGCTCCTGCTGCAAGCCTGGTGCGAACACCTGGGGCTCGATCCCCAGCAGCTGAAGCTCATCCCCTATTCGCCGCCGCGCCAGCTCGACACCTGGCTGCAGCACGAATTCGACCTGGCCGTGACCTACCAACCCTACGTCGAACGCCTGCGCCGCCTGGGAGCCGTCTCCTGCTTCGATTCTGCCGTGCCGCCACCGATCGTGCTCGACGTCCTGGTCGTGCGCAGCGCCATCCTCGGCACCCACGGGAAGGCGATCGAACGCCTCATGCGCACTCACTTCCGCGGCCTCGAGTGGATGCACGACCATGCGATCGACGCCCGCTACCGCATTGCCCGCCGCTTCGGCCTGCCGCTCGAAGACGCTTTCACCCCCTTCATCGGCCTCATCTTCCCCTCGCTCGAAGAGCAAAAAGACTGGCTCGAACACAAGTTCCCCGAGGTCCTCACCACCCTTTCCGGACTGCTGCAGCGCGCCGGCCTGCTTCCTGAGGCGGCAGCCCCTTGGGTCCCCGCCTCGACCCGCTTCCTTCCCCCCTCGCCGTGACGTAGGAATCCTGCGATGCCCCCTCCGTTTCGCCCCTCACTCGCCCTGCGCCTGGCCTTGCTGTTCCTCGTCGTGATCCTCGCCTTGCTGGGTGCCGAAGGCTGGCTCGCCTGGCGCGACGCCCGCGAACGCACGCTGGCCGCTGCGCAAGAGCACCTGCTGGGGCTCGCCGCCGCCCTCGTGCGCGCCGCCGAGCACCGCTGGGCCGACCGCCCCGACGAAGTGCGCGCCGACATCGACTTCCAGGCAGCTTCCCCGGGGCATCACGCCACCCTGCTCACCGATGGGCAAGGCCGCATCCTCGCCGCCCACCGGCAGGACTGGGAGGGGCTAAGCCTGCCGGACGTCCTGCCCGATCTCGCATTGCCGCTTCCCCCTCCCCGCCTCGACACCCTGCGCTGGCAGATCCAGGGCGATGCGGTGCGCCTGGCGATTCCCTGGTCGCCTCCGGAGGACCTGGGCACGGCGCCGGGAGCCAGCCCCGGCTGGTTGATCCTCTCGTACGATTTTCACTCCCTCCTGGCCCAGCGCCTGGCCGAGCACTACCGTGCCTTCGCCTGGCAGGCCGCCTTGCCGGTGGGGATGATCCTGTTGCTCGGGCTCTACATCCACTATCGCGGCGCCCGCCCTCTCGAAACCCTCACCCGCGCCCTGCGAGCGGTCGCCTCACCCGGGGGCTACCGTCCGCCCGAGCTCGACGGCGCCATCCCCGAAGTTCGCGCCCTGGGCGAGGCGATCGCGCAGACCATGGCTGCACTCGCGCGCCAGCAGGAACGCCTGCGCCAGCTCGACGTCGCCATCGACGCCAGCCCAGCCCAGCTCGTCATCACCGACACCCAGCCCGCCATCCTCTACGTCAATCGCGCCTTCACCGAAGTCACCGGCTACCGCCCCGACGAAGTGCTGGGCAAGAATCCGCGCATCCTCCAATCCGGCAGGACCCCGCGCGAGACCTATCTCGATCTCTGGACCCACCTGAAGAACGGCCGCCGCTGGAGCGGCGAATTCATCAACCGGCGCAAGGACGGCAGCGAATACGCCGAATTCGCCACCATCGCCCCCGTCCTCGACGAAGCCGGCAAGATCACCCACTACATCGCCGTCAAGTTCGACATCACCGAACAGCGCCGCATCACCGAACGCCTCTCGCACCTGCTCACCCACGACCCCCTCACAGGCCTGGCCAATCGCCCCCTGCTGCTCGAGCGCATCGACCTACGGCTCGCGCAAGGCAAGAGCGCCGGACAAAACTTCGCTCTCGTTCTGTTCGACCTCGACGGTTTCAGTGACATCAACCAACGCTACGGCACCCGCGCCGGCGACGAGCTCATCAAGGAGATCGGCCGCGCACTGGAGCACACGCTCACCGCCAGCGACACGATCGCCCGGATCGAAGCCGACGAATTCGCCGTACTCACCGACGCTCAACCCAGCGCGGCCGAAGCCGGAAACTTCGGCTGGAAGCTCGCCCGCACTATTTCCCATCTCATCGAACAGGAAGTCCGGGCGCGTTTTGCCGAGGGTCACCCCATAGAACGGCTCAGCGTGGCTGCCGGCATCGTCGCTTTCCCCAACGATTTCGCAAACGCCGAGGAAATTCTCGCCGCGGCGGCCCTGGCCTTGCAGCAGGCCCGCATCAGCCGCCAGCCCGGAGCCGTGCGCGTCTACGAGAGCCTCAGCGCCGATCTGCTGGCGCGGCGCAGCGCCATCGAACAGGGGCTACGCGAAGCGCTCGCCGGCCAAGGCGAACATGTCCTCGAACTGCATTACCAGGGACAGTTCGATCGGCAGCATCGCCTGCGCGGGGCCGAGGCGCTGCTGCGCTTCACCCACGCCACGCTGGGCCGCATCTCCCCGCTGGAATGCATTGCCGTGGCCGAACGCAGCGAGCTCATCTTTCTGCTCGGCTCGTGGATCCTGGGCACGGCGCTCACCGACGCCATGGCCTGGCGGCGCGCCACGGGCTGGGACGGGACGCTGTCGGTCAACATCTCCCCCTTCGGCCTGCGCGACCCCCATTTCGCCGAACGCGTGCTCGAACTCCTGCAGGCAAGCGGTCATCCGGCCGAGCGCCTCCTGTTCGAAGTCACCGAAAGCAGCACGTTCGAGCACCTGGAAGAGACCAAGCGCATCATGCGCCGCCTCGCCGTCGCCGGCATCCGCTGGTCGCTCGACGACTTCGGCACGAGCTTCTGCGGCCTGCACTATCTCGACCATCTGCCCGTGGCCGAGATCAAGATCGACCCCTCGTTCGTGCAGCGCGCCCCGAGCGAAGCCCGCGCGCGGCATCTCATCAATGCCATGGTCGAAGCTGCCACCGCCTTTTCCTGCCGGGTGGTCGCCGAAGGCGTGGAAAACGAAGCCCAGGAACGGGCGCTCGCCGCCTGGCCCGAGCTCCTGCTGCAGGGCTGGCATCTGGCCCGCCCCGAGCCGGCCGCCGCCTTTGTCCTGCGCCTAGGCGCCAGGACTCAGGGATAGCGGCGGTTGCAGATATCGATACAGATGAGATAAACCTGCATGCAGTCCACCGTGGTCTCGCCCACCCGGCCGCCGGTGGCGCGGCAATCGACCATCTGCTCGCCGCACACTTCCACGCAGCGGCTCCAGTCGCGCTTCGTCCCTTCCGCGTTCCTGGCAAGCGACTCCACGATGCGCCGATAGCAGGCCGCCACCTCCACCCGGCGCGGCCCCTCGGCCACATAGCGCCAGTCGCGGCGGCGCAGGCCGTTGAGCGCCGTCTCGATGAGGCCGATGTCGTCGGCCCGCACCCGGCCGTTGCGCACCAGCCATTCCACCGCCTGGCAATCGAGCGAACGATCCTGCGCCACCGTCTGCGGCGCCGGTGGCAGATAGCCCGCCTGGATGCGGGCGCATTCGTGGGCGAAGAGAAAGAGCCGTGCGGCGGGCCACAGATCGGGCAGCAGCTGCGGATTGTGCACGATCACCGGCACACCCCCGACGAGGCGCGTCTCGAAGACCCTTCGGGCCTTGGAATCTTCGAGTACCGCCACGGCCTGCCCCTTGGCGTCGGTGCACCCCGTATATTCCTGTGCCCTGGCCCCCTGCCCGGCCAGCGCCACCCACAGGAACACCGCTGCCACCGCCCAGCGCCACGTCACTCGCATCGTCTTCCCCTATCGTTTTGTTTCACTATAGCCGCCGATCGCTCGCCTCGCTTGCCCGAGGCGCCGAATCGGATTAGACTAGACGGCCTAGTCTAACCCAAACCCGAGCACGTGAGCGACGACACCCGACGAAAAATCCTCGAAACGGCAGCAGACGTGTTTGCCGAGCGTGGCTACCGCGCCTCGCTCGACGAGATCGCCCGGCGCGCCGGCGTGGCCAAGCAGACGGTTTACCATTACTTTCCGAGCAAGGACAAACTCTTCGCCCGTGCCGCCGAAATGATGGGCGAGGGCATCCTCGTCACGCTGGCGCCGCACGAAGCCGAGACGCTTGCCGACACGCTGCGCCGTTTCGCCTGTGCGCTGCGCGAGCGGATACTCGCCGAACCGTGCATCGCCCTGCATCGCTTGCTGGTGGCCGAGGCGCCGCGTTTTCCCGATCTGGCACGCACCATCTACGAAGCCGGCTTGGGCGAGACCATCCGGCATCTGGCCGCGCTTCTGGCGCGCGCGATGAAGGCAGGGCAGCTGCGCCATGACGATCCGCTCTTCGCGGCCGAATTGCTGGTGGGAATGCTCACCAGCGCCGAGCGCACGCGGCGGCTCTACGAAGCGCAGCGCCCCGACGACATGCAGCCGGAAACGGCCGACCGCATCGTTTCTCTCTTTTTGCACGCCTATCGCGCCGAAGAACCGATAAAATCGACCGATTCACCGTCGCCCCCCAGGAGCACGACCCCATGAAATCAAACACCCCTCTGCGGCTCGCCTTGGCCGCCGCCCTCGTCCTGTTGACCGCCGCCTGCAACCGCGACGACGCCGACGCGGCCAAGAATCAGGCCGCCCCTCCTCCACCCGAAGTCGCGGTGATCGAAGCCCGCTACGGCAGCGCCGTGCTGCGCCGCGAACTCCCCGGCCGGCTCGAAGCCTACCGCACGGCTCAGGTGCGCGCCCGCGTCGAAGGCATCCTGGAAAAGCGCTTTTTCGAAGAAGGCAGCGACGTAAAGGAAGGGCAGCTGCTCTACCGCATCGACCCGCGCACCTACCAGCGCGCCTTTGAAGCTGCCAAGGCCGACGTCGCCGCCACGAAATTGCTGGTCGACCGCTACCGCCCGCTGGTGAAAATCAACGCCATCAGCCAGCAGGAGTTCGACTCGGCCGAAGCCGCCTGGAAGCAGGCCGAAGCGCGGCTCGCGCAGGCCGCGCTCGATCTGGAAAACACCCGGGTGCCTGCCCCCATCGCCGGGCGCATCGGCCGCTCGCTCGTCACCGAAGGCGCGCTGGTGGGCAAATCCGAGCCCACACACCTGGCCACCATCGAGCAGATCGATCCCATCTACGTCAATTTCACCCAACCCAGCTCCGAGCTGCTCGCCCTGCGCGAGGCGCTGCGCTCCGGGCAATGGAAAGAAGCCGACCGCAGCAAGGTCGAGATCGTGCTCGACAACGGCAAGACCTACCCCATTCCGGCCACACTCCTCTTCGAAGACGTCTCGGTCGATCCTGCCACCGGCGCGGTGCTGATGCGGGCGCTCGCCAAGAATCCCGAACACGAGCTGCTGCCAGGCATGTTCGTGCGCGTGCGCCTGCCGCAGATGCAGATGGACAAGGTGATCACCGTACCCCAGCGCGCCGTACAGCTCAATCCTCAAGGGCACTTCGTGCTGGTGGTCGACGCCAACAACGTAGTCAGCCCGCGCGCCATCCGTGTCGGCGGCATGAGCGGCACCGACTGGGTCGTGCTCGAAGGGCTGCAGGAAGGCGAAAAAATCATCGTCGAAGGCTTGCTGAAGGTTCGCGCGGGAGCGCCGGTCAAACCCGTGCCCTGGCAGCCCAAAGACGCGCCCACCGCGGCCGGCGCCAAGTGAGGGTCTGAGCCATGTCCGTCAATTTCTTCATCGACCGGCCAGTCTTCTCTTGGGTCATCGCCATCGTCATCCTCCTCGCCGGCGCCCTGGCGCTGCGTTCCTTGCCGGTCGCCCAGTACCCCGAGGTCGCGGCGCCGGCATTGGCGATCTCCGCGAACTACCCCGGCGCTTCGGCCGAAGTGATCGAGCAGACCGTCGTCGCCCTCATCGAGCAAGAGCTCAACGGCATCGAGAACCTCATCTACATGGATTCCCAGTCCGAACTGGGGCAAGCGACCATAAACCTCACCTTCTGGCCTGGCACCAACCTCGACATCTCCTCGGTCGAGGCGCAAAACCGCATAAAACGCGTCGAAGCGCGCCTGCCCGACGAAGTGCGCCGGCTCGGCGTCACCGTCAAGAAGATGCGGCGCAACTACCTGATGTTCGTCTCGCTCTTCTCGCCGGACAATTCGCTCGACAACGTCGACCTCGCCAGTTTCGCCTCCACCACCATCCTCGATCCGCTGCGGCGAGTTCCCGGCGTGGGCGATGCCGAGCTCTTCGGCGCCGAATATTCTATGCGCATCTGGGTTGCCCCCGAAAAACTCGACAGCTACCAGGTAACGCCCGGCGACGTCATCAACGCGGTGGCTGCGCAGAACGTGCTGCTGGCGGTGGGCGAGGTCAATGCGCCCCCGGCGGTACCCGGGATGGAATTCGCCGCCACGGTGGTCACGCGCGGGCGCCTGAAAACACCCGAGGAATTCGGCGATATCATCGTGCGGGCCAAACCGGACGGCTCCATCGTGCGGGTGAAGGACGTCGGCCGGGTCGAGCTCGGCGCGCAGGGCTATGAAGTCTTTGCCCGCCTCAACGGCCAGCCCAACGCCGCCATCGGCATCAAGCTCGCCCCCGGCTACAACGCGCTGGAGACGGCGCAGCGCGTGCGCGCCCAACTCGAGGATCTCGCCCAATATTTTCCGCCGGGCATCGACTGGATCGTCCCCTACGACACCACGCCCTTCATCGAGATCTCGATCCGCGAGGTGGTGAAGACGCTGTTCGAAGCGGTGATCCTCGTCTTCATCGTGATGTACCTCTTCCTCGGCAACCTGCGCGCCACCATCATCCCCACCATCGTCGTGCCGGTGTCGCTGCTGGGCGCTGCCGTCGGGCTGTGGGTACTGGGTTACTCGATCAACGTGCTCACGCTCTTCGCCATGGTGCTGGCGATCGGCATCGTGGTCGACGACGCCATCGTGGTGGTGGAAAACGTCGAGCGCGTGATGGCCGAGGACAAGCTCCCGCCCCGCGAGGCAGCGCACAAGGCGATGTCGCAGATCGTGGGCGCCATCATCGGCATCACCCTGGTGCTCACCTCGGTCTTCATCCCCATGGCGTTCTTCCCCGGCTCGGTCGGCGTGATCTACCGCCAGTTCGCGATCACGCTCGTGCTCGCCATGGGATTCTCGGCGCTCATGGCGCTCACCCTGACCCCGGCGCTGTGCGCCAGCATGCTCAAACCGCACAAAGAAGGCCATGGGGAAAAAGGATTCTTTGGCTGGTTCAACCGCGGCTTTCAAGCCACCACGCGCGGCTACGTCACCGGCGTACGCCGTGTCATCACCCGGCCTTGGCGCTGGATGATCCTCTACGCGCTCATCATCGCCTGTGCCGGATGGCTGTTCGCGCGCCTGCCAGGCAGCTTCCTGCCGGAAGAAGACCAGGGCTACTTCATTACGATGGTTCAGCTGCCATCCGGCGCCACCCAGGAACGCACGCAGGAGATCGTCACTCTGGCCGAACAGTACTTCCTCTCTCAGCCGGAAGTCCAGAACACGATCGGGATCGTCGGGTTCTCCTTCCTCGGTCGCGGACAAAACGCCGGCCTCCTGTTCGTGCGACTCAAAGACTGGAGCGAGCGCACGGCGCCGGAATCCTCGGCCCATGCCCTCATCCAGAAAGCCAACCGACATTTCTTTCCCCTCAAGGAAGCGATCATCTTCGCGATCAACCCGCCGGCCATCCCCGAGATGGCGGCCATCGGCGGATTCGACTTCCGGCTGCAGGATCGCGCCGGGCTCGGGCGCGAGGCGCTCAACGCCGCCAAGGATCAGGCGCTCCAACTCGCGGCTCAAGAACCGCGCCTGACCAACGTGCGCCTGGAAGGGATGCCCCCCGGACCGCAACTGATGCTCGACATCGACCGCGACAAGGCCGAAACCCTGGGCGTATCCTCCGCCGTGCTCAACCAGACGCTACAAGCGATGTTCGGCGTGGCCTACATCAACGACTTCGAGCGACAAGGACGCATCCTGCGCGTGCAGCTGCAGGCCGACGCCCCGGTGCGCATGAGCCCCGAGAACATGCTGCAGGTTTCGGTACGCAACCGCGACGGCAACATGGTCAAGCTCTCCGAGATCGTCAAGACGCGCTGGATGGTCGGCCCTCCCCGGCTCGATCGTTACAACGGCGTGCCGGCGCTCAAGCTCACCGGCTCGCCCGCACCGGGCGTATCGAGCGGCGAGGCGATGCAGGCGATGGCCGCGATCGCCGCCGAACTGCCCACCGGCATCGGCTACGAGTGGTCCGGCACTTCCTTCGAGGAGAACCTCTCCGGCTCGCAGGCGCCGATGCTCTTCGCCATCTCGCTCATCGTCGTGTTCCTGTGCCTGGCGGCGCTCTACGAGAGCTGGTCGATCCCCTTCTCGGTGATGCTGGTGGTGCCGCTCGGCGTGTTCGGTTCGCTGCTGGCCGTCACCTGGCGCGGGCTGCCCAACGACGTGTACTTCAAAGTCGGCCTGGTGGCCATCATCGGGCTCTCGGCGAAGAACGCCATCCTCATCATCGAGTTCGCCCGCGAACTGCACGAAAGCGGCAAGAACCTGATGGAGGCCACGCTGGAAGCCGCCCGCATGCGCTTCCGTCCCATTCTGATGACCTCCATCGCCTTCATCGTCGGCGTATTGCCGCTCGCCCTCTCCACCGGCGCCGGCGCCCAGAGCCGACACGCCATCGGCACCGGGGTGATCGGCGGCATGCTCGCGGCCACCGTGCTCGCCGTCTTCCTCGTCCCCGTCTTTTTCGTGGTGGTTCGCCGCATCTTTCCCCCCAAGGACGAACACCACGCCCAGGAGCCTCGTCATGCGTAAGCTGCGCTCTTCCCCCTTGGCGCTCGCCCTGCTGCTGAGCGCGACGGGCTGCTCGATGATGCCGGACTATTTCCGTCCTGAACCGCCGGTTGCCGCGCAATGGCCGGCCTCGGTCGACCCGCGCGGCGAGCGCGACATCGCCGACATGCCCTGGCAGGAATACTTTCCCGATCCGCGCATGCAAGCGCTGATTACCGCCGCCCTGGAAAACAACCGCGACCTGCGCGTGGCCGTGGCCCGCGTCGAAGAAGCCCGGGCGATGTACCGTATCCAACGAGCCGACCGTCTGCCCAACGTCTCCCTCGACGCCGCCGAGCAGGCTGCCCGTACGCCGGCAGACCTCTCGGCCCGAGGGCGATCCACGACGTCGCACCGCTACGACGTGGGTCTGGGGCTGCTCTCCTTCGAACTCGATTTCTGGGGTCGGGTCGCCAGCCTCACCGAAGCCGCGCGCCAGCAATTCCTCGCCACCGACGAAGCCCAACGCGCTTTCCGTCTCTCGCTCATCTCGGACGTGGCCAATGCCTACCTCTCGCTCAAGGAAGCCGAGGAGAGCCTGGTGCTCGCCAAGGAAACCTTGCG
Organism: Tepidiphilus sp. J10; assembly: GCF_006980785.1. Taxonomy (NCBI): domain Bacteria; kingdom Pseudomonadati; phylum Pseudomonadota; class Hydrogenophilia; order Hydrogenophilales; family Hydrogenophilaceae; genus Tepidiphilus; species Tepidiphilus sp. J10. The sequence continues at coordinate 383,361 of NZ_SBHP01000001.1, forward strand.
CACCCGCGCCGAGATGCTGACCCTGGTCGGCGAGCGACGCAACGTCGGCGTCGCCTCCGAACTCGACTACCTGCAAGCGCTCGCCTCCTACGAAACCGCGCGCGTGGCCGCCGAGCAGCTCGACCAGCAGCGCGTGGCCGCGGAAAACTACCTGCGCCTGGTCGTCGGTACCGATCGCCACGACTGGCCCGAGGGACGCAGCCTGCGCGAGCAGGATCTGATCGGCAATTTCGCCGTCAACGTCCCCTCCGAAGTGCTCCTGCGCCGTCCCGACGTGCGCGCCGCCGAACGGCAGCTCATCGCCGCCAACGCCAACATCGGCGCGGCGCGCGCCGCCTTTTTCCCGCGCATCACCCTCACGGGGATGTTCGGTACCGCCAGCGCGGCCTTCAGCGGGCTGTTCGACGCAGGCAGCGCCGCCTGGACTTTCCAGCCGATGCTCACCCAGCCGATTTTCGACGCCGGCCGTACCCAGGCGAACCTCGACCTCGCGCTGGTGCGCCAGAACATCGCCGTGGCGCAGTACGAGAGCACCATCCAGCAGGCCTTCCGCGAGGTGGCCGATCTGCTCTCGGCGCGCGAGCGCATCGCCCGCCAGCTCGAGGCCCAGATGGCACTCGAGCGCACCCAACTGCAACGGTTGACGCTCACCGAGGCGCGCTATCGTGAAGGCATCACGAGCTTCCTCGAAGTACTCGACGCGCAACGCGATGCCTTCTCCGCCTCGCAGGCGGTGATCTCGACCCGACGTCAGCTGCTCTCGGCCGCGGCCCAACTCTACAAGGCACTAGGCGGCAGCAGGGAATTCGAGGGAGAACCGATCGTGGCCGCCGCGAACGCTGCGGATGCCCAGGAAATGAAGCAGAGCGCAACCGGCGAGTAACCCCCTCTCCGCGTCCCGAGCGCAAGGGCGCTCGGGCACGCCGGCCCCGGCTTGTCCTCGCCTATAATGGGGAAAAGCATGAGAAAGAGGGGACGATGACCAGCCACCGCCCGAGGCCATCCCGGTATGCGCTTTGCTCGCGGCTGCGCCGCTGCGTCGTCCGATGCTCGATTCTGCCGGCGCTGTTCTTCGTACTGCGCCCCATCTGGGCATAGCAGCTGCCAGACCCTCTGCGACAGCATGCCGTGCCGGCCCTCCTCATCGCGCCCGACGATGGACGCATCCTCGATGCGAACGAAGCTGCGATCGCCTTCTACGGCTATCCCGCCGAGCGGCTGCGCGGCGGCATGACGATCCGTGAGATCAACCAACTCTCGCCCGAAGAAGTGCAGCACGAGATGGCAGACGCGCGGCGGCAGCAGCGCAATTTCTTCGTCTTTCCCCACCGCCTCGCCTCGGGACGAATCGTGGCCACCGAGGTCTATTCGAGCCCGGTGCAGATCGACGGGCGCACCTACCTCCTCTCGCTGATCCTGCCCGAGACGCGGGCAAGCCTTCTGCAGTCTGAACTGGAGCGCTACCAGAACCGGCTCGAGGAGCTCGTTGCCGAGCGCACGGAGGCGCTGCGGCGCACCGAGGCGGCGCGCCGGGAGATTCTCGGCTGGGCAGTGATCGGCCTGGGGCTGCTGCTGCTCCTGCTCGGGGCGGCCTATCTGCGGCTGCGGCGCGCCCAGCATCGGACGCGGCAGTTGGCCGAGGAGCTCGAACTCGCCCTCGAAGGAGCGGGGCTCGGCCGCATCCTGTGGGACGTGGAGCGGCGCGTCGCCACGTTCTGCCCACGGAGCCAGCGCATCCTCGGTCTGCCGGGAGAGCGCCCGATCGACGTGCCGCTCGAAGAATGGGTGGCGATGATCCACCCCGAGGATCGGGAACGGGTGCATCAGGAAGTCGTCGAACATCTCAACCGCAACCGCCCCAACGTGGATCTGCGCTACCGCATCCGCCACGCCGACGGCGGCTGGCGCTGGCTCGAGACCTGGGCCCGCGCCGTCGACGGCGACGCGAGAAGCCCCCGGATCCGGCGCATCGCCGGGCTGGTGCGCGACGTCACCGATGCTGTGCAGCTGGAAGAATCCCAGCGCATCGCCGCCAGCGTCTTCCACGCCCTCGCCGAGGGCGTGGTAGTCACCGATACCGATCTCATGATCCTAGAAGTCAACGATGCCCTGCTGCGCATGACCGGTTTTTCGCGCGAGGAAGTGATCGGTGTGCGCATCGCGCCGTGGCGCTCGCACCGGCACGACAAAGCCTTCTACGATGCGATGTGGGCCACGCTGCGGGCGAGTGGCAGCTGGCACGGCGAAGTGTGGAATCAGACCAAATCTGGGCAGCCGCTGCCGACGCTGCTCACCATCTCCACCGTGTACGACGAGCGGCGCCGACCGATCCGCTACGTCGCAGCGATGCAGGACATCACCGCGCTCAAGGCACAGCAGCAGATGCTCGAGCGTCTGGCCTACCACGACGAACTCACGGGGCTACCCAACCGCGTGCTCCTCAACGACCGCTTGGCGCAGGCACTGGCCGCCGCCCGCCGTCACGACACCGCGGTGGCCGTGGTCTATCTCGATCTCGATGGATTCAAACCGGTCAACGACCGCTGCGGCCATGAAGTCGGCGACGAGGTGCTGCGGCTCACCGCCCGGCGCCTACAAGGAGCACTGCGCGAAACCGACACGCTCGCGCGCATCGGCGGCGACGAGTTCGTCGCCGTGATCACCGATCTCCCTTCGGCCGAAGCCTGGGTGCCGATCGTCGAGCGCATGCTCACCGTCACCCGAATGCCGATCAAGTACGGTGATGAAAGCCTGCAGCTCACCACCAGCATCGGCGTCACCGTCTACCCCGAAGACGACGCCGACCCCGAAGTCCTCCTGCGTCACGCCGACCTCGCGCTCTATCAAGCCAAGCAAAGTGGCAAGAACCGCTATTGTCGTTTCGACGCCCAGCTCGACCGCGAGCAGCAGGCGCGTCGCTCCCTGAGCCAAGCGGTGATCGAGGGCATCGAACGGGAAGAATTGCGGCTCTACCTGCAGCCGCGCGTGGAGCTGGCGAGCGGACGCATCGAAGGCGCGGAAGCCCTGGTGCGCTGGCGGCATCCCACGCGAGGATTGCTTGCCCCCGGAGCCTTCATCCCGGCAATCGAGAACGACGAGGCGATCGTACGGCTCGGCAACTGGGTGCTCGAACGGGCGCTGGCCCTGCTCACCGACTGGACGCGCCAGGGGCGGGACTGGCTCGTCTCGGTCAACGTCGCGCCGCGCCAACTGCTCGATCCCACCTTTCCCCGCCAGCTCGAGGAACGGCTCGCGCGCTACCCCGACGCCGCGCCGCAGCGGCTGGAGCTGGAGATCGTCGAATCGAGCGCGCTCGACGCCGGCCTGGGCATCGAACAGCTGATGACGCAGTGCCGGGCGCTGGGCGTGCGCCTCGCGATCGACGATTTCGGCAGCGGCTACTCTTCGCTCGCCTACCTCAAGCGCGTGCCGGCGCACGCGATCAAGATCGACCAGGCCTTCGTCATCCACTTGCTCGACGAGACCGACGACTATCGCATCGTCGAAGCGGTGCTGGAACTCGCCCGCACCTTCGACCTGCACTGCGTCGCCGAAGGGGTGGAGACGCTGGAACACGGCGAATACCTCTTGCGACTCGGCGCCGACGTCGCCCAGGGCTATGGCATCGCGCATCCCATGCCGAAGGCCGACTTTGCCAACTGGGCAATGCGCTGGCAGCACCCGCCCCAGTGGGCACGCTGGCGCGACACCCTGAGCAATCCCCTGTGCCGACGACTGACCCGATTCGAGCTGAGCCACCGTCACTGGTTCGCCCGCCTCGAATACCACCTGCGCGATGGCATCGCGACACCGCCCCCGCAGCTCGATCCGCATCGCTGCGACTTCGGTCATTGGCTCGACGGCGAGGGGCGAGAAATCCTGGCCACCCGGACCGAATTCCCCGCCATCGTGAACACACACGAGGCGATGCACCGTGCGGCGCAAAAACTGGTCGCGGCGGCGAAGACCGGAGCCCCACCCCCCGAGCTGCGAGAGGAAGTCACGGCCCTTCACCGCGAACTCCTTGCCCGCCTGCAAGCGCTCGCGCTCGCCATTCCCCGGCGTGGCTAAACTACTCAGTGCCTCGGCTGACCTCTACACAATGGGCGCGAGCCAGCGCCGCGCCTCCTCGAGCGCCATGCCGCGCCGCCGCGCCCAGTCAGCGAGTTGATCTTCCCCGATCTTGGGAATGGCGAAGTAGCGCGACTCGGGATGGCTGAAGTAGAACCCGGCCACGCTCGCGGCCGGGCGCATGGCGTAGTGCTCGGTGAGCGTCATGCCGGCGCGCGCGGGCGCATCGAGCAGCGCGAACAAGTCGCCCTTCACCGTGTGGTCGGGGCAGGCCGGATAACCCGGCGCCGGACGGATGCCGCGGTAGCGCTCGGCCACCAGATCATCGGGCGAGAGCCGCTCCTCGGGCGCGTAGCCCCAGTCTTCCCGTCGCACCCGCTCGTGCAGCCACTCGGCGCAGGCTTCCGCCAGCCGGTCGGCGAGCGCCTTCAGCAGGATGGCGTGGTAGTCGTCGTGCGCCGCCTCGTACTCGGCGAGTTTCTCCTCGATGCCATGCCCCGCGGTCACGGCAAACGCCCCGATCCAGTCCGGCACCCCCGTCTCCTTCGGGGCGATGAAATCGGCCAGGCACAGGTTTGGCTGCCCTGGCGGGCGCTCGTGCTGCTGTCGCAGACCGTTCCACACCATGGCGAGCGCATGGCGCGATTCGTCGGTGTAGATCTCGATGTCGTCGCCCAGGCTCGCCGCCGGGAAGAGCCCCCACACCGCGCGCGCCTTCAGCCACCCTTCGCGCACGAGCACCTCCAGCAGGGCGCGCGCCTCGCCATAGACCTGGCGCGCCGTCTCGCCCACCACCGGGTCTTCCAAAATCTGCGGGAAACGCCCGGCCAGATCCCAGGTCTGGAAAAAAGGCCCCCAGTCGATGTAGGGCACGAGTCGCTCGAGCGAAACCTCCTCGGCGAACACGCCGAGCCGGCGCGGGCGCGGCGGTGCGTAGGCCGTCCAGTCGGTGCGAAACGCGTTGGCGCGTGCGGCCTCCAGCGACAGCAAGGTGTAGCCGGTCTTGGCAGCATGCCGTTCGCGGATGCGCGCGTAGTCCTCCCGCACCTGGGCGAAGTAGGTCTCGCGCTCGCCGGGCGAGAGCAGCGCCGAGACCACCCCCACTGCCCGCGAAGCATCCGGTACATACACCACCGGCCCCTCGTAGTGCGGCGCGATCTTCACCGCCGTGTGGGTGCGGCTCGTCGTCGCCCCCCCGATGAGCAGAGGTACCGTAAAGCCCTGCCGCTGCATCTCGGCGGCCACGTGCGCCATCTCTTCGAGCGAAGGGGTGATGAGGCCGGAGAGCCCGATCGCATCCGCCTTCAGTTCACGCGCCGCGGCGAGGATCTTCTCGCACGGCACCATCACGCCCAGGTCGTGCACCTCGTAGCCGTTGCAGGCGAGCACCACGCCCACGATGTTCTTGCCGATGTCGTGCACGTCCCCCTTCACCGTGGCGAGCACGAGGCGCCCTTTGGTATGCCCGCCCGTCTTCGCCTTCTCCGCCTCGATGTAGGGCAGCAGGTGCGCCACCGCCAGTTTCATCACCCGGGCGGACTTCACCACCTGCGGCAGGAACATCTTGCCCGCGCCGAAGAGATCCCCCACCACGTTCATGCCGGCCATGAGCGGCCCCTCGATCACCGCGAGCGGCCCCTTGCCTTCGGCGGCAAAGCGCGCCCGCAGCTCCTCGGTATCCTCGACCACGTGCTCGGTGATGCCCTTGACGAGCGCGTGCTCCAGACGCTTTTCCACTGGCCAGGAACGCCATTCCTGCACTGCTTCCGCCTTGGTCTCGCCCGTCTGCAGGGTCTGGGCGTAGGCCACCAGCTCCTCGGCTGCGCCGGGGCGACGGTTGAGCACCACGTCCTCGACGAGCGTGCGCAGCCGCGGCTCCAGCTCGTCGTAGATGCCCAGCTGCCCGGCATTGACGATGCCCATGGTGAGTCCGGCACGGATGGCGTGATAGAGAAACACGGTGTGGATGGCCGCACGCACCGTTTCGTTGCCGCGGAAGGAGAAGGAAACGTTGGAGATGCCGCCGCTCGTCTTGGCGTGCGGCAGATGCCCGTGGATCCAGCGCACGGCTTCGATGAAATCGACGGCGTAGTTGTCGTGTTCGGGAATCCCTGTGGCGATGGCAAACACGTTGGGGTCGATCACGATGTCCTCGGGCGGAAACCCGTCGGCCACCAGCAGCCGATAGGCGCGCTCGGCGATCTCGATCTTGCGCGCGAAGGTGTCGGCCTGGCCGCGCTCGTCGAAGCACATCACCAGCACCGCCGCGCCATGGCGCCGCGCGAGCCGCGCCTGTGCGAGAAAGGTCGCCTCCCCTTCCTTGAGTGAGATCGAATTGACGATGCCCTTGCCCTGCAGGCATTTGAGCCCCGCCTCGATCACCTCCCACTTGGAAGAATCGACCATCACCGGCACGCGGGCGATGTCCGGCTCCACCGCCACCAAGCGCAAAAAGCGCGTCATCGCCGCGACGGAATCGAGCATCGCCTCGTCCATGTTGACGTCGATCATCTGCGCACCGGATTCGACCTGCTGGCGCGCCACCGACAGCGCTTCATCGTACTTCTCTTCGAGGATGAGACGGGCGAACTTCTTCGAGCCGGTCACGTTGGTGCGCTCGCCCACGTTCACGAAGAGCGAATCCGGCCCGATCTCGAAGAGATCGAGCCCCGCGAGCCGCATCACGGGCTTCGCCTGGGGCAGCGGGCGCGGCGCGCGGCCTTCCACGGCCTGCGCGATCGCCGCGATGTGCGCCGGCGTCGTGCCGCAGCAGCCGCCTACCAGATTCACCCAACCCGCCTCGACCCAAGAGACGATCTCCGCGGCGAGCGCCTCGGGCGTCTCGTCGTAGCCGGTGGGCGAGAGCGGATTGGGCAGCCCCGCGTTGGGATGGGCCGAAACGAAGGTGGTGCAGATGCGCGCGAGCGTCTCCACGTGCGGACGCAGCTCGCGCGCACCCAGGGCACAGTTGAGCCCGAAAGTGAGCGGGCGCGCGTGCGCGAGCGAAGCCCAGAAGGCTTCCGGCGTCTGCCCCGAGAGCGTGCGCCCGGCCGCATCGGTGATGGTGCCGGAGATCATCACCGGCCAGCGCCGGCCATGCTCCTCGAAGAGGCGCTCGAGGGCGAACACCGCCGCCTTGGCGTTCAAGGTGTCGAACACCGTCTCGATGAGCAGCAGGTCCGCTCCGCCCTCCACCAGAGCGCGCGCCGACTCCAGATAGTCGGCCGCGAGCGTGTCGAAGTCGATGGCGCGAAAGCCGGGATCGTTCACGTCGGGGCTCAGCGACAGCGTCTTCGAGGTCGGGCCGATGACGCCGGCCACGAACCGGGGCTTGTCCGGCGTGCGCGCGCTGTACTCGTCGGCGAGCGCGCGAGCGAGCCGCGCCGCCTCCCGGTTGATCTCGTAGGCCAGATGCGCCAGACCGTAATCCGCCTGCGAGGCGCGCGTGGCGTTGAAGGTGTTGGTCTCGATCACGTCCGCCCCGGCCTCCAGATAGGCGCGGTGGATCTCGCCGATCACCTCCGGGCGCGTGAGCACCAGGAGATCGTTGTCGCCCTTGAGCTCCACCGGGTGATCCTGCAGCCGCTCGCCGCGAAAATCGTCCTCGGTGAGCCGATACTGCTGGATCATGGTACCCATGGCGCCGTCGAGCACCAGCACGCGCTCGCGCAGCAGGCGCGCGAGTTCCTCGGTCCGGTCCGCTTGCATGCCTCTTTCCTCCACAAAAAGCGAAACGCCCGTGAAGCCAGCCGGCGGCGGGGCCTCACGAGCGTCGTTGTCCTGTCCGAGCCTGGCGGCGGGGCGCCGCTGCAACGCTCCTCGGAAAGTCTCGTATTTTACGGCAAGAATTCCTCGAGCAGGGTGTTGAGCAAACGCCAGCCGCGTTCGGTAGGAGCGATGCGCCAGGCAAGCGGCTCGACCAGACCTTGGGCTTCGAGCCGCGTCCAGCGCGGTGCGAGCGCCTCCAAAGACAGCCCCGTGCGCGCCGCGAACCACTCCCGCGGCACCCCCGCGCGCAGCCGCAGCGCGTTCATGAGGAACTCGAAGGGCAGCGCCTCGGGTGCCACCCTCGATTCCTCCTGCACGAAGGGCGCACGCGCGGCGAGGTAACGGCGCGGATGCTTGTGCTTCATACGCCGCACGATGCCCTCGGGCGTGCTGAGCTTGCCGTGCGCCCCCGGCCCCACGCCCAAGTAATCGCCGAAACGCCAGTAGTTGAGGTTGTGCCGGCAGGCTTCGCCTGGTAGGGCCCAGGCCGAGACCTCGTAATGGACGAAGCCGGCACGCGTAAGGCGATTTTCCACTGCCTCCTCGATCGCCGCCATCTCCTCGTCGGCAGGAAGCGGCGGGGGCGATGCGGCAAAAGGCGTGTTCGGCTCGATCGTGAGCTGATAGCAGGAAAGATGCGTCGCCCCGCCGGCGAGCGCCGTCTCCACGTCCGCGAGCGCCGCCGCCGGGCTCTGGCCGGGCAGGTCGATCATCAGATCGACGTTGACGCGCGCGAAGGTACGCACCGCCGCCGCGAGCGCGGCGCGCGCCTGGGCGCCGTCGTGGATGCGTCCCAACCGGCGCAAGGCGGCATCGTCGAAACTCTGCACCCCCAGCGAGAGCCGGTTCACCCCGGCCTGCGCGTAGGCCGCGAAGCGCGCCGCTTCGAAGGTGCCGGGATTCGCCTCCAGCGTGACCTCGGCGTTTGGCGCGAGCGGCAAGCGCCGTCGAATCGCCGCCATGAGCCGCGCGAGCGCCTCGCCCGAGAGCAGGCTCGGCGTGCCGCCGCCAAAGAAGATCGTGTCGATCGGCCGCCCGCCGGCGCGCTCGGCCTCGGCCTCGAGGTCGGCTTCCAGCGCCGCGAGGAATTCCGCCTCGGGCACCTCGCCTGCGAGCGGATGCGAATTGAAGTCGCAGTAAGGGCACTTGCGCACGCACCAGGGCACGTGCACGTAGAGCGACAGCGGCACCCGCGCCGGATCGAGCGCGCTCAAGCGCCCTCCCGCGCGAGCCGCGCCCGCAGCCGGCGCAAGGCCCGGCCGCGGTGGCTCAGGCGATTCTTCTCCTCGGGGGCGAGCTCGGCCGCGGTCTTGCCCCATTCGGGCAGATAGAAGAGCGGATCGTAGCCGAATCCGCCCTCCCCGCGCGGCGCCGTGAGGATCTCTCCCCACCAACGTCCCTCGGCCACGAGCGGCAGGGGATCGTCCGCCGTGCGCAGAAAGACCACGCAGCTATAGAAAAACGCCCGCCGCGCCGCGCCTTCCAGGTCCTGCATCGCCGCGAGCAGCGCCGCGTTGTTGCGCGCATCCGACCGGGGCTCTCCCGCGAAGCGCGCCGAGTGCACCCCGGGCGCCCCGCCGAGCGCCGGCACCGCCAGGCCCGAATCGTCGGCGATCGCCGGCAGGCCCGCAGCGGCCGCCGCGTGTCGCGCCTTGGCGAGCGCATTTTCCAGGAACGTCGGATGCGGCTCCTCGGCCTCCGTAATGCCCAGCGCCCCTTGCACCAACACCTCCCAGCCGAGCGGCGCGAGCAGCGCCTCGAGCTCGGCCGCCTTCTTCGCGTTGTTGCTCGCGAGCACCACCCGCCGCTTGCCCGAACTCACGCCCGGCTCTCCCGCTGGGCGGCGAGCAGCTCGCCGATGCCTTTCTCGGCGAGCGCGAGCATCGCCTCGAGCGCACCCCGACCGAATGCCCCATGCTCGGCCGTGCCCTGCAATTCGACGAAACCGCCCGCGCCGGTCATCACCACGTTCATGTCGGTGTCGCAGGTGGAATCCTCGGCGTAATCGAGGTCGAGCAACACCTCGCCCCCCACGAGCCCCACCGACACCGCCGCCACCTGGTCGCGCACGGGCGAAGCCTCGAGCACCCCACGCGCCACCAGCGCATCGCACGCATCGGCGAGCGCCACCCAGGCCCCCGTGATCGCCGCCGTGCGCGTGCCGCCGTCGGCCTGCAGCACGTCGCAATCGAGCACGACCTGCCGCTCCCCCAGCGCCGCCAGATCCACCACCGCGCGCAGCGAGCGCCCGATCAGGCGCTGGATCTCCAGCGTGCGCCCGCCCTGTTTCCCTTTGGCCGCCTCGCGCGGCGTGCGCGTGTGCGTAGCGCGCGGCAGCATGCCGTATTCAGCCGTCACCCAGCCCTGCCCCGTCCCCTTGAGGAAAGGCGGCACGGATTCTTCCACGCTCGCGGTGCATAGCACCCGCGTGCGCCCGAAAGATACCAGCACCGAGCCTTCGGCATATTCCGTAAACCCCCGTTCGATGCGCACCGGACGCAGTTCGTCGGCGCGCCTACCATCATGCCTCATGCATCATCCCTTGAATTTCTGGATCGTCTCGTTGATCTCGCGGATCGCCCGTTCGATCTCTTCGGCGTCCATGGGTTCGGCCGAAAAAGTCGGCTGATGGGGCACGGAGAAAGCCGTGGTTACCTGATCGAGGGCCAGGGTCTCGGTCGAGACCGTATCCTCTCCCGGATCGGCAGGCACGCCTTCCTCCCAACGCATGGCAATGAGCGAAACGTTGTCCGAGTTGGGCCCCGCCTCCATCTCCGCCTGCTCCACCAGTTCGGGCACCACCCGTACGAGCGGAGCGCGTGTGAGACGCTCGGCGATCTCCTCGTCGTCGAGCACGCCCCACAGGCCGTCGGAACACAGCGCGATCACGTCCCCTGGCTGCAACACCGTCCGCCGGCCGAAGTCGATGTGCGGCAAAGTCTCCCCGCCGAGCGAACAATAGAGGCGGTTGCGGCTGTCGTGCGTGCGCAACTGGGCTTCGCTCAGCACCCCCTGATCGATCAGAAGTTGGGCGTGCGAATGGTCGATCGTGCGGGCGAGCACCTTACCTCGGCGAACGTGATAGAGCCGCGAGTCGCCCACGTGCGCCCACCAGGCATACCCCCCTTCCTGCACGAGGCAGGTGACGACCGTGGCCCGAGGATTGCCGGCGATGTGATTCACCCGGGCATATTCCAGGATCGCATAGTGCGCATTGATGATCGCCTGCGACAAAAAGCTCAGAGGATCGTCGATTCGGGGCTTGGCGTGGAGCCGAAACGCCTGGATGAGGCTCTGCAGCGCGATCTGGGCCGCCACTTCGCCGGCCGCGTGCCCTCCCATCCCGTCGGAGAGCACCATGATGAGCGCCTCGCGCGAATAGGCGTAGCCCACCCGGTCCTCGTTCACCGGCCTTCCACCCACGCTCGTGGCCTGATGGATGGAGAATTTCATCATTAGGCTCCTTCGTGCAGCGAGGGCATCATCGACCGATACTCGGTGGCGGCCACGAGGAAGGGCACGTAAGCCGAGAGCACCTTCTGCACCGCATAAGCGCTCTGCGGCCGCTGCTCGGGCTCGAGCTGCATCAAGTCGACGATGAGATCGATCAACTCCGGCGTATAGCGCTCACGGTACGGGGCGAGCCGCTGCGGCAAATCGTCCTTCTCTTGCCGCGCCTCTGCGCGCGGCGGCGCCTGCCCGGTGACGCAGGTATAGAGCGTGGCGCCGAAACTGTAGAGATCGGTCCATGGTCCGATGAGCTCACGCTTGCCGCTGAGCTGCTCGGGCGGCGCGTAGCCGGGCGTAAACATCGTGCGCACCCATGCCTGGTCGGACGACAAGCTCTGACGCGCCGAACCGAAGTCGATCAATACCGGGTCGCCATTGCGGCGCAGATAGATGTTGGCCGGCTTCAGGTCGAGGTGCAACAGCTTGTGCGTATGCACCTCGCGCAGCCCCGAGAGCACCCGCAAACCCATCGCCCGAATGAAGCTCTCGCGCAGCCCCCCTTTTTTCTGCCGGACGTACTGCAAGAGGGTGCGCCCCTCCTCGTACTGCATCACCATGTAGACGGTCTGGTTTGCCCGAAAGAAGTTGAGCACCCGGATCACGTTGGGGTGGTTGATGCGCGCGAGCGACCGCCCCTCCTCGAAGAAACACTTCAACCCGAAGAGAAAAGCCCGCTCACAATCGGGCAGGATCTCCGGCTCGATCTCACCCTCTTCCCGCCGCGCCAAGGTATGCGGCAAATACTCTTTGATCGCCACCGTCTTCCCCTCGCGATCGCGAGCGCGATAGACGAAGGAAAATCCCCCCTTGGCGAGCAGATCGACGATGCGGTAGCCCTCCACGAGCCACCCAACGGGCAACGGAGCGTTTTCTTGTGTCGACATGGTCTGACCGGGTATGATAAACCGCCTCGGACGAAGCGTGGAATGACTCAATGATACACAGTATGACAGGGTTTGCCAGCGCGCAAGCCCAAATCGGCTCTCGGCTCCTGCGCCTCGAACTGCGCAGCGTCAACGGCCGATTTCTCGATCTCCATTTCCGCCTGCCCGAGGACTGGCGCGCCTTCGAGCCGCTGCTGCGCGAACGCCTGCAAAAGGCGCTCGGTCGCGGCAAGGTCGAATGCCGGCTCGACGTACAAAGCGCCCCGGTGCAAGCAGCGCTCACGCTCGACTCCACCGCCCTCCAGGCGCTCGCCCTCACCCAGAGCGAGATCCATCGCCTCCTCCCCGAAGCGGCCTCCCTCACGGTGGGCGAGATCCTGCGCTGGCCCGGTGTGGTGCGCGAACCCGAGCTCGATCCCGAGGAAACGCAGCGGCGCCTGCTCGAGCTGCTCGAAGCGGCGCTCGCCGATCTCCTCGCGCACCGTGCCCGCGAGGGCGAGGCACTCGCCAGCGCCATCCGCGAACGTGCCACGGCCATCGCCTCACTCGTCGAACGCGCCCGCGCGCTCGCACCCGAAGCCGTCGAAGCGCAGCGGCAAAAGCTCCTCGATGCCCTCGCCGCCCTGGGCCAGACCCCCGATCCCCAGCGCGTGGAACAGGAAGTCGCCCTCGTCGCCCAGCGCCTCGACGTGATGGAAGAACTCGACCGCCTCGCCTCGCACCTCCAAGAGCTCGAACGCACGCTCACGCGCGGCGGCCCCGTCGGCAAACGGCTCGACTTCCTGCTGCAGGAATTCAACCGCGAAGCCAACACGCTCGCCGCCAAAGCCGGCAGCCTGGCGCTGTCGCGCCTCGCACTCGAGATGAAAGTGCTCATCGAACAGATCCGCGAACAAGTGCAGAACCTCGAATGAACGAGCAGCCGCTTGGCACCCTCTACATCGTCACCGCCCCCTCGGGCGCCGGCAAGACCACCCTCGTACACGCCGTGCTCGAGCGCGAACCGGGTCTCGCCCTCTCCATTTCCTACACCACCCGACCGCCCCGCCCGGGCGAAATCGACGGGCGCGACTACCGTTTCGTCGGCAAAGAAGAATTCCTGCGCCTGCGCGATCGCGGCGAACTTCTCGAATGGGCCGAAGTCCACGGAAACTACTACGGCACCTCCCGTACCTGGATCGAAGACCAATTGCAGCAAGACCGCGACGTTCTGCTGGAAATCGACTGGCAGGGAGCACGCCAGGTGCGGCGGATATTCCCTCAAGCCGTGAGCGTATTCATCCTGCCGCCCTCGATCGCAACGCTGGAAGCCCGGCTGCGCCATCGCGGCACCGACAGCGAAGCCACCATCGCCCGGCGCCTGGCCGCCGCCCGCGAGGAGATGCGCCACGTGGAAGAATTCGACTACGTTATAATCAACGACCGGCTCGAGCGCGCCATCGACGAGCTCACCGCCGTCGTGCGCGCCGCGCGCCTGCGGCTGCCGGTGCAAAAGCGCCGCCACGCCGCCTACTTCGCCCAACTCCTACAGGAATGACCCCATGGCCCGCATCACCGTCGAAGACTGCCTCAAGCACATCCCCAACCGCTTCGAGATGACGCTCGCCGCCGCCACCCGCGCGCGCCAGCTCTCCATCGGCGCCGAACCGCTCGTGCCGCTCGATCGCGGGCGCGAACGCGACAAACCCACCGTCATTGCGCTGCGCGAAATCGCCGCCGGCAGAGTCGGCCGCGACATCCTCGACCGCGCCCAGAGCTGAGACCGCCATGCCCGCCGCCGAGATCCTCTCCCCCCCCGACGAGAGCTCCGCGGCGCGCGAACCCTTCGTTTCCGTGGAGCTGCCGCCGTCCTACGGCGCCCTGCGCGAGAAGCTCCTCGGCTATCTCCCCTCCGCCGAAGTCGAACGCATCGACGACGCCGCCCGCTTCGCCGCCTGGTCGCACCAAGGCCAGAAGCGTGCGAGCGGCGAACCCTACGTCACGCATCCCATCGCCGTCGCCTCCCTGGTGGCCGACTGGAAGCTCGATGCTTCCGCCATTGCCGCCGCGCTCTTGCACGACGTGATGGAAGACGCGCACATCCGCAAGAGCGAGCTTGCCCACCGCTTCGGCCCGGTCACCGCCGAGCTCGTCGACGGCCTCACCAAGATCGAGCGGCTCGAAAGCCAGAGCCTCGAGGACAACCAGGCGGAAAACTTCCGCAAGATGCTGCTCGCCATGGCGCGCGACCTGCGCGTCATCCTCATCAAGCTGGCCGACCGCACCCACAACATGCGCACGCTGGGCGCCGTCGCCCCGGCCAAGCGCCGCCGCATCGCCCAGGAAACGCTCGAGATCTACGCCCCCATCGCCAACCGGCTCGGGCTCAACACCCTCTATCGCGAACTGCAAGATCTCGCCTTCCAGCACCGCCATCCCTGGCGATACGCCGTGCTCGCCCACTCCGTCGAAGCCGCGCTCGGAACGCGCGACGAACTCCTCGACAAGAGCCGCGCGCTCATCGAACGCCAGCTCGTCGTCTGGGGGGTAGAAGCCCAGATCAGCAGCCGGCGCAAGCACCTCTATTCCATCTATCAGAAAATGCGCAGCAAGCATCTGCGCTTCGAGCAGATTCTCGACCTCTTCGGCTTTCGCGTCGTCGTGCCCGACGAAAAGAGCTGCTACCTCGCCATCGGCGCGCTGCACGCCGCCTTCAAGCCGGTGCCCGGCAAGTTCAAGGACTACCTCGCGCTGCCCAAGCCCAACGGCTACCAGTCGCTGCACACCACCGTCATCGGCCCGCAGGGCATTCCCGTCGAAATCCAGGTACGCACCCAAACCCAGCACCGGCTCGCCGAAGACGGCGTGGCCGCCCACTGGATCTACAAAGACGCCGGCGAGCGCGTCGACGCCTTCGAGCGCCAGACCCACGCCTGGCTGCAATCGCTCGTACAGCTGCAATCGAACGACCCCGAAGCGCGCGACTTTCTGGAAAGCTTCAAGATCGACCTCTACCCGGACGAAGTCTTCGTCTTCTCCCCCCGCGGCGAGATCTTCGCCCTGCCGCGCGGCGCCACCCCCGTCGACTTCGCCTACGCCATCCACACCGACGTCGGCCACCGCTGCATCGCCTGCCGCATCAACGGCGAACTCATGCCGCTGCGCACCGAGCTCGCCAACGGCGACCGAGTCGAGATCATCACCTCCTCCTACCCCAGCCCCAACCCCGCCTGGCTCAACTACGTGCGCACCGCCAAGGCCCGCGCCGAGATCCGCCACTTCCTGCGCCACCAGAAAAACGAGCAGGCCGTCTCGCTCGGCGAGCGCCTGCTCGACCAGGCGCTGCGCCCGCGCGGCCTCACGCTGGGGCAGATCAGCGTCTTCGCCTGGGACCGCCTCCTGCGCCAGCACACCGGCCGCAGCAAGAAACAACTCCTCGAAGACATCGGCCTGGGGCACCTCAACCCGGCGCAGATCGCCGAAGAGCTCACCCACGCGCAAGACCTCGAATCCGGCCGTCCCGGCGTCCTCAAACCCCGTGCCTCCGGCCCCGTGCTCATCCGCGGCGACGAGGGCCAAGCCGTCGTTTTCGCCCGCTGCTGCCATCCCCTGCCCGGCGACCCCATCGTCGGCCTCCTCAGCAAAGGGCAAGGGCTGGAGATCCATCGCCACGACTGCCCCCGCCTGCGCCGCCAGGGTGGCGAGCGGCGCTGGATCGACGTCGACTGGGACCCCAACCGCCCCGAAACCACCCGCTTCGAAGTGGGCCTGCGCGTGCTCGCCCGCGACGCCGTCGGCATGCTCGCGCGCATCACCGCGGGAATCGCCGCCGAGCACGGGCACATCCTCGCCGTACAGATGGAAGCCCATCAGGGACTATATCTCGCCATCTCCTTCACCCTCCAAGTCGCCGACCGCATCCACCTCGCCCGCATCATGCGCGCGATCCGCCGCGTGCCCGAAGTCGTGCGCCTACAGCGCGACCTCGACGCCCAGAAAGGACTCCAGCGCACCTGAACCCAAGCCGAGCGATCACGCTTACGCCCCTCCACTCTTCCCAAGCCGCGCCAAGCCCATTACAATCCCCACGCCCGACACCACCCGAGGCACACCGGAGAGGAACGATGAATACGACCAGCATGACGCAAGAAACCCTCGAAGACGACGACATCCCCACGGTGGAGGAGCTGCTGGCCATGCCCGAAGAGGAATACATGTCGCCGCGCCAGCTCAAATTCTTCAAGCATCTCCTGCTCGAAGAAAAGCGCAAGCTGCTGGAAAAAGCCGCCGAAACCACGCAAGCGCTCCAGCAGGAGAACGAAGTCACGCCCGACTGGACCGACCGCGCCACCATCGAGGAAGAACAGGCGCTGGAGCTGCGCGTGCGCGACCGCGAACGCAAGCTCATGAAGAAGATCGACGAGGCGCTCGAGCGCATCGAGAAAGGCACCTACGGCTGGTGCGAAGAAACCGGCGAGCCGATCGGCCTTCGGCGACTGCTCGCCCGCCCCACCGCCACCCTCTGCCTCGAAGCGCAGGAACGGCACGAGCGCATGGAAAAATTGCAAGGCGGCTGAGCCACCGCCTCCTTTCGTTCCCGACCCCCGCCGGAGAGACCGTTGGCGCTATTCCTGCACGACACGCTCACGCAAGACAAACGCCGCTTCGAGCCGCTCGACCCCGCTCGGGTGACGATGTACGTCTGCGGCCCCACGGTCTATAACTACATCCACATCGGCAACGCCCGGCCGGTGGTCGTCTTCGACACCCTCTTCCGCCTGCTGCGGCTCTTCTACCCCAACGTCGTCTACGCCCGCAACATCACCGACATCGACGACAAGATCAACGCCGCGGCCCAAGCCGAAGGCGTGCCCATCCGGGAACTGGCCGAGCGCTACGCGCGCGCCTTCCACGAAGACGTCGCCCGGCTCAATGCGCTGCCGCCCACGGTCGAGCCCTACGCCACCGACCACATCCCCCAGATCATCGCCCTCATCGAGCGGCTCATCGCGCGGGGCCACGCCTACGTCGCCGAAGGGCACGTGCTCTTCCACGTCCCGTCCGACCCCCACTACGGCATCCTCTCCAAACGCAAGCGCGAGGAACTCATCGCTGGCGCGCGCATCGAACCCGCCCCCTACAAACGCGACCCGGCCGACTTCGTGCTGTGGAAACCCTCCCCGCCCGAACTTCCCGGCTGGGACAGCCCCTGGGGGCGCGGCCGCCCCGGCTGGCACATCGAATGCACCGCCATGATCGAGACCCACCTGGGCGAGACCATCGACATCCACGGCGGTGGGCAGGACCTCATCTTCCCCCACCACGAAAACGAGATCGCCCAAGGCACCTGCGCCCACGGCGGGCACATCTACGCCCGCTACTGGGTGCACAACGGCTACCTCACCATTCACGGCGAAAAGATGTCCAAATCCCTGGGCAACTTCCGCACCGTGCGCGAGCTCCTCGCACACACCCCCGGCGAAGTCTTGCGCTATGCGCTCCTCTCCGGCCACTACCGCAAACCGCTCGACTTCACCCCCGAGCTACTGGAACAATCGCTGCACGCGCTCGACCGGCTCTACACCACCCTCGCGCTCACCGAATCCGTTCCCGCCGCCCCGCTCGACCCCCAGGCCGCGGCCGAACGCCTGGAGCTCTCCCCCGAGCGACGTGCCGCGCTCACTGCTGATGCGCTGCCGCACGGGCTCGGCGCCGCGCCCGAGTTCGTCGCCGCCCTCGCCGACGACCTCAACACCCCCCAGGCGCTGGCGCTCCTGCACGAAACCGCCGCGCTGCTGCGCAAAGACCCGACCCCCGAGCGCAAGCGGGAATTCCTCGCCGCCGCCGAGCTCCTGGGGCTGCTCACCGATACGCCGCAATCCTGGCGTCGGCGCCTGCCCGCCCAAGGGGAAGAAACCCTCAGCGAAGAACGCATCGAAGCGCTGATCGCCGAGCGCGCCGCCGCCCGCCGCGCCCGCGATTTCGCCCGGGCCGACGCCATCCGCGACGAGCTCAAGCGAGCCGGCATCCAGATCGAAGACACCGCGAGCGGCACCACCTGGCGCCGTGCGCTTTCATAGACAGACAGAGCGCCCTACGAGGAGCACCCCCATGTACGAATCCGAACACACCAAGTTCATCCGCGACTGGCTCGCCAAGCACCCCGAACAGATCGAAGAGCGCCGCAAAGGCCGGGCACTGTGGTGGGACAAACCGCAGGATCCCGAGCTCACGGAACAATTCCGCCGCGCCGAGGTTCCAACGTACCCGTACTACTACGACGCCGACTCCGCCCATCACGCCTGAACTCATGCCCGAAGACGTCGCGACCGCCGCCCCGCTTGCCGAGCGCTACGTCCTCCTCGACCTGGAAACCACCGGCGCGCACCCCGAGCGCGACCGCATCACCGAGATCGCGCTGCTGCGCTTCGAGGGCGGCCACCTCGTCGAGCGCTGGCAAAGCCTCGTGCGCCCCGACGTCCCCATCCCCCCGCTCATCGAGCGGCTCGTCGGCATCACCAACGCCATGGTCGCCGACGCCCCCCCCTTCGAGGCGCTCGCCCCCGAACTCCTGCAGCGGCTCGCGGACGCCGTGCTCGTCGCCCACAACGCCCGCTTCGACTATGGCTTCCTGCGCCAAGCCTTCCGCCGTTGTGGGTTCGCCTTCGAATCCCCGGTGCTGTGCACCGTCAAGCTCTCGCGCGCCCTCTACCCCCAATACCACAAACACGGTCTCGACAGCCTGATCGAGCGCCACGGCCTCAGCTGCAGCGCCCGCCACCGCGCCATGGGCGACGCCGAAGTGCTCGCCCAATTCCTCGACCTCGTGCAGCGCGAGTTTCCTCCGGAAACCCTGCTGCTTGCCAAACGCAAGGCCATGCAATGGCCCAGCCGCCCGCCGGGGCTCGCCGATGGCGTGCTCGAATCCCTGCCGGACGTGCCCGGCGTCTACCTCATGTACGGGGAAAACGACCTGCCGCTCTACCTCGGCAAGAGCAAACGCCTGCGCAGCCGCGTGCTCGACCACTTCTCCCAAGCGCAACATCACGGCACGGAAGCCGAGATCGCCCGCCAGATCCGCCGTCTCGACTGGCTCGAGACCGCCGGCGAGCTCGAAGCGCTACTCCTCGAAGCCGAGCTCATCAAACGGCTGAAACCCCTCTACAACCGGCAACTGCGCGAACGCGGCGCCTGGGCGATCGAGCCGCTCCCCGAACCCAAGCCGCGCGGCCCCGTGGTCGGCTATCGCAGCCTGGCTGGCACCGATCCGGCCGACTGGCTCGGCCATACCCACGGCCTTTTTCCCGAGCGCAAGCAGGCCGAAAAAGCCCTGCGCCAGATCGCCCGCGCCCACGCCCTCTGCCCCCAGCGCCTGGGGCTGGAACCCCTGCGCCGTGGCCCCTGCCTCGCCCACCAAATGAAGCAATGCCTCGGCGCCTGCGCCGGCAAGGAATCCCCCGAAGTGCACGACGCGCGCCTGCGCGCCGCGCTCGCCCCCCTCCCGCCGGCCCCCTGGCCCTATGCCGGCCCGGTACGGCTCACCGAACACGACCCCGAGCGCGAGCGCCGCATGACCCTCATCGCCGACCGCTGGTGCCTGCTCGCGCGCTTCGACCATGACCCCACGCCCGAAGAACTCACCGCCGCGCTCGAACGCCCCCGCCGGTTCGACCCCGACCTCTACCGCATCCTGGCGCACGCCTTCGCCACCACGGCCCCGCAGCCGCTCAGCTAGGCGATCCTTTCGGCTCTACCCCTACCGCAACACCGCCATGCAACCGCGCAGTAGGTTATTCGAGCCATCCCGGTATAGGGCAAGCGCGATTTCCCCGAAAGGGACGGCGATCTGCGTCTTCAGAGGAACGTGACGAGGAAAACTTGACAGCCGCCCCATAGATTTTCTATAATTGCTACTTCTTCGACGGGTCGTTAGCTCAGCCGGTAGAGCAGCGGACTTTTAATCCGTTGGTCGCAGGTTCGAATCCTGCACGACCCATCTCCAACGCGCGATTCCCGTGCGCACTTTCATCGCATCGCAGCCGTCGACCCATGGCTTTGATCCGCATTCGCGGTGCGCGCACCCACAACCTCAAAAACGTCGATCTCGACCTGCCTCGAGGAAAACTGATCGTCATCACGGGCGTATCGGGCTCCGGTAAATCTTCGCTCGCCTTCGACACGCTCTACGCCGAAGGCCAAAGGCGCTACGTCGAATCGCTCTCCGCCCAGGCGCGCAAGTTTCTCGATCAGCTGCCGAGGCCCGAAGTCGACGCGATCGAAGGGCTTTCGCCGGCGATCGCCATCGAGCAGAAGACGCTTTCGCCCAGCCCACGATCGACGGTGGGCACGCTCACCGAAATCCACGACTATCTGCGCGTACTCTTCGCTCGGCTGGGCACGCCGTATTGCCCCGAACATCCCGAGGAGGCTCTGACGCACCGCTCGATGAGCGATTTCATCGAGTCTTTATTGCACACTCTGCCGCAGCGACGCATCGCCCTCCTCTCGCCCCTCGTGCTCGATACCGAACCGCGGGCCGCGCTCGCCTCCCTGAAGGCACAAGGGTTCACCCGCATCGAAACCGGTGGCGAATTCGTCGAGCTCGATGGTTTGCAAGATGCCCCCTCCGACGCGCCTCGACTGGTGATCGACCGCTTGAGGGTACGGGAAGAGGCGCGGGCGCGGCTCGCCGATTCGCTCGAACTGGCGCTCAAGATGGGGCATGGACGCTGCTTCGTGCGCGATCTCGACGAAGGGGAAGAACTGACTTTCGTCGTCACCCCTTCGTGCCCCCGCTGCGGTTTCACGGCCCCGGCGCTCGAGCCGCAGCTCTTCTCTTTCAACCATCCGGCAGGCGCCTGCCCCACGTGCGAGGGGACGGGGCGGCGATGGGAGCTGGACGCGGAGCGCTTACCAGCATCCGAGCGCAGCCTGCGCGAGGGTGCATTGCCCGGTCTCGACCTCGGCAACGCCTTCTCGGCCCGGCTTCTGGAGGATTTGGCGGCATATTATGGTTTCTCCCTCGACACCCCGTGGTCCGGGCTGCCGGAACCGGTGCGACGGGTTTTACTCTTCGGTTCGGGCGAGGAACCCATCCCTTTCCGCTACCCGCTCGATCGCAGCCGCATGGTGCTCAAGTCTCATCCTTTCGAAGGCTGGGTCTCCTACCTGCAACGGCGCCACCACCCCGAAGAGGAAAGGGGACGCAGAGAGAAGGCTCTGGATCTCCCTTGGCAGGAACGCCCCTGCCCCACCTGTGGTGGTAGCCGCTTGCAACCTTTTGCCCGGGCGGTACGCGTGGCGGGCATGAGTCTGCCGGAGCTCACGGCACTTCCCTTGTCGGACTGTGCGAGTGCGATCGAACGCATCGCCACCGTGTGCGGAACGCATCCCGTGGCCGAGATGACGATCGGGGCGATCCGCTCGCGTCTCCGCTTCCTGCTGCAAGTCGGGCTCTCCTACCTGAGTCTCGATCGCGCATCGCACACGCTCTCCGGCGGAGAGGCGCAGCGCATCCGGCTCGCCAGTCAGGTTGGCTCGGGACTCACCGGCGTGCTCTACGTACTCGACGAACCTTCCATCGGGCTACATCCGCGCAATCAGGACGATTTGCTGCGTACGCTCGAAGAGATGCGCGATCTGGGCAACACCGTCGTCGTGGTCGAACACGACGAAGCGACGATTCGCCGTGCCGATCACGTAGTGGAAGTCGGCCCGGGTGCTGGACGTGAGGGAGGTGAGATTCTCGTCTCCGGGTCGCTGTCAGCGCTGCTCGCTTCGCCGCGCTCGCGAACCGCCCCTTATCTGCAACGCCCCTTGCACGTGCCGCATCGTTCTCTCCCTTGCGAAGAAGACAGGCCCACGCTACGGCTGCAAGGCTGCCACGCCCACAATCTGCAGGGAATCGACGTCGAGATCCCCCTGGGATGCCTCGTGGTCGTCACCGGGGTCTCCGGTTCGGGAAAATCCTCGCTCGTAGAGGACACGCTGGTTCCCATCCTGCGCGATCACCTCTCGGGGCGCCCCTGCCGCGCCCCGTGTACGGGAGCCTCGGGTCTAGAGGCGATCGACAAGCTGATCGTCGTCGATCAATCGCCGATCGGCCGTACGCCGCGCTCGAACCCGGCAACCTATACTGGCATCATGGATGGGTTGCGCGAACTCTTTGCCGCCACACCCGAAGCACGCATGCGCGGCTACCGCGCCGCCCGCTTTTCCTTCAACCTGAGAGGGGGGCGCTGCGAGGTATGCGAAGGTGAAGGATATCGGCGCATCGACTTGCAGTTTCTGCCCGACGTCTATCTACCCTGCGAAGCCTGCAGCGGAAAGCGGTACAACCGTGAGACGCTGGAGATCCGCTACCGCGGGCTGAACATCCACGAATCCCTCTCCCTTACCGTGGAGGAAGCGCTACATCCCTTCGGCTCGCACCCCACGCTGCGGCGCAAGCTCGAGATTCTGCAGTCGCTGGGGCTGGGCTACTTACCCTTGAACCAACCGGCCACGACGCTTTCGGGGGGAGAAGCGCAGCGCTTGAAATTGGCTGCGGAGTTGATGCGCCGCGACACGGGACGAACGCTGTACGTGCTCGACGAGCCAACCACGGGGCTGCACTGGGTCGACGTCGAACAGCTCCTCACCGCGCTGTTCGCGCTGCGCGATCGCGGAAACACCCTGGTGGTGATTGAACATCACCTCGACGTAATCGCCCATGCCGACTGGGTGATCGACCTGGGACCAGGAGCGGGCGAAGCAGGCGGCCGAATCGTCGCTTGCGGCACCCCCGCGGCGATCGCCGCCCATCCCGATTCCGTGACCGGACGCTACCTCGCCGAGCGGATCGGCTCGGCGGGATAAAAACGGACGCCGCACCCTCGAATGGATGCGGCGTCCATCGTTCTTCCCTGAAAGGAAAGGGCGATCAGCCTGCGTTTTGCGGTGCGGCTTGCGTTTCGCTACCCGCCCGATCGACGAGCTCGATGATCGCCATCGGCGCGTTGTCACCATCGCGGTAGCCGAACTTCAGCACGCGGGTGTACCCACCTGGACGATTTTGCACGCGCGGGCCGATCTCGTTGAAGAGTTTGAGCACGATCTCACGATCGCGCAGGCGAGCGAAGGCGAGCCGGTGATTGGCCAGCGTCGGTTTCTTCGCCAGCGTGATGAGCGGCTCGACGAAGCGGCGCAGTTCCTTGGCTTTGGGCAGAGTCGTCTTGATGACTTCCTCGCGCAGCAGGGCGTTGGCGAGATTGCGCATCAGCGCCTGACGATGGCTCGTCGTGCGGTTGAGCTTGCGATATCCGTTTCCGTGACGCATTTTTCTTTCCTCGTGCGTTATCCGTCAGCCGAGTTTTTCCAAACCGGGCGGAGGCCAGTTTTCCAGTTTCATCCCCAGCGTCAGCCCGTGCGCTGCGAGCACTTCCTTGATCTCGTTGAGCGACTTGCGACCGAGGTTGGGGGTTTTCAGGAGTTCCTGTTCGGTGCGCTGGATCAGATCACCGATGTAGTAGATGTTCTCGGCCTTGAGGCAATTGGCCGAGCGGACCGTGAGTTCGAGATCGTCGACGGGGCGCAACAGCAGCGGATCGATCGCTGCGCCGCTCTCGGAGCGTGCACTGGGCTGGCGTCCTTCGAGATCGGCAAAGACGGCGAGTTGGTCCACCAGCACGCGTGCGGCATAGCGAATCGCCTCTTCGGGATCGATCGAGCCGTTCGTCTCGAGTTCGAGGACCAGACGATCGAGGTCGGTACGCTGCTCGACCCGGGCGCTCTCGACGGTATAGGCGACCCGACGCACCGGGCTGAAGGAGGCGTCCATCAGGATATGACCGATCGCACGATCGCCCTCGGTTTTGCGCGCGGAGGCCGGAACGTAACCTCGGCCTCGTTGGACACGGATTTCCATCTCGAGGCGCCCGCCTTCTTCGACGTGGGCGATGACGTGATCCCCGTTGATGACTTCGACGCCATGGCCCAACTGGATGTCGGCCGCGCGAACCACTTTCGGCCCCACGGCTTCGAGGCGCACGGTCGCATCTTCACGTTCGTGCAGTCGAAACACGACGCCTTTCAGATTGAGCAGCAAATCGACGGCGTCTTCGCGCACCCCTTCGATCGTCGAATACTCGTGCAACAGGCCAGTGATCCGCACCTCGGTAGGAGCGCTACCGGGAAGCGCAGCCAGGAGCACGCGCCGCAGCGCGTTGCCCAACGTATGGCCGAAGCCGCGCTCGAACGGTTCCATCGTGACGCGCGCCAACACCGGCGACAGATTTTCCACGTCGATGCTGCGCGGTTTCAGCAGGCTTTCCAAAGACATCGATGCTATCCTCTGTTTCTCGCCGCTGCGAGGGGCTTATCGCGAGTAGAGTTCGACCACGAGGTTTTCGTTGAGCGTGGGCGAAAGCTCGGCGCGCTGCGGATAGGCCTTGAACACCCCCTTGCCCGCCTGCACGTCGACTTCGATCCACTCGGGGAAACCACGTTGCGCCGCCGCTTCCAACGCAGCCTTCACGCGGAGCTGGGCGCGGGCCTTTTCGGTGAGCTCGACCACGTCGCCCGGACGAACGAGGTAAGAAGGAATGTTGACCCGGCGACCGTTGACCATCACGCCATTGTGGCGCACGACTTGGCGCGCCTCGGCGCGTGAGGCGCCGAAACCCATGCGATAAGCGACGTTGTCGAGCCTGCCTTCGAGGAGTTGCAGAAGGTTCTCACCCGTCTGGCCGCGACGGCGAGCCGCTTCGGCGTAGACACGACGGAACTGCATCTCCAAAACGCCATAGAGCCGACGGATCTTTTGCTTCTCACGCAGCTGTTTTCCGTATTCGGACAAGCGCTGCCCCGAGGTTTGACCGTGCTGACCGGGTGCATAGCTGCGA
The DNA here is from genome assembly GCF_006980785.1 of Tepidiphilus sp. J10. NCBI lineage: Bacteria > Pseudomonadati > Pseudomonadota > Hydrogenophilia > Hydrogenophilales > Hydrogenophilaceae > Tepidiphilus > Tepidiphilus sp. J10. The sequence continues at coordinate 408,454 of NZ_SBHP01000001.1, forward strand.
CGCTCGATCGCGCACTTGTCCGTGAAGCATTTTTCCCCTTTGAGGAAGAGCTTTTCGCCTTCCCGCCGGCACTGCCGGCACTTGGGATCGAGATTACGTGCCACGTTCGACTCCTGTTAGATCCGACGTTTCTTGGGCGGACGGCAGCCGTTGTGCGGAATCGGCGTTACATCCTGTATGCTGGCGATGCGGATGCCGAGCGCGGCAAGCGCCCGCACCGACGATTCACGCCCTGGGCCAGGACCTTGCACACGCACTTCAAGGCTCTTGATGCCACATTCCTGGGCTGCCTTGCCTGCCGCATCGGCCGCCACCTGGGCGGCAAACGGGGTACTCTTGCGCGAGCCCTTGAAACCCGCCGAACCGGACGAGGCCCAGGAAAGCGCGTTGCCTTGCCGATCGGTGATCGTGATGATCGTGTTGTTGAAACTCGCGTGGATGTGCGCGATGCCCTCCGCAACATTCTTTTTGACTTTACGTCGGGCCTTCGTCGTAGTTTTAGCCATGGAGTGACCTCATCATTTCTTCTTGCCAGCGATGGTCTTGGGCGGCCCCTTGCGGGTACGCGCGTTCGTGCGAGTACGCTGTCCACGCACGGGCAACCCCCGGCGATGGCGCATGCCGCGATAGCAACCCAAGTCCATCAAGCGTTTGATGTTCATGGTGATCTCACGCCGCAAGTCGCCCTCGACCTTGTATTTGGCGACTTCCTCGCGCAAGCGCTCGAGCTCGGCGTCCGTCAGATCTTTGACCTTGGCCGATGGCTGGATGCCTGCGGCCTCGCAAATCTTGCGGGCACGGGAACGACCGATGCCGTAGATCGCCGTGAGCGCGATCTCGGTGTGTTTGTGGTTGGGGATATTCACCCCTGCGATACGGGCCATCTGCAATCACCCCAAAAACGAAATTCTCAAGTATAAAAGATTCGCGCCCAAGGTTCAACCTTGACGCTGCTTGTGGCGCGCTTCTTTACAAATGACCCGCACCACGCCCTTGCGCCGCACGATGCGGCAATTGCGGCAGATCCGCTTCACTGAGGCTTGGACTTTCATGGAGATCTCCCTGGATTCTTCACTTGGAACGGAATACGATGCGCCCGCGCGTCAGGTCGTACGGAGTGAGCTGCACCGTGACCTTGTCTCCGGGCAGGATGCGGATGTAGTGCATTCTCATCTTGCCCGAGATATAACCGAGAATGACGTGACCATTTTCCAGACGCACGCGGAAGGTGGCGTTGGGCAGCGTCTCGATCACCTCACCCTGCATTTCGATGACGTCTTCCTTGGCCATTCCTTACTTCCTCCGCAACGCGCCAGACGTGAAATTCGCCTTCTTGAGCAAACTCTCGTATTGGTGCGACATCACATAGGATTGCAGTTGCGTCATGAAATCCATCGTCACGACCACGATGATGAGGAGCGACGTCCCCCCGAAGTAGAAGGGCACGTTCCACTCGAGGATGAGAAACTCGGGGATCAAGCACACGAGCGTGATGTAGATCGCCCCGGCGAGCGTGAGTCGCATCAACACGCGGTCGAGATACTTCGCCGTCTGCTCGCCCGGCCGGATGCCCGGCACGAACGCACCGCTCTTCTTCAGGTTCTCCGCCGTCTCCTTGGCATTGAAGACGAGGGCGGTGTAGAAGAAACAGAAAAAGACGATCGCCAAGGCATAGAGCAGGATATAGACCGGCTGCCCGGGCGACAGCGCTCCAGCCAGGTCTCTCAACCAGATGAAGCGATCGCCCGACCCGAACCACTGCGCCAGCGTGGCGGGGAAAAGAATGATGGACGAGGCGAAAATCGGCGGGATCACACCGGCCATGTTGAGCTTCAAGGGCAGATGCGAACTCTGACCCCCATAGATCTTGTTGCCCACCTGTCGCTTGGCGTAATTGACCAGGATTTTCCGCTGACCTTTTTCGACGAAGACGACGAAGGCCGTCACCAGCAACACCAGCATGCAGACGAAGAGGGCGGAGAAAGGATGCATCGCCCCGCTCGAGACGAGCTCGAAGAGTCCGCCCAGCGCCTGGGGCAGCCCCGCGACGATCCCGGCGAAGATGATGAGAGAAATGCCGTTCCCAATACCCCGTTCGGTGATCTGCTCACCGAGCCACATCAGGAACATCGTGCCGGTCACCAGCGTCACCACGGTGACGAAGCGGAACATCAATCCTGGTTCGAGCACCAAGCCGGGTTGGGATTCGAGGGCGACCGCGATTCCCAAGCCCTGCGCGAGCGCGAGCACCAAGGTACCATAGCGCGTGTACTGCGTCAGCTTGCGCCGACCCGCCTCGCCTTCTTTTTTCAGCGCCTCGAGCGCAGGGAAGGCGTAGGACATGAGCTGCACGATGATCGATGCCGAGATGTACGGCATGATCCCGAGCGCGAAGATCGTGAAGCGCGACAACGCCCCGCCGGAGAAGAGGTTGAACACCCCCAGGATCCCGCCACCTTGCGTCTGGAAGAGCTGGGCAAGTTTGGCCGGATCGATGCCCGGAACAGGGATGTGCGCCCCGATCCGATAAACGACGAGCGCCCCCAGCAAGAACCAGAGACGCCGTTTCAGGTCGGCAAATTTCCCTACCGTCGCGTGTTGGGTCGCTTTGGCCACGACGTTTCCCTACTCAGGATTCGACGAGGGTGCCGCCGGCCGCCTCGATGGCGCTCTTGGCCCCCTTGGTGGCCGCGATTCCCCGCAGGATGAGCTTGCGCGAAAGGGTACCCGCAAGGATGACCTTTGCCGCTTTGGCGGTTCGCGGAACGACCCCCGCTTGCTTGAGCACGAGCAGATCGATCTCCTCGACCGGGATCTGCTCCAGGTCGGAGAGGCGCACCTCGGCCACGTCATTGGCCGTAGGCGAGACGAATCCACGCTTGGGCAGACGGCGTTGAAGCGGCATCTGACCGCCTTCGAAACCGACTTTGTGAAAACCTCCGGAGCGAGATTTCTGGCCCTTGTGCCCCCGGCCGCAGGTCTTGCCCAGACCGGAACCGATGCCGCGGCCGACCCGCTTCTTCGCTTTCTTGGCCCCATCGGCCGGTTTGATGGTGTTGAGTTGCATTTGTCAGCCCTCGACCTTCAGGAGATAAGACACCTTGGCGATCATGCCACGCACCTGAGGGGTGTCGGCGAGCTCGACCGTGTGGTTGAGCCGACGCAAGCCGAGCCCGCGCACGGTGGCACGATGATCCTTACGCGTGCCGATCAAAGACTTGATCAGCGTCACCTTGACTTTGTCGTTCGCCATGGCTCACTCCGTGATCTCTTCGATGGACTTGCCGCGCTTGGCGGCAAGCTCGGAAGGACGGCGTGTGGCCGTCAATCCCTTGATCGTGGCGCGCACCACGTTGTACGGGTTGGTCGAGCCGATGATCTTGCAGATGACGTCCTTGACGCCCATCACCTCGAACACCGCGCGCATGGCACCGCCGGCGATGATTCCGGTACCCGGAGGAGCCGACTTCATCATCACCGTGGAAGCACCGTGCTTGGCGATCACGGTATGCTGGATGGTGCCGTTTTTCAAAGGCACCTTGACCATGTCACGACGGGCCGACTGCATGGCCTTTTGCACCGCGACCGGTACCTCACGGGCCTTACCCTTACCCATGCCGATGCCACCGTCACCGTCGCCGACGACCGTCAGCGCCGCAAAGCTCAGGATGCGCCCACCCTTGACGGTCTTGCTGACGCGGTTGATCGACACCATCTTTTCATTGAGCTCGTCCTGCCGCTCTTCCGCAGGTCGGCGCTTGTCTTGCTGATTCCTGGCCATCGCTTTTCCCGTATCAGAATTTGAGCCCGGCTTCGCGCGCGGCCTCAGCCAAGGCTTGCACGCGACCATGATAGAGATATCCCGAGCGGTCGAACGCGACCGTCTCGATGCCGATCGCCTTGGCTTTCTCGGCGATGGCACGACCCACGAGCGCCGCAGCGGCCTTGTTACCCCCGTTGCTCACCTTGTCGCGCAGCTCCTTGTCGAGCGTAGACGCGGCAGCGAGCACGCGTGAACGGCACGGGGAGATGATCTGCGCGTAGACGTGCGAGTTGGAACGGTAAACCGTGAGGCTCGGCACTTTCAGCTGCGCGATCTTCGCCCGGGTTTTGCGGGCACGGCGCAGACGTGCAAGTTTCTTGTTCATGATCGAATGCCCTTATTTCTTCTTGGTCTCTTTCAAGACCACGATTTCATCCGCATAGCGTACACCCTTGCCCTTGTAAGGCTCCGGCGGACGGTAACCGCGGATCTTGGCGGCTTGCTGGCCGAGTTGTTGCTTGTCGGCCCCTTTGAGCACGATCTCGGTCGGCTGGGGTACTTCGGCCTTGATACTCGCAGGAAGCTCGTGCTCGATCGGGTGCGAGTAGCCCAGCGAGAGATTCAGCTTGTTACCCTGCAGCTGTGCGCGGTAACCCACTCCGACCAAAGTAAGGCGCCGCTCGAACCCTTTCGCGACCCCATGCACCATGTTGGCGAGGATGGCCCGCGCAGTACCGGCTTGAGCAACGCTGCCGGGAATCTTCTCGTCGCCCTGGCAGCGTAGCACGTTACCATCCCGGACGATGCGCACGGCGGGATTGAACGAGAACTCGAGCGCGCCGAGCGGACCTTTGACCGCGACACGGCTGCCGTCGATCGTGACGTCGACGCCACCCGGAACCTCGATCGGTTGTTTTGCGATTCTCGACATCTCGATCTCCCTCAGGCGACGTAACAGAGCACTTCGCCACCGACTTGCGCCTTGCGAGCGGCACGATCGGTCATCACCCCCTTGGGCGTAGACACGATGGCCACTCCCAGACCGTTCATGACCTTGGGCAAGTCGGCGACGGAACGGTAGATGCGCAAACCAGGACGCGACACCCGCTCGATGCGCTCGATCACGGGACGACCAGCGTAGTACTTGAGCTTCAATACCAGGGTCGATTTCGGCCCATCCTGCCGCACCTCGAACCCATCGATGTAGCCCTCTTCGTGCAATACGCGAGCGATCGCGGACTTGAGCTTGGAGCCAGGAACCTCGACGGTAGGCTTTTCCGCCTTTTGCGCATTGCGAATGCGCGTCAACATATCGGCGATCGGATCAGACATGCTCATCTTCGGACTCCCTTACCAGCTCGCCTTGGTCATGCCGGGGACTTCGCCGCGGAAAGCCATTTCACGCAACTTGTTTCGGCTCAGACCGAATTTACGGAAAGTTCCGCGCGGACGGCCAGTGATCGCGCAACGATTCCGCAACCGAGTAGGGCTGGCGTTGCGCGGCAGTTGCTGCAGCTCGAGGCGCGCCTGCATGCGCTCTTCTTCGGACAGACTCATGTCCCGTATTTTGGCGAGCAGAGCGTCGCGCTTGGCCGCGTACTTGGCCACCAGCTTGCGACGTTTTTCCTCGCGATTGATTATCGATTTCTTTGCCATGTCAGCCTCAATTCCGGAAGGGAAACTTGAACGCGGCCAGCAGCGCCTTGGCCTCTTCGTCGGTTTTCGCCGTGGTCGTGATGGTGATGTTCATGCCGCGCAGCGCATCGACCTTGTCGTACTCGATCTCCGGAAAGATGATCTGCTCACGCACACCCAGGTTGAAGTTGCCACGACCATCGAACCCCTTGCCGCCAACGCCGCGGAAATCCCGCACGCGGGGCAGAGCGATCGAAATGAGCCGATCGAGGAATTCGTATGCCCGAGCGCCGCGCAGCGTCACCTTGCATCCGATCGGGTACCCCTCGCGGATCTTGAAACCGGCGATCGATTTGCGCGCCTTGGTGATCACGGGCTTTTGCCCCGAAATCGCCGCCAGATCCTTGACGGCATTCTCCAGGACTTTCTTGTCGGCCACGGCCTCACCTACGCCCATGTTGAGCGTAATCTTGGTGATGCGCGGCACTTCCATGATCGACTTGTAGCCGAACTTGCTGACGAGTTCGGGCACGACCTTTTCTTTGTACTGTTGTAGCAACCGGGCCATGTTCGCTCCTTAGACGTCCACCACTTCGCCGGTGCTCTTGAAGAAGCGCACTTTACGGCCATCTTCGAGCACCCGAATCCCGACCCGGTCGGCTTTCTGGGTCTGCGGATTGAATAGCGCGACGTTGGAGATGTGGATAGGCATCTCTTTTTCGATGATCCCACCTGCGATTCCGCGCAAGGGATTGGGGCGCACGTGTTTCTTGACGCGATTGATCCCCTCGACGATGACTTTTTCGTCGCTGACGCGGCGCGTCACTACCCCCCGGCGCCCTTTGTCTTTGCCGGCGATCACGATCACCTGATCGCCCTTACGGATCTTCTTCATTGCGACACCTCAGATGACTTCGGGGGCGAGCGAGACGATCTTCATGAATCGCTCGGTACGCAATTCACGCGTAACAGGGCCAAAAATACGCGTACCGATCGGCTCGAGCTTGTTGTTGAGCAGCACGGCGGCGTTGCCATCGAACTTGATGAGCGAACCGTCGGGACGGCGCACCCCTTTGGCGGTGCGAACGACGACGGCGTTATAGACGTCGCCTTTCTTGACGCGCCCGCGCGGGGCCGCTTCCTTGACCGACACCTTGATGATGTCGCCGACGTTGGCATAGCGGCGCTTGGAGCCCCCAAGCACTTTGATACACATGACCTTGCGCGCGCCGCTATTGTCGGCGACCTGCAAGAGGGTCTGCATCTGGATCATGAAAATCTCCAACTTATACCGCTAGAGCGGACAGTTTTGGACTCAAACACCTTCGGCGCGCACACGGCTCAAGCGACGAAGGAAAACGAAGTGCCCCGCCTTGCGACGGGGCAAGAGTCCAGCACTATAACCGATGCGGCAGAAAATTGCAAGGGCGAATCAGGCAAGACGTGCCTTGGACACGAGCCGGACGACCTTCCAGGTTTTTGTCTTGGAAATCGGACGGCACTCTTCGATCTCGACGACATCGTTGAGCGCCACTTCCGGATCTTCGCAGTGCGCATGGAATTTGCGCGATTTGGTGACGATCTTCCCATAGAGGGGATGCGCCACGCGACGTTCGACCAATATCGCGACCGTCTTGGCCCGAGCGGTACTCACGACGCGTCCAACCATGCGCTGCCGGGTCTTGTTTTGCATTTCTTCGGTCATTTACGCACCCCTTTTTCCCGCAGGAGGGTTTTGATCCGCGCGATATCGCGCCGGGTAGCACGCATCGCCGCGGTATTGGTCAGTTGCTGCGTCGCTTGTTGCATACGAAGCGAGAATTGCGCCTTGCGCAACTCGAGCAATTCTTTCTCGAGCTCGTCGACGCTCTTTTCACGCATGTCTTTTGCTTTCATCATGCCGCTCCCAACTTGCGGGTGACGAAGACGGTCTTGAACGGCAGCTTCGCAGCGGCGAGTTCGAACGCCTCACGGGCCAGCGCTTCGCTCACACCGTCCATTTCATACAAGACTTTGCCCGGCTGGATTTCGGCGACCCAGTATTCGGGGTTTCCTTTCCCGCTTCCCATACGGACCTCGGCAGGTTTCCGGGAGATGGGCTTATCGGGAAACACTCGGATCCAGATCCGCCCGCCGCGCTTGATGTGACGGGTCATGGCGCGCCGCGCTGCTTCGATTTGGCGAGCCGTAAGCCGTCCGCGGCCGATCGCCTTGAGACCGAACTCGCCGAAGGAAACGGAGGTCCCGCGCGTTGCCAGTCCCTTGTTGCGGCCCTTCTGGACCTTGCGGAATTTAGTTCGTTTCGGCTGCAGCATCGCCCACTCCCGAAGTTACGTTCGCTTTGGCGGCGCGGGTGCGACGACCACGGCGCGCGCCTTCCCCTTCGTCACGACGACCCCGCGCGGGACGCCGAGCTTCCCGCTCGACAGGCTCCTGCGGTGCCTGATTACGCGCCAGGATGTCGCCCTTGTAGAGCCAGACCTTGACGCCGATGATCCCGTAGGTGGTCTGTGCCTCGGCAAAACCATAATCGATGTCGGCGCGCAGGGTTTGCAGGGGAACCCGACCCTCACGGTACCATTCGGAGCGTGCGATCTCGGCCCCGCCCAGACGGCCGGAGGTCATGATCTTGATCCCTTTCGCCCCGAGCCGCATCGCGTTTTGCATCGCACGTTTCATGGCGCGACGGAACTGGATGCGTTTCTCGAGCTGAGTCGCGACCGATTCGGCGATGAGCTGTGCATCGAGCTCGGGTTTGCGGATTTCCTCGATCGTGAGGTGCACCGGCACGCCCATGCGACGGTTGAGATCCGCCCTGAGAAGCTCGATGTCCTCACCTTTCTTCCCGATGACCACACCGGGACGCCCCGAGTGGATCGTGATCTTTGCACTCTTGGCCGGGCGTTCGATCACGATACGACTGACGGCCGCATGCTTGAGCTTGTTCTTCAAGTACCCACGAACCTGGGCGTCCTGCTGCAGCAGGCGCGGGAAGTCCTTGCTCGAAGCAAACCAGCGCGAGGACCAGTCACGCGTGACGACGAGGCGAAAGCCGGTCGGATGGATTTTCTGTCCCATGTTCGCTCCTTATTCTCCGACCGCGACGATGATGTGCGACGTAGGCTTGAGGATCTTCGCCCCACGCCCTTTGGCCCGCGCCCGGAAGCGCTTGAGCACCACGCCCTTCTCGACCATGATGCGTTTGACCTTGAGCTCATCGACGTCGGCACCGTCGTTGTGTTCCGCATTGGCGATGGCCGAAAGCAGCGCTTTACGAATCAAATGCGCACCTTTTTGCGGACAGAAGGCGAGGATGTCGAGCGCCTGCGCCACCGGTTTGCCGCGGATGAGATCGGCGACGAGACGACCTTTCTGGGGAGAAAGGCGCACGCCGCGCACGATAGCCTTGGTTTCCATATCTCGTTTCCTCGACCTTTAGCGTTTAGACTTCTTGCCCGCGGCGTGCCCTTTGAAGGTGCGGGTGAAGGAGAATTCGCCGAGTTTGTGTCCAACCATGGCCTCGGTAACGAATACCGGCACGTGCTGCCGGCCATTGTGCACCGCGAACGTCAACCCGATGAACTCGGGCAGGATCGTGGAGCGGCGAGACCAGGTCTTGATCGGACGCTTGTCGTTGGTCGCGCGGCTTTGCTCGACCTTCTTGAGCAGATGGGCATCGACGAACGGCCCTTTTTTGACGGAACGTGCCATGACTTACCCCTTAACGCTTGTGCCGACGCTGGACGATCATGTTGTCCGTGCGCTTGTTGCGGCGAGTGCGATACCCTTTCGTCGGCTGACCCCATGGGCTGCGCGGCACGCCGCCCTCGCCCGTGCGCCCTTCACCACCACCATGCGGGTGGTCGATCGGGTTCATCGCCACACCGCGTACGGTAGGACGAACGCCACGCCAGCGGGAAGCCCCCGCCTTGCCGAGTTTTTCCAGGGAATGCTCACCATTGCCCACTTCCCCGATAGTGGCGCGACATTCGACGTGCACCTTGCGCACTTCGCCCGAGCGCAGACGCACCTGGGCATAGGCACCTTCACGCGCGACGAGCTGGACCGAAGTTCCTGCAGCGCGAGCGAGCTGCCCGCCCTTGCCCGGCACGAGCTCGACGTTGTGCAGCGTCGTTCCCACCGGGATGGCACGGATCGGCAGCGCATTGCCGGGCTTGATCGGCGCTTGCGGACCGCTCATGATGGTCTGGCCGACCGTCAGCCCTTTTGGCGCGAGGATGTAACGGCGCTCCCCGTCGGCGTAGCACAACAGTGCGATGTGCGCTGAGCGGTTGGGATCGTACTCGATCCGCTCGACCCTGGCCGGGATGTTGTCCTTGTTACGCCGAAAGTCGACGATGCGATAGTGCTTCTTGTGCCCGCCGCCCTTGTGCCGGGTAGTGATGCGTCCGGCGTTGTTGCGACCCGCGAGACGCGTCATCGCTTCGACGAGTGAAGGATACGGCCGACCCTTGTAGAGTTCCTTGTTGACGACCCGCACCATGGCGCGACGGCCGGGCGAAGTCGGTTTCATCTTGATCACTGCCATGATGGTTTACTCCCCGGCCATGAAGCTGAGCTCTTGGCCCGGCTTGAGCGAGACGAAGGCTTTCTTCCAACCGGCACGGCGGCCCGTGATTCGCCCCGTCCGTTTTTCCTTGCCTTTGACATTGAGCACTCGCACGCCCTCGACTTCGACATCGAAGAGCTTCTCGACGGCGGCCTTGATTTCGGGCTTGGTGGCATCGCGCGCGACGCGGAATACCACTTGATTGAGACGCTCCCCGAGCATCGTGGCTTTTTCCGAAATCTGCGGGCCGAGCAGAACCTGATAGAGGCGTTCTTCGCTGATCGTCATTGCCACATCTCCTCGAATTTGGCCACGGCGCCCTTGGTGAGGAGCACTTTCGGGAAGTGCACCAAAGCCACCGGATCGGTCTCGTGCGCCGCCAGCACCAGCGCATCTTTGAGGTTGCGGCTGCCGAGCAGCAGATTCTCATCGAGCTCGTCGGTGATCAGCAGCACGCGCGTCCCCGCAAGCCCCATTTCCTTGAGCTTTTGTGCCACGAGTTTGGTCTTGGGCGCATCGACGCGGAAATCGTCGATCACCGCCAGGCGCTCTTCGCGGGCGAGCTGCGACAGGATGGTGGCCATTGCCGCGCGGTACATCTTACGGTTGACCTTCTGCTTGAAATTCTCGTCCGGCGAACTGGGGAAAATCTTTCCGCCATGCCGCCACAGGGGGCTGGAAGTCATCCCTGCGCGCGCACGCCCCGTCCCCTTCTGCCGCCAGGGCTTACGGGTGGAGTGATGCACCTGGGAACGATCTTTCTGAGCGCGCGTACCTTGACGGGCATTGGCCTGATAAGCGACGACGACCTGATGCACCAGCGCTTCGTTGTAAGGGCGGGCGAAGAGCGCGTCGGAGACCTGAGTGGTTCCGGCAGGCTGACCCTGCGCATTCAATAGCTTGAGTTCCATATCCACCTCGCCTTAGCCTTTGACCGCCGGGCGCACGATCACGTCGCCGCCCTTGGCACCAGGAACCGCCCCCTTGACGAGCAGGAGGTTGCGCTCGGCATCGACGCGCACGATCTCGAGATTCTGCACCGTGACGGTCTCGTCGCCCAAATGCCCCGCCATGCGCTTACCGGGGAAGACGCGACCGGGATCCTGCGCCATACCGATGGAGCCGGGCGCGCGCGTAGTGATCGAGTTCCCGTGCGAGGCACGGTTGGAGCTGAAGTTGTGGCGCTTGATCGCGCCGGCGAACCCTTTACCGATGGAGCGACCGGTGACGTCGACTTTCTGTCCCGGCTGGAACATCGTCACGGAAAGCTCCTGGCCGAGCTGCAACGAGGCGAGATCGGAGGGGGCGACGCGGAATTCACGCAAGACACGCGCCGCAGTGACGCCCGCCTTGGCGAAATGCCCGGCGAGCGGCTTGGTGGTGCGCGAAGGCTTTCGCGCGCCAAAACCGACCTGGACGGCTGCATAGCCATCGGTCTCTGGCGTTTTGAGTTGCGTCACGCGGTTGGCGGAGGCTTCGAGCACGGTCACCGGAATGGACTGACCATCGTCGGTGAAAATCCGAGTCATGCCCACCTTGCGAGCGACAAGGCCTAGACTCATGTTGTTCTCCTCGAACCGGTTACGATTGACCGGACGTGTACGAAATAAGACCCGCCGAAGTGGGTAAACGCGCAATTATAGGCCGGATCGATCTCTAATGCAAGGCAAGGCTTACATCAGCTTGATGTCGACGTCCACCCCGGCAGGGAGGTCGAGCTTCATCAAGGCATCGACGGTCTTGTCCGTGGGCTCGACGATGTCCATGAGCCGCCGATGGGTACGGATCTCGAACTGGTCACGCGAGGTTTTATTCACGTGCGGCGAGCGCAATACGTTATAGCGTTCGATTTTGGTCGGCAAAGGAATCGGGCCGTGGACGACGGCCCCAGTGCGCTTGGCCGCCTCGACGATCTCGTGCGCGGACTGGTCGATCAACCGATAGTCGAATGCCTTGAGGCGGATGCGGATCTTCTGATTGTTCATGATTCATTCCAAAGAGCGAAAGGTAGAAAAACCCGGCGGGGAATGTCCCGCCGGGTCAGAGCAGCAAAACGATTACTCGATGATCTTGGTGACGACGCCGGCGCCGACGGTACGGCCGCCTTCACGGATGGCGAAGCGCAAGCCTTCTTCCATCGCGATCGGGGCGATCAGCTTCACTTCCAGCTTCACGTTGTCACCGGGCATCACCATCTCCACCCCTTCGGGCAGCTTGATGGCACCGGTGACGTCAGTGGTGCGGAAGTAGAACTGCGGCCGGTAGTTGCTGAAAAACGGCGTGTGACGCCCGCCTTCTTCCTTGGAGAGCACGTACACTTCACACTCGAAGTGCGTGTGCGGCGTGATCGTCCCGGGCTTGGCGAGCACTTGCCCGCGTTCGACGTCTTCGCGCTTGGTGCCGCGCAGCAGCACCCCGACGTTGTCGCCCGCTTGCCCTTGATCGAGGAGTTTGCGGAACATCTCCACGCCCGTGACCGTGGTCTTCTGCGTCGGGCGCAGACCGACGATCTCGACTTCGTCGCCCACCTTGACGATGCCGCGCTCGACCCGGCCCGTGACCACCGTGCCACGACCGGAGATGGAGAACACGTCTTCGATCGGCAGCAGGAAGGGCTTGTCGATGGCGCGCTCGGGCGTGGGAATGTAGGTGTCGAGCGCTTCGGCGAGCTTGAGGATCGAGGGTTCGCCGATCTCGCTCTGGTCGCCTTCGAGCGCCTTGAGCGCCGAGCCCTTGATCACCGGCACGTCATCGCCCGGGAAATCATACTTGGAGAGCAGCTCGCGCACTTCCATCTCGACGAGCTCGAGCAGCTCGGGGTCGTCGACCATGTCGCACTTGTTCATGTAGACGACGATGTAGGGCACGCCCACTTGGCGCGCCAGCAGGATGTGCTCGCGCGTCTGCGGCATCGGACCGTCGGCGGCCGACACCACCAAAATGGCACCGTCCATCTGCGCCGCCCCGGTGATCATGTTCTTGACGTAGTCGGCGTGGCCCGGGCAGTCGACGTGCGCGTAGTGGCGCTTCTCCGTCTCGTATTCGACGTGCGCGGTATTGATCGTGATCCCACGGGCCTTTTCTTCCGGCGCCGCGTCGATGTCGTCGTACTTCTTCGCCTCGCCGCCGTAGTACTTCGACAGCACCGTCGTCAGCGCCGCCGTCAGCGTCGTCTTCCCATGGTCCACGTGACCGATCGTGCCCACATTCACGTGCGGCTTGGTGCGCTCGAACTTCGCTTTTGCCATCGTATTTCCCCTTGCAAACGTGATAAAGAAAAACCGCTCACTTCCGGCTGTTGATCACCGCCTCGGCAACGGACTTGGGCGCTTCGGCGTAGTGCTTGAATTCCATCGAGTAGGTGGCACGCCCCTGGGTGAGCGAACGCAGCTGGGTGGCATAACCGAACATCTCGGCGAGCGGCACCTCGGCACGAATGGACTTGATGCCACCGGGAAGGTCGTCCATACCCTGGATGACGCCGCGGCGCCCGGAAAGATCGCCCATGACGTTGCCCATGAACTCTTCGGGGGTCTCGACTTCCACCGCCATGATGGGTTCGAGCAACACCGGATTGGCCTTCTTCATCCCTTCCTTGAAGGCGATGGAACCAGCCATCTTGAAGGCATTCTCGTTGGAGTCGACTTCGTGATACGAACCGTCGAAGAGAGTGACCTTGACATCGACCACCGGGAATCCAGCGAGCACGCCGCTTTGCAGCGCTTCCTGCACGCCCTTGTCCACCGCCGGGATGTATTCACGGGGTACGACGCCGCCCTTGATGGCGTCGATGAATTCATAACCCTTGCCCGCTTCGTTCGGTTCGATGCGCAACCAGACGTGACCGTACTGACCACGGCCGCCGGTTTGCTTGACGAACTTGCCTTCCTGTTCGACCGATTTGCGAATGGTTTCGCGGTAGGCCACCTGCGGCGCACCGACGTTACAATCGACGTTGAACTCGCGGCGCATACGATCGACGATGATCTCGAGATGCAGCTCGCCCATACCGGAGATGATGGTCTGACCGGATTCCTCGTCGGTACGCACGCGGAAAGATGGATCTTCCATCGCCAGGCGCTGCAGCGCAATGCCCATCTTCTCCTGGTCGCCCTTGGTCTTGGGCTCCACGGCGACGTGGATCACCGGCTCGGGGAAGACCATGGATTCGAGCTTGATCGGCGCGCCCGGATCGCACAAGGTCTCGCCCGTGGTGACTTCCTTCAAGCCCACGGCGGCAGCGATGTCGCCTGCGAGCACTTCTTTGATTTCGTTGCGCTCGTTGGCGTGCATCTGCAGCAGGCGGCCAATGCGCTCTTTTTTGTTCTTGTTGGCGTTGAGCACGGTGTCACCGGAGTTGAGCGTACCGGAATAGACGCGCAGGAAGGTGAGCTGACCGACGAAGGGGTCGGTCATCAGCTTGAACGCCAAGGCGCAGAATTTCTCGTCGTCGGCCGCACGGCGCTCGACGACGTTGCCGTCGAAATCGGTTCCCTGCACCGGCGGGATGTCGACCGGAGAGGGCAGGAATTCGATCACGGCGTCGAGCATGCGCTGCACGCCCTTGTTCTTGAAGGCCGAGCCGCACAGCATGGGCTGGATCTCGGTGGCGATGGTGCGCAGCCGCAGCCCCTGGACGATCTTGGCCTCGGGCAGGTCGCCGTTTTCGAGGTACTCGTTCATGAGCTCCTCGCTCGCCTCGGCGGCAGCCTCGAGCATCTTTTCACGCCACTCCTGCGCCTGATCCTTCAGTTCGGCGGGAATGTCGCGGTATTCGAATTTGGTGCCCTGGGAAGCCTCGTCCCAGATGATCGCTTTCATCTTGATGAGGTCGACCACGCCGGCGAACGAATCCTCGGCGCCGATGGGGATGACGATCGGCACGGGGTTCGCCTTGAGGCGGGCGCGCATCTGCTCGTAGACCTTGAAGAAATTGGCCCCCTGACGGTCCATCTTGTTGACGAAAGCCAGACGCGGCACCTTGTACTTGTTGGCCTGACGCCACACGGTCTCGGACTGGGGCTGCACGCCGCCCACGGCACAGTAGACCATGCAGGCCCCGTCGAGCACGCGCATCGAGCGTTCGACTTCGATGGTGAAGTCGACGTGCCCCGGGGTGTCGATGATGTTGAACCGGTGCTCGGGGAACTGCATGTCCATGCCGCGCCAGAAACAGGTGGTGGCGGCGGAAGTGATGGTGATGCCCCGCTCCTGCTCCTGTTCCATCCAGTCCATGGTGGCGGCGCCTTCGTGCACCTCCCCGATCTTGTGGTTGACCCCGGTGTAGAACAGGATGCGTTCGGTGGTCGTGGTTTTACCGGCGTCGATGTGCGCCGAGATACCGATGTTACGGTAGCGTTCGATGGGTGTTTTGCGTGCCACGTCGTTTCCCGCCAAGAGTTCCAAAATATCGTTCGTCGAAAACGCAAAAGCGGGCCAGCCTCGATGGGGCCCGCCGCGCCATGGATTTGCGATCAATAACGGTAATGCGCAAAGGCCTTGTTCGCCTCGGCCATGCGGTGAACCTCGTCACGCTTCTTCATGGCGGCACCACGCCCTTCGGCGGCCTCCAGCAGTTCATTGGCCAAGCGCTGCGCCATGGATTTTTCGGAGCGCTTGCGCGCCGCATCACGCAGCCAACGCATCGACAAGGCGAGGCGCCGCGACGGCCGCACTTCCACCGGCACTTGATAATTGGCACCACCGACACGACGACTCTTGACTTCGACCACCGGCTTGACGTTTTCGATCGCCGCACTGAAAACCTGCAGAGGATCTTTCCCCCCCTTGGCGGCGATCGCCTCGAAGGCGCCGTAGACGATACGTTCGGCCACGGACTTCTTGCCCGAGACCATGATCACGTTGATGAATTTTGAGACGTTCTGGTTGCCGAACTTCGGATCCGGCAGAATCTCACGCTTGGGAACTTCACGACGACGGGGCATTTCGACCTCTCGCGATTTCTAGATGACGTTTCGAACCGATCAGGCTTTCTTGGGACGCTTGGCACCGTACTTCGAACGGGCCTGTTTGCGGTCCTTGACGCCTTGAAGATCGAGCGAGCCGCGGACGATGTGGTAGCGCACCCCCGGCAGGTCTTTCACCCGGCCGCCACGGATCAGCACCACCGAGTGTTCTTGCAGGTTATGCCCCTCACCTCCAATGTAGGCGATGACCTCGTAGCCGTTGGTGAGTCGAACCTTGGCGACCTTACGCAAGGCCGAGTTGGGTTTTTTCGGCGTCGTGGTATAGACGCGGGTGCACACTCCACGCCGCTGCGGGCAGGATTCCAGCGCCGGAGCGGCGCTCTTCTCCCGGACGCGGGTACGCGGTTTGCGCACGAGCTGGTTGATCGTCGGCATAGTTTCTTTTCCTTCGTTGGCGATTCGGCGACCCGACTACGATTGGCCGGTTCGATAAACGCGCGATGTTATCTTGAAAAGGGGTGTGCGTCAAGCACACCCCATCGTTCTCATCCTTCGGCCTGACTCGAGGCGGCCCCGGTCGTGATCTGCGCCCAGGCGCTCTCGGCCGACTGCGCCTGGGTGCGCTGACGACGCGCCCGGTGATGCGCCAAGCCCGTACCCGCGGGAATGAGCCGCCCGACGATGACGTTCTCTTTGAGCCCGCGCAGCTCGTCGCGCTTGCCCATGATCGCGGCTTCGGTGAGCACCCGCGTGGTTTCCTGGAAGGAGGCCGCCGAGATGAAGGAGTCGGTGGACAAAGACGCCTTGGTGATACCGAGCAGCACGTTCTCGAATCGCGCCGGGATCTTGCCCTCTTTCTCCAGACGAGCGTTTTCGATCAGCACGTCCGAGCGCTCGACCTGCTCCTCACGCAGGAAACGGCTGTCACCGGGATCGGTGATGACGACGCGACGCAGCATCTGCCGCACGATCACCTCGATGTGCTTGTCGTTGATCTTCACCCCCTGCAGGCGATAGACGTCCTGCACCTCGTCGATGACGTAGCGCGCGAGCGCCTCGACGCCTTGCAGACGCAGGATGTCGTGCGGATCGACCGGTCCATCGACGATCAGCTCACCCCGGTTGACGACCTGGCCATCGTGCACCAAGAGACGCTTTTCCTTCGGGATGAGAAACTCGTGGGTGGTGCCGTCCGGCTCGGTGAGGATGAGGCGCTGTTTGCCCTTGGTCTCTTTGCCGAACGAGACCGTGCCGGTGACTTCGGCGAGCATGCCGGCATCCTTGGGCGAACGGGCTTCGAAGAGCTCGGCCACGCGCGGCAGACCCCCGGTGATGTCCCGGGTCTTGGCCGATTCTTGAGGAATACGGGCGAGCACCTCGCCCACGCCGACATACTGCCCTTCACGCACCGTGATGATGGCGCCCACCGGGAAAGTGAGCATGAAGGGATGATCGGTCCCGGGAATGCGCACATCGTTGCCCGCCTCGTCCTGTAGGCGAATCTGCGGCCGTCCGATCTTGGCGCTCGATCCGCGCTGCTTGGCATCGATGACCACCAGGGTCGACAAACCGGTGACCTCGTCGACCTGCTTGGCGACCGTGATGCCTTCTTCGACGTTGTCGAACCGCACCGTGCCAGCGTATTCGCTGATGATCGGCCGGGTGTGCGGATCCCAAGCGGCGAGTTTGACCCCCGCCTTGACCACCTGGCCATCATCGATGTACAAGGTAGCGCCATAAGGTACCTTGTGGCGCTCGCGCTCACGGCCGGCATCGTCCAGGATCAGCACTTCGGCCGAGCGGGCGATGACGATCTTTTCTCCGCGCTCGTTGACCACGTAGCGCATGTTCGAGGAGAAACGCACCGTCCCGCCGGACTTGGCCTCCACTCCCGAGACCGCGGCCGCTCGTGAGGCGGCACCACCGACGTGGAAGGTCCGCATGGTGAGCTGGGTACCCGGCTCGCCGATCGACTGTGCGGCGATGACACCGATCGCCTCTCCGACGTTGACCAGACCACCACGCCCCAGATCGCGCCCGTAGCACTTGGCGCACACGCCGAAGTGGGTCTCGCAGGAAAGCGGGCTACGCACCTTGACCTCGTCGATCCCTTTCTCGTCGATGAGCGCCACGAGTTTCTCGTCGAGCAGCGTACCCGCCTCGATGAGGGTGGCCTGCGTATCGGGATCGATGATGTCGTCGGCAGCCACACGCCCGAGGATACGGTCGCGCAGCGGCTCGATGACCTCGCCCCCTTCGATGAGGGCCTTCATCGCGAAGCCTTCATGCGTGCCGCAATCTTCTTCGGTGACGACCAGATCCTGGGTGACGTCGACCAGGCGCCGCGTGAGGTAACCGGAGTTGGCGGTTTTGAGTGCCGTGTCGGCCAGACCTTTACGCGCGCCGTGCGTCGAGATGAAGTACTGCAGGACGTTGAGCCCCTCGCGGAAATTGGTGGTGATGGGGGTTTCGATGATCGAGCCGTCGGGCTTGGCCATGAGGCCGCGCATGCCGGCGAGCTGACGGATCTGGGCAGCAGAGCCGCGCGCGCCGGAGTCGGCCATCATGTAGATGGAGTTGAAGGATTCCTGCTCGATTTCCTTGCCATCTTCGGTGACGATCTTCTCCTTGGCCAGTTGCTCCATCATCGCTTTGGCCACTTGATCGACCGCCGTACCCCAGATGTCGACCACTTTGTTGTAGCGCTCGGCCGCCGTCACCAGACCCGAAGCGTATTGTTGGGCGATTTCCTTGACCTCTTCCTCGGCCTTGCGGATGATCTCCTCTTTCTGCGGCGGAACGAGCATGTCCTTGATGGCAATGGAAATGCCGCCGCGGGTGGCGAGCTGATAGCCGGTAGTCATCAGCTTGTCGGCGAAGATCACCGTGGCCTTGAGCCCGCAATTGCGGTACGCATGGTTGATGAGCTTGGAGATGGTCTTTTTCTTGAGCGGCTGGTCGATGAGCTCGAACGGCAAGCCGGGAGGAAGAATCGAGGAGAGGATCGCCCGGCCGACGGTCGTCTCTCGCCGGGTGGTGCGCTCGATCGGCTCACCGTCGGGGCCGAGGTCGTACTCCTTGATGCGCACGGTGATGCGAGCGTGCAGCGATACCACCCCCGTCTCGAAGGCACGCTTGACTTCGGCGACGTCGGCGAACATCATGCCGCTGCCCTTGGCCACGGCCGATTCGCGCGTGGCATAGTAAAGACCCAGCACGATGTCCTGCGAGGGGACGATGATGGGTTCACCGTTGGCAGGCGACAAGACGTTGTTCGAGGCGAGCATCAGGGTGCGCGCCTCGAGCTGGGCTTCGAGCGACAACGGCACGTGCACGGCCATCTGGTCGCCGTCGAAGTCAGCGTTGAACGCCGTACACACCAGCGGGTGCAGCTGGATCGCCTTGCCCTCGATCAACACCGGTTCGAAGGCCTGGATGCCCAGGCGGTGCAGGGTCGGGGCGCGGTTGAGCAGCACCGGGTGCTCGTAGATCACCTCTTCGAGGATGTCCCAGACCACCGGCTCCTGGTTCTCCACCATCTTCTTGGCCTGCTTGATGGTGGTGGCGTAGCCGAGTTTCTCCAGCCGGTTGAAGATGAAGGGCTTGAAGAGTTCGAGCGCCATGAGCTTGGGCAGACCGCACTGGTGCAGCTTCAACTGCGGACCGACGACGATGACCGAGCGGCCGGAGTAGTCGACGCGCTTACCGAGCAGGTTCTGACGGAAGCGCCCGCCCTTGCCCTTGATCATGTCGGCGAGCGATTTGAGCGGCCGTTTGTTGGGCCCGGTCATCACCTTGCCGCGACGGCCGTTGTCCAGCAGCGAATCGACCGCCTCCTGCAGCATGCGCTTCTCGTTGCACACGATGATGTCGGGCGCCTTGAGCTCGAGCAGGCGCTTGAGGCGGTTGTTGCGGTTGATGACGCGGCGATAGAGGTCGTTGAGGTCCGAGGTGGCGAAGCGCCCGCCGTCGAGCGGCACGAGCGGGCGCAGGTCGGGCGGCAGCACCGGCAGCACCTCGAGGACCATCCATTCGGGGCGCATTCCGGTCTTGTTGAAGGCCTCCAACACCTTGAGCCGTTTGCTGAGCTTCTTGATCTTGGCATCCGACCCCGTGGTCTCGAGCTCGCCGCGCAGCTTCTCGATCTCGCGCTTGATGTCGAGCGTGCGCAGGAGTTCGCGGATGGCCTCGGCCCCCATCATGGCGACGAAATCGTCGCCGTATTCCTCGAAGGCGGCGTGGTACTGCTCTTCGGTCATGAGCTGGCCGCGGTTGAGCGGCGTGAGTCCCGGCTCGATGACGACATAGGCTTCGAAGTAGAGGACGCGCTCGATGTCGCGCAGCGTCATGTCGAGCACCAGGCCGAGGCGGCTCGGCAGGCTCTTCAGGAACCAAATGTGCGACACGGGCGAGGCCAGTTCGATGTGGCCCATGCGCTCGCGGCGCACGCGCGCCACGGTCACTTCGACGCCGCACTTCTCGCAGATCACGCCGCGGTACTTGAGCCGCTTGTACTTGCCGCACAGGCACTCGTAGTCCTTGATCGGGCCGAAGATCTTGGCGCAGAAAAGGCCGTCGCGCTCGGGCTTGAAGGTGCGGTAGTTGATGGTCTCGGGCTTCTTGACTTCGCCGTAGGACCACGAGCGGATCTTCTCCGGCGAGGCGAGCCGGATGGTGATCGCATCGAACTCGTTTTCCTGAGGCAGCGACTGTTTGAACAGGTCGGCGAGCAAGCTAGTGCTAGTCATGGATGAGTTCTCCTGGCGGGATCATTCCGCCTGATCAATAGCGTTCCAGATCGATGTCGAGCGCAAGCGAGCGGATTTCCTTCAACAGCACGTTGAAGGACTCGGGCATGCCGGCGATGATGCGGTGCTCTCCCTTGACGATGCTCTCGTAGACCTTGGTGCGGCCGACCACGTCGTCGGACTTGACGGTGAGCATCTCTTGCAGGGTGTAGGCCGCGCCGTAGGCTTCCAGTGCCCAGACTTCCATCTCGCCGAAGCGCTGGCCGCCGAACTGCGCCTTGCCGCCGAGCGGCTGCTGCGTCACCAGCGAGTACGGACCGGTGGAGCGCGCGTGCATCTTGTCGTCGACCAGGTGGTGCAGCTTCAGCATGTGCTTGTAGCCCACCGTGACCGGACGCTCGAAGGGCTCGCCCGTCTGACCGTCGTAGAGCGTGACCTGTTCGGTCCCTTCGATGCCGGCGAGCCGGAAAATGGCGGCGATGTCCTCTTCCGTGGCCCCCTCGAAGACGGGCGAAGCGAAAGGCACGCCTTTTTCGAGGTTGCGCGCCATCTCGAGGAGTTCCTCGTCGCTGAGCTCGCCGAGCGCCTCGCGGTGACCGCGTTCGTTGTAGATCCGCTCGAGGAATTCGCGCACTTCCTGCACCGTGGCCTGGCGACGCAGCATCTCACCGATGCGCTCGCCCAGCGCCCGTGCTGCGCGGCCGAGGTGGGTCTCGAGGATCTGGCCGATGTTCATGCGCGAGGGCACGCCCAAGGGGTTCAGGACGATGTCTACCGGGCGGCCGTCGGCCATGAAGGGCATGTCCTCCACCGGCACGATCTTGGAGACCACCCCCTTGTTACCGTGGCGGCCGGCCATCTTGTCACCGGGCTGCAGCCGCCGCTTGACGGCGAGATAGACCTTCACCATCTTGAGCACACCCGGGGGCAATTCGTCCCCTTGGGTGAGCTTGCGGCGCTTGTGCTCGAACGCTTCGTCGAAGGCCTTGCGCATCTTCTCGAGGCCGTCGCGCACGGCTTCGAGCTGCGCGGCGAGCGTTTCGTCCTCGACGCGGATGTCGAACCACTGATACGGTTCGAGGGAATCGAGATAGGCCTCGTCGATCACGCTGCCTTTGGCCAGACGCTTGGGACCGCCGTTGGCCTTCTGGCCGACGAGCAGACGGCGCACACGCTGGAAAGCGTCGCGCTCGAAGATGCGCATCTGGTCGTTGAGGTCCTTGCGATAGGCCCGTAGCTGGTCGTCGATGATGGACTGCGCCCGCTTGTCGCGCTCGATGCCCTCACGGGTGAAGACGAGCACGTCGATGACGGTGCCGCTCATGCCGGTGGGCACGCGCAGCGAGGAGTCTTTCACGTCGGAGGCTTTCTCGCCGAAGATCGCCCGCAGCAGTTTTTCTTCCGGCGTGAGCTGGGCTTCGCCCTTGGGCGTGACCTTACCCACCAACACGTCGCCCGCCTTGACTTCGGCGCCGATGTGGATGATGCCGGATTCGTCCAGACGCGTGAGCTGCGCTTCGCCCAAGGAGGCGATGTCGCGCGTGATCTCCTCGGGACCGAGCTTGGTGTCGCGCGCCACCACCGTGAGCTCCTCGATGTGGATCGAGGTGAAACGATCCTCGGCCACCACGCGCTCGGAGATGAGGATGGAATCCTCGAAGTTGTAGCCGTTCCACGGCATGAAGGCCACGAGCACGTTCTGCCCCAGAGCGAGCTCGCCGAGGTCGGTCGAGGCCCCGTCGGCGATGATGTCGCCGGCAGTAATCACATCACCCTTGCGCACGATGGGGCGCTGGCTGATGTTGGTGTTCTGGTTGGAGCGCGTGAACTTGGTGAGGTTGTAGATATCGACCCCGACTTCGCCCGGAGAGGTTTCGTCGTCGTGCACGCGCACGACGATGCGCTTGGCGTCGACGTAGTCGACCACCCCGCCGCGGCGTGCGCGCACGACCGTGCCGGAGTCGGCTGCGGCGATGCGCTCCATGCCGGTACCCACCAGCGGTTTTTCGGGGCGCAGGCAGGGCACGGCCTGACGCTGCATGTTCGCGCCCATGAGCGCACGGTTGGCGTCGTCGTGTTCGAGGAAGGGAATGAGGGAGGCGGCCACCGAAACGATCTGCTGCGGCGCCACGTCCATCAACTGCACCTGCTCCGGCGGCACCATGACGAATTCGCCCTTCTGCCGGCAGGAGACGAGCGCGCCGGTGAGCCGGCCTTCGGCATCGACTTCCGAGTTCGCCTGGGCGATGACATAGGAACCTTCCTCGATGGCCGACATATAGACCACCTCGTCGGTGACCCGGCCATCGACCACCTTGCGGTACGGCGTCTCGATGAAGCCGTACTTGTTGGTGCGGGCATAGACCGCCAACGAGTTGATGAGGCCGATGTTGGGGCCTTCAGGGGTCTCGATCGGGCACAGGCGTCCGTAGTGCGTCGGGTGCACGTCGCGCACTTCGAACCCGGCACGCTCGCGCGTCAAGCCACCAGGGCCGAGCGCCGAGACCCGTCGCTTGTGCGTGATCTCGGAGAGCGGGTTCGTCTGGTCCATGAACTGGGAGAGCTGGCTCGAGCCGAAGAACTCCTTGATCGCCGCCGAGATCGGTTTGGCGTTGATGAGGTCGTGCGGCATGAGGTTTTCCGCCTCGGCCTGCACCAGACGCTCCTTGACGGCCCGCTCGACCCGGGCGAGCCCGGTACGGAACTGGTTCTCCGCGAGTTCCCCGACGCAGCGCACGCGACGGTTGCCCAAGTGGTCGATGTCGTCGACTTCACCATGGCCATTGCGCAGCTCGACGAGGAGCGCGATCACGGCGATGAGGTCTTCGTCGTCCAACGTCCCTTTGCCTTCGGCACCTTTCGGGCCGACGCGCTCGAAGAAACGCTTGATCCAGTCGGGCGAATTCGGGTCGAGCTGCTCGAGCGGCGGATAGGCGCGGCTGTTGAACTTCATGCGCCCCACCGCCGAGAGGTCGTAGCGATCGGGCGAATAGAAGAGACCCTGGAAGAGGTTTTCGACCGCTTCCTCGGTGGGCGGCTCGCCGGGACGCATCATGCGGTAGATCGCGACCTTGGCCGACCAGGCGTCGGTGGTATCGTCCAGCCTCAGGGTCTGCGAGATATAGGGCCCGCGGTCGAGGTCGTTGACGAGCAGGGTCTGGAATCCCTTGAGCGAGGATTGACGCAGGCGCTCGACCACCTCTTCGGTGATCTCGTCGTTGGCGCGCGCGATGATCTCGCCGGTTTCGGGGTCGACCAGGTCACGGGCAACGATGCGCCCCAGGAGGAATTCGTCGTCGACCGGCACTTCCTCGATGCCCGCACGCTTGAGGTCGCGCACGTTCTTGGCATTGATGCGCTTGTCTTTGGCGATGATGACGTTGCCGTCGGCGTCGCGAATCTCGAAGCGGGCGATCTCACCACGCAGGCGCTCCGGCACGATCTTGTAGTAGAAACGCCCGTTCTCGATCCGGAAGTCTTCGAAATCGTGGAAGGTCTCGAGGATCTGCTCGGTCGTCATGCCGATGGCGCGCAGCAGCACCGTGACCGGCATCTTGCGGCGACGGTCGATCCGGAAGTAGAGGCAATCCTTGGGATCGAACTCGAAGTCGATCCAGGAGCCACGATAGGGAATGATGCGCGCCGAGAAGAGTAGCTTGCCGGAAGAGTGGGTCTTGCCCTTGTCGTGCTCGAAGAAGACGCCGGGCGAGCGGTGCAGCTGCGAAACGATGACACGCTCGGTTCCGTTGATGATGAAGGAGCCGTTCTCGGTCATGAGCGGAATCTCGCCCATGAACACTTCCTGCTCCTTCACTTCCTTGACCGTCTCGTAGTTGGTGGCCTTGTCGAGCAACACCAGGCGCACGCGCGCGCGCAAGGCGGCACAGTAAGTGAGCCCGCGCAGCTGGCATTCCTTGACGTCGAACACCGGTTCACCGAGAAAATACTGCACGAATTCGAGCCGGGCATTGCCGGTGACGCTGACGATGGGGAAGATGGAGTTGAAGGCTGCCTGCAGTCCTTTGTTCTCACGCTGCTCGGGCGGCACTCCGAGCTGGAGGAATTCGGCGTAGGAATCGACCTGGGTGGACAGCAAAAACGGCACATCCAAGACGGGCTTTTGCTTGGCAAAGCTCTTGCGGATGCGTTTCTTTTCGGTGTAAGAGTACGCCATGAGTGCTCCAGGCAATGTCAGACGTGGGGGAGGAAACAGGACTCAGCCCGCCGGAGACGGGCTCGGTGCTGCCTTCTCACGACACAAGCGCGAAAAGGCTGACGCCCTGTGGGCGCCAGCCTCCAGCACGGCTTCGGGGCGATTACTTGACCTCGACCTTGGCACCGGCGGCTTCGAGCTCTTTCTTGAGTTTCTCGGCTTCGTCCTTGGAAACGCCTTCCTTGACGGGCTTGGGCGCGCCGTCGACGAGGTCCTTGGCTTCCTTGAGGCCGAGGCCCGTGGCCGCACGCACGATCTTGATGACTTCGACTTTCTTCGCACCGGCTTCTTGCAGGATCACGTCGAATTCGGTCTTCTCTTCGGCAGCCGGCGCGGCAGCGGCCCCGCCAGCGGCAGGCGCTGCGGCCACGGCCACGGCCGCAGCGGCGGAGACGCCGAATTTCTCTTCCATCGCCTTGATGAGCTCGGAGAGTTCGAGCACCGACATGCTGGCGATCGCGTCAAGGATTTCTTCTTTCGTCAAAGCCATGATTCACTCCTGATGGATTTGGCCTGAATGGCAAAAAGGGGTAATGAAGGGTCAAGCGGTCTCTTTCGCGTCGCGCACCGCGGCGAGCGTGCGCACGAACTTGCCGGGCACCTCGTTGAGCGTGCGCACGAACTTCGCGATCGGCGCCTGCAGCGTGCCAACCAAGGTCGCGAGCAGCTCTTCGCGGCTCGGCATGGACGCCAGGGCTTTCACTCCCGCCACGTCGAGCGGATAGTTGGGCATGGCGCCGCCCTTGATCACGAGCTTGTCGGCATCCTTCGCAAAGTCGTGCAACACCTTGGCACAGGCCACCGGATCTGGAGCGATGCAGTAGATCAGGGGGCCGACGAGGCGATCGGCCAGGCACTCGAAGGGAGTCCCGGCAATCGCCCGACGCACCAGGGTATTTTTCAGCACGCGCAGATAGACGCCCGATTGGCGGGCCCTCTTGCGCAGCTCGGTGATTTGCGCGACATCGAGACCACGGTACTCGGCAACGACGATCGCCCCCGCCCCGGCCACCTGGGCCGCGACTTCGGCGACTATCGCCTTTTTCTCGTCGAGATTGAGTCCCACGGTCTACTCCTACGGTTACTGCACCCCGTTTCCGGGGTGCGCCACGGCGACCTTCATCAGGAGCGGCTCCGGCGAACCGGAAGGTTCCTGCTTCGGGTGACGCCATCTACGCTGGGCGCATCGCAACGATGCGTTTGAGGCGAACCCCCAGCGGTCTTTGACAACCCGCCGCGACGGCATGCCATCGCGACGGCCCAAAGTTCTGTTTTATGCCTGCACGGCCGAGGCCGGATCGACCTTGATGCCCACGCCCATCGTGCTCGAGACCGCAACCTTGCGCAGATAGGAGCCTTTCGCCGCTGCCGGCTTGGCTTTCATCAGCGCGTCGATGAGCGCTTTG
This sequence comes from Tepidiphilus sp. J10, assembly GCF_006980785.1. Classification (NCBI taxonomy): domain Bacteria; kingdom Pseudomonadati; phylum Pseudomonadota; class Hydrogenophilia; order Hydrogenophilales; family Hydrogenophilaceae; genus Tepidiphilus; species Tepidiphilus sp. J10. The sequence goes on from NZ_SBHP01000001.1 coordinate 434,716, forward strand.
GCGTTTTGCTCGAGCGCCTCCACGGGGAAGGAGGCACGGCCGATCGGGGCGTGCACGATGCCGTTTTTATCGGTACGGAACTGCACCTGACCCGCTTTGGCGTTCTTCACCGCGGTGGCGACGTCGGGCGTGACCGTGCCGACTTTCGGGTTCGGCATAAGGCCACGGGGGCCGAGGATCTGACCGAGCTGGCCGACCACGCGCATGGCGTCGGGCGAGGCGATGCAGACGTCGAAATCGATCTTGCCCGCCTTGATCTGCTCGGCGAGGTCATCCATGCCGACCAGATCGGCTCCGGCAGCCTTGGCCTCTTCGGCCTTGGGTCCTTGAGCGAAAACGGCCACACGCACCGACTTGCCGGTTCCGGCGGGCAGCACCACGGCGCCCCGCACGACCTGGTCGGATTTGCGCGGATCGACGCCCAGGTTGACGGCGATGTCGATCGATTCGTCGAACTTGGCCAACGCCGTTTCCTTGGCGAGCGAGAGCGCCTCGCTCAAGGCATAAGCGCGGTTGCGATCGACCTTTTCCTTCAGGGCACGCATGCGTTTGCTGAGTTTGGCCATGTCACACCCCCTCCACGGTCACGCCCATGCTGCGCGCCGAACCAGCGATGGTACGCACGGCCGCATCCAGGTCCGCCGCAGTGAGATCGGGCATCTTGGTCTTGGCGATCTCCTCGAGCTGGGCTCGTGTGATGGTGCCCACCTTGTCGACGTGCGGCTTGGACGAGCCCTTCTGGACGCCGATGGCCTTCTTGATGAGAATGGTGGCCGGCGGCGTCTTCATCACGAAGGTGAACGACTTGTCCGAATAAGCGGTGATGATCACCGGGATCGGCAGGCCGGGCTCCATCCCCTGGGTCTTGGCATTGAAAGCCTTACAAAATTCCATGATGTTGAGACCGCGCTGGCCGAGCGCGGGGCCGATCGGGGGGCTGGGGTTGGCCTTGCCCGCCGGCACTTGCAACTTGATATAGCCGACGATTTTCTTCGCCATGAATGATGACTCCTAAATGTGAGTGCAAACGCCGCCCATTTGGGCGGCTCCTCGGGGTGCGGCAGTGCCGCGGTTTCTCAGGTCTTCTCGACTTGGGAAAATTCCAGTTGAACCGGGGTGGCGCGACCGAAGATGGTCACGGCCACGGTGAGGCGGCTGCGCTCGTAGTCGACCTCTTCCACCGTGCCCATGAAATCAGCGAACGGCCCTTCCTTGATCCGAACCACCTCGCCCGGCTCGAAGACGATGCGCGGACGCGGCTTCTCGCCGCCTTCCTGCATCTGCTGCAGGATCTTCTCGACGTCGCGCTCGGGAATGGGGGCCGGCTTGGTGGGCGTGCCGCCGATGAACCCGGACACCTTGGGCAAAGATTTGACCAGATGCCACGTGTCGTCGTTCATCTCCATCTCGACGAGCACGTATCCGGGATAGAATTTGCGCTCGGTCTCGGTCTTCTGCCCCGCACGCATTTCGATGACTTTCTCCACGGGCACGAGAATGCGACCGAAGAGGTCTTCCATGCCGGCACGTTTGATGCGCTCCTGCAGCGCCTTTTGCACCTGCTTCTCGTAGCCCGAATGGGCCTGTACGACATACCAGCGCTTGGCCATCACTTCCACCCAAGGATCAGGTCGTACAAACCCCACTCGAGGGTCTTGTCGACCAACCACAAGAAAATCGCCATCGCGGTCACGAAGGCGAAGACGATCAACGTCGACTGGATCGTCTCTTTGCGAGAGGGCCAAACGACTTTGCGCACCTCGGCCACGGTCCCGCGCGCAAACTCACGAAACTTCGCTCCCGCCTCGGTGGCAAACAACGAGATCCCGCCCGCAGCGAGAACGCCGACCACGACCAGTGCCCCCCTGGCCACGGACGGCAAATCGGCAAAAACATAAAAACCGGCGATGCCGGCAGCCAGCAGCACCAGTGCAGCGATAAATTTGAGGCGATCCATGGATACGACCGTCCGCTAATGAGAAATGGCAGGGGCAGAGGGAATCGAACCCCCAACCTTCGGTTTTGGAGACCGACGCTCTGCCAATTGAGCTATGCCCCTGCGACTGCCGGAAACGACTCCGGCAAAAAACCGGCTTACTCGATGATCTTGGAGACGACGCCGGCGCCGACGGTACGGCCGCCTTCACGGATGGCGAAGCGCAAGCCTTCTTCCATCGCGATCGGGGCGATCAGCTTCACCTCCAACTTCACGTTGTCACCGGGCATCACCATCTCCACCCCTTCGGGTAGCTTGATGGCGCCCGTGACGTCGGTGGTGCGGAAGTAGAACTGCGGCCGGTAGTTGCTGAAAAACGGCGTGTGACGCCCGCCCTCTTCCTTGGAGAGCACGTACACTTCGCACTCGAAGTGCGTGTGCGGCGTGATCGTCCCGGGCTTGGCGAGCACTTGTCCGCGCTCGACGTCTTCGCGCTTGGTGCCGCGCAGCAGCACCCCGACGTTGTCGCCCGCTTGCCCTTGATCGAGCAGCTTGCGGAACATCTCCACGCCCGTGACCGTGGTCTTCTGCGTCGGACGCAGACCGACGATCTCGACTTCGTCGCCCACCTTGACGATGCCGCGCTCGACCCGGCCCGTGACCACCGTGCCACGACCGGAGATGGAGAACACGTCTTCGATCGGCAGCAGGAAGGGCTTGTCGATGGCGCGCTCGGGCGTGGGAATGTAGGTGTCGAGCGCTTCGGCGAGCTTGAGGATCGAGGGTTCGCCGATCTCGCTCTGGTCGCCTTCGAGCGCCTTGAGCGCGGAGCCCTTGATCACCGGCACTTCGTCACCGGGGAAGTCGTACTTGGAGAGCAGCTCGCGCACTTCCATCTCGACGAGCTCGAGGAGCTCGGGGTCGTCGACCATGTCGCACTTGTTCATGTAGACGACGATGTAGGGCACGCCCACTTGGCGCGCCAGCAGGATGTGCTCGCGCGTCTGCGGCATCGGACCGTCGGCGGCCGACACCACCAGAATGGCGCCGTCCATCTGCGCCGCACCGGTGATCATGTTCTTGACGTAGTCGGCGTGGCCCGGGCAGTCGACGTGCGCGTAGTGGCGCTTCTCCGTCTCGTATTCGACGTGCGCGGTGTTGATCGTGATCCCACGGGCCTTTTCTTCCGGCGCCGCGTCGATGTCGTCGTACTTCTTCGCCTCGCCGCCGTAGTACTTCGACAGCACCGTCGTCAGCGCCGCCGTCAGCGTCGTCTTCCCATGGTCCACGTGACCGATCGTGCCCACATTCACGTGCGGCTTGGTGCGCTCGAACTTCGCTTTTGCCATGAAAGACCCCTATTTTTCCGAGACCCGCTCTGAAGAAGAATGACTGGTTACGTACCGTTTCGTGGTGCCCATGACGTGGATCGAACACGTGACCTCTCCCTTACCAAGGGAGTGCTCTACCACTGAGCTACATGGGCGTGCGCAACGAGAGCGTACGTACGACCTAAGGCTCGACTGGAGCGGGTGAAGGGAATCGAACCCTCGTCTTAAGCTTGGAAGGCTTCTGCTCTACCATTGAGCTACACCCGCTCGATACCCAAAACCGCTGCCATGTTCGTTTGGAGGGGGTAGGATTCGAACCTACGAAGGCTGAGCCGGCAGATTTACAGTCTGCTCCCGTTGACCGCTTGGGTACCCCTCCGCGAGAATCGGCATTATGGAGGACACTCGAGGAAAAGTCAACGCCTCAAAGCCTGATCGCACGAAACGCGGGGTTGACGATACCCCGCATTCCACTATATAAACGAATGGCGTACCCGTGCCGCTGCGGCATGAAAGCCCCGTGATCCGGCTGCATGTTTGCCCTCTTACCTCATCAGGATCCTCCATGCCCCCCCGTCTCAATACCCTGTTGACCCGTGCCATCCTCGTCGCCCTGCTCGCTGGCGGCGCCCTGTGGCTTTGGCAGCGTATCGAGCAATCGCGTAGCGACGACGGCATCGTATCGAGCAACGGGCGCATCGAGGCGATCGACGTCAACATCTCGGCCAAGCTGCCTGGGCGCATCGAGGATATCTTCGCCGACGAGGGCGATCTCGTCGCCAGAGGGCAGGTGGTGGCCAAACTCGACACCAGCGTGCTGGAAGCCCAGCTCCGTGAAGCACGGGCCCAGCACGATCGGGCGCGGATGGACCTCGAATCCGCTCGCAGCCTACTTGCCCAGCGCGAGGCCGACAAGGCCGCCACCGAGGCGCTCGTGGTGCAACGTCTGGCCGACCTCGACATGTTGCGCAAGCGGCTCGCCCGCACTCGGGAGTTGGCGAGGCAAGACATGGCCACCCAGTCCAGACTCGACGAGGATTCGGCCGCGGTCGATGCCACGCAGGCCGCCGTCGTGGCCGCCCGGGCCCAGGTGCGGGCCGCCGAGGCGGCGATCATCCAATCCCGAGCGGCCATCGCGGCCGCCGAAGCGCAAGTGGCGGCAACGAGCGCGAGCATCGAACGCATCCAGGCCGATATCGACGACAGCCTTTTACGCGCTCCCCGTGACGGTCGCGTCCAGTACCGCATCGCCCAGCCCGGCGAGGTGGTGGCCGCCGGCGGTGCCGTGCTCAATGTGGTCGACCTCTCCGACGTCTACATGACCTTCTTCCTGCCGACGCAAGTCGCCGGCAAAGTGGCGATCGGCTCGGAGGTTCGCCTCGTGCTCGATGCTTTCCCCCAGTACGTGATCCCGGCTACGGCGACTTTCGTCTCCGACGTGGCGCAATTCACGCCCAAAACGGTGGAAACGGCCGAAGAGCGGCAGAAACTGATGTTCCGGGTCAAGGCGAGCATCGACCCGGATCTGCTGCGCCAGCACCTGCCTCAGGTCAAGACGGGCTTGCCGGGCATGGCCTATCTCAAGCTCGATCCCCAGCGTGACTGGCCCGCCCACCTCCAAGTGAAGGTGCCCTGATGCGTGAGCCGGTCGCACGGCTGCAGGGGGTGAGTCTGGTCTACGGCAAGACTCGCGCCCTCGACGGGGTAGACCTCGACATCCCTTCCGGCTGCCGCGTCGGATTCATCGGCCCCGACGGGGTGGGAAAATCCAGCCTTCTCTCGCTCATCTCCGGGGCACGCGCCATCCAGCAAGGCAAGGTGTGGGTGCTGGGGGGCGACATGACCGACCCCCGCCACCGGCTGCAGGTCTGCCCCGACATCGCCTACATGCCCCAAGGTCTGGGCAAGAACCTCTATCCGACGCTTTCCGTGGCCGAGAACATCGACTTCTTCGGCCGCCTTTTCGGCCACGACGCGGCCGAGCGCAAACGGCGCATCGAGCAGCTCACCCGCGCCACGGGACTCTTCCCTTTTCTCGACCGTCCCGCCGGCAAGCTCTCGGGCGGCATGAAGCAGAAGCTCGGCCTGTGCTGCGCCCTCATCCACGATCCCGAGCTCTTGATCCTCGACGAGCCCACGACCGGCGTCGATCCCCTGTCGCGGCGCCAGTTCTGGGCCCTCATCGATGAGATTCGCGCCACGCGCGAAGGCATGAGCGTGCTCGTGGCCACCGCCTACATGGAGGAAGCGGCGCGTTTCGACTGGCTCGTGGCCATGGACGAGGGAAAAGTACTCGCCACCGGCTCGCCGCAGGAATTGCTCGAGCAGACCGGTAGCGACAACCTGGAACAGGCCTTCATCGCGCTGCTACCGGAAGAGAAGCGCCGGGGATATCGACCCGTCGAAATCGGATCGCTACCCGAGCGGGGCGACGAAGAGATCGCCATCGAGGCGAAAGATCTGACGATGCGTTTTGGCAATTTCGTTGCCGTCGACCACGTCAGCTTTCGCATCCGCCGTGGCGAGATCTTCGGCTTTCTTGGCTCGAACGGTTGCGGCAAGACGACGACGATGAAGATGCTCGCCGGGCTACTCACGCCCTCCGAGGGCAAGGCCTGGCTCTTCGGCAAGGAAGTCGACCCGCGCGACATCGATACGCGCCGCCAAGTGGGCTACATGTCGCAGTCCTTTTCGCTCTACGACGAGCTCACGGTGCGGCAGAACCTCGAGCTGCACGCGCGGCTCTACGGCATCCCCAAGGAGAAGATCGCCGATTACGTCCAGGAAGTGGTGCAGCGCTTCAGACTCTCGCGAATCATCGACGCCCTTCCCCCTTCACTGCCCCTGGGACATCGGCAGCGGCTGTCGCTCGCGGCCGCCGTCATCCATCGACCGAAAATATTGATCCTCGACGAGCCGACCTCGGGGGTCGACCCGGTGGCGCGCGACGGGTTCTGGAACCTCTTGCTCGAGCTGTCGCGCCGCGACGGCGTGACGATCTTCATCTCCACCCATTTCATGAACGAGGCGGAGCGCTGCGACCGCATCTCGCTGATGCATGCCGGGAAAGTGCTCGTCACGGGAGCGCCGGCCGAGATCGTGCGCGAGGGCGGTCACGAGTCGCTCGAAGCGGCCTTCATCGACCATCTGGAACGGGCTTCGCAAGAAGGGCGGCAAGCCGACGCCGCCCAAGAGCCGACCGCCATGAGCGGCGAAGAACGCAAACGCACGGCGGGTCTGACCGAAAAAACGCCGGTGCGGGGAACGACGCACACCACCTCCTTTTTCAGCCTGCGCCGGATGCTGAGCTACCTGGTGCGCGAAGCTCTGGAACTGCGTCGCGACCCGATCCGCCTGTCGCTGGCGCTGGTGGGCAACGCCATCTTGATGCTGGTGATGGGCTTTGGCATCACCATGGACGTGGAGGATCTGACCTTCGCCGTCCTCGATCGCGACCAGACCACGCTGAGCCAGTCGTACGCCCTCAATCTGGCCGGTTCGCGCTATTTCAGCGAGCAGCCTCCGATCGCCGACTACGAAGAAATGGACCGGCGAATGCGCTCGGGCAAACTGGGTCTGGCGGTCGAGATCCCGCCGGGCTTTGCACGCGACCTCGCGCACGGCAAACCGGTGGAGGTCGGAGCGTGGATCGACGGGGCGATGCCTTCGCGCGCGGAAACGATCCGTGCCTATGTCCAGGGCATTCACGCGCAGTGGCTCCAGACACAAGCGCGCGAACGTCACTTGCCCGACCCGACGCTGGCCACGATCGAGATCCGTTTCCGCTACAACCCGGACGTGAAGAGCATCGTCTCGATAGTACCCGCAGTCATCCCGCTGCTACTGATGCTCATTCCGGCGATGCTCGCCGCCTTGGCGATCGTACGCGAAAAGGAACTGGGGTCGATCACCAACTTCTATGTCACCCCGACGACGAGGATGGAATTCCTCCTCGGCAAGCAAATCCCCTACGTGATTCTCTCCCTCCTCAGCTTCGTGCTGCTGCTCGCGCTGGCCGAATTCGTCTTTCGCGTGCCCGTCAAGGGAAGCTACCTGGCGCTGTTCCTGGGTGCAATCTTGTATGTCATGGCCTCGACCGCCTTGGGTATATTGATCTCGAGTTTCATGCGCAGCCAGATCGCGGCGCTCTTCGCCACGGCGGTGCTCACACTGCTGCCGGCGACGCAATTCTCGGGCCTCATCGATCCGGTCTCCTCGCTCGAGGGCGGAGGTCGGCTGATCGGCGAAATCTATCCGACCACCCACTTCGTGGTCATCTCCCGCGGTACGTTCTCGAAAGCGCTGCACTTCCGCGATCTCACCGACGCCTTCGTACCGCTCGCGCTCGCCTGGCCCATCCTCTTTGGCTTGTCGGCGGCACTGCTGCGCAAACAGGAGCGTTGAACCGTGCGCTGGTCCCACGTCTGGCATCTCGGCATCAAAGAGTTCTACAGTCTGGGACGCGACCCGGTGCTGCTGGTGCTGATCCTCTATGTCTTCACTTTCTCCATCCATTCGCAGGCCACGTCGATTCCCGAAACGCTCAACAAGGCGCCGATCGCCGTGGTGGACGAGGATCGTTCGCAGCTCTCCGAACGCATCCTCCATGCCCTCTATCCGCCGTATTTTCTGCCGCCGGAGCGCATCGACACCGCCACGATGGACGCGCGCATGGACCGAGGGCTGGATACGTTCGCGCTCGACATCCCGCCGGATTTCGAGCGCGACGTGATGGCCGGCAAGAAACCGACGATCCAGCTCAACGTCGACGCCACCCGGATGAGCCAGGCGTTCACCGGCAGCGGCTACGTGCAGACCATCGTCAATGAAGAGATCGCGGCCTACGTCGCTCGCCACAAGGCGCAGGAACGCCAGCCCGTGGAGCTCAGCTTGCGTATCCGCTTCAACCAGGAATTGAACAAATCCTGGTTCGGCGGCATCATGGGCATCATCAACGAAGTGACGATGCTCTCCATCGTGCTCACCGGCGCAGCGCTCATCCGCGAGCGCGAACATGGCACGATCGAGCACCTCTTGGTCATGCCGGTCACCGCACTCGAGATCATGTTGAGCAAAATCTGGTCGATGGGGCTGGTCGTCCTGGTCGCCGCGACGCTTTCGCTCATCTTCGTGGTGCATTACTGGATCGGCGCGCCGCTGCAGGGTTCGGTACCACTCTTCGTGGCGGGAACCGCTGTCCATCTGTACGCCACCACGGCGATGGGCATATTCTTGGGCACGATGGCACGCTCCATGCCACAGCTCGGCCTGCTGCTCATGCTCATCCTGCTCCCCTTGCAGATGCTCTCCGGAGCGACGACGCCACGCGAGAGCATGCCTCAATTCGTCCAGGACATCATGCTGCTCGCACCGAACACGCATTTCGTGATGCTCGCCCAGGGCATCCTCTACCGCGGTGCGGGGTTCGACGTGGTCTGGCCGCAGTTTGCGGCGCTCGCGGTGATCGGCACGGTGCTTTTCCTCTCCTCTCTGATCTACTTCCGCAAGATGCTGGAGACGCAGCAGTGACGGTCGATCCCCGACTTCCCTCGGATCGAAGCCCCGCAATGAGAGGCGCCACGAACGGCCTAGGGCACGTGGACAGGGCAGTCTCGTCCTCAGCCCGGACGCACGCCACTCCCCGCTTGGCAGTGCGTCTCGGCACGCTCTTGTCCCTGATCGCCTCGAGCATGCTGCTCGTCGCAGGGGCGGCGGTGGCGCGCGCCGACACAGCGCTCCCCTGTGTCGCGCCACCACCGCCGGATACGTCTGCGCTCGTATCACCACGCCAGGCGACCGGCGCGCCCGAGGCTGCGAGCGGCTATACACCCAAGACCCTCGTGCGGGCGTCTCGAGCCATGGTGGTGGCCGCCAATCCCCTGGCCGCGGCGGCCGGCTGCGAGGTGCTGCGGCGCGGCGGCAGTGCCGTGGATGCGGCGGTGGCGACCATCGCGGTCTTGGGCTTGGTCGAACCGCAATCGGCCGGACTCGGCGGCGGCGGATTCCTGCTCGCTTGGGACGCCAAAACGCGGCGCCTGACGAGCTACGATGGTCGCGAGACGGCGCCACTGGCCGCCGACCCCTACGACCTGCTGCGCATCGCCCCCGAAGATCCCGCCCCACCCCTGCCGCTCACGCCCCAGACTCCGGCCAACGAACGGTTCGACGCGCTGCGCGCGAGCGGCCGCTCGATCGGCACGCCGGGCCTAGTCCGCTTGCTCGAGCACGCGCATGCCGAGCACGGGCGTCGCCCCTGGGCCGAACTCTTCGCGCCGGCGATCCGCCTCGCCGAGCAAGGCTTTCCTCTTTCGCCACGCCTGGCGGCAGTAGCCACACCGCTCACCCGCTGGTTGCGGCTCGATGCCGAGGCCAGTGCTTGGCTCCTCACCCCCGAGGGCAAGGTAAAACCCGTGGGCACGATCCTCACCAATCCAGCCTACGCCCGCACGCTGAAAGAACTGGCGAGCGCCGGGCCGGATGCCTTCTACACGGGGCCGCTCGCGCAGGCGGTGGTGGCTCGGGCCCGCGCGGAGCACGGCGCCGACGGCACACCACTCACCCCGTCGAAACTCGCCGACGAGGATCTGGCTCGCTATCGGGCGATCGAGCGTCCTCCCGTATGCGCCCCCTATCGCGCCTGGTGGGTGTGCGGCATGGGTCCTCCCTCTTCGGGCGGCATCGCCGTGGGCCAAATCTTAGGCATCCTCGAACGTTTTCCCTTGGCGCAGCATCCCCCGACGGTCGGTGCGGAGGGTGGTTTGCCAGACGCCCAGGCAGTGCACTGGCTCACCGAGGCTGAACGGCTCGCCTTCGCCGACCGAGACCGCTACGTGGCCGACCCCGCCTTCGTGCCTTTGCCTGGCGGCTCGCCCGATGCCCTGCTTGATCCGGACTATCTCGCCGGGCGATCCCGGCTCATCCAAGACCAACGAAGCCTCGGCACGGCACCGGCCGGAACGCCGCTCGCCGCAGCGTCGCAGTACGCTGCGGGCCCGGAAATCGAGGAGCACGGCACCACCCACCTCGGCGTGGTCGACGCCGAGGGGAACGTGGTCGCCTTCACCGCCTCCATCGAATCGGCCTTCGGCTCGTTCCACATGGTCGGTGGGTTTTTTCTCAACAACGAGCTCACCGACTTTGCTCGGGAACCCTTCTCGGAGGGGGTTCCCGTAGCCAACCGGCTGGAGCCAGGCAAGCGCCCGCGCAGCTCCATGGCGCCGACGCTCGTCTTCAGTCGCGCGGCCGATGGCGGGCTGGGCGAATGGCTGCTTGTGACTGGCTCGCCAGGCGGTTCGGCCATTCTCACCTACGTAGCCCAAGCGCTGGTAGCTCAGCTCGATTGGGGCCTCGACCCCTACGCGGCGGCGGCGCAGATCCGCGTCGGGGCCTTCAACCGCCCCGAAACCTGGGTCGAAGACGGGCACCCCACTCCCGCGGCGGCGCTCGTCGAAGGTTTACGGACACGAGGGCACGATGTCGTGCGTCGTCCCCAGCCCAGCGGCATCGCCACTATCTCCCGCACTCCCGACGGGAAACTGGAAGGGGCCGCCGATCCGCGCCGCGAAGGGCGTGCCCTGGGATTCTGACCATGCTGGCGCCGCTCTATCTCGCTTCGCAAAGCCCCCGCCGACGTGCGTTGCTCGCTCAGCTCGGCTGGGAAGCTCAGGTCCTTCCGTTGGAAGGCGAATGGGTAGACGAAACCCCACGTCCGGATGAATCACCGACCGACTACGTCCTGCGGCTCGCCCGAGCCAAGGCCGAAACCGGCTGGCGGCGGCGCGAGTCGATGGCGCTTCCGCCCGGCCTGGTGTTGGGTGCCGACACCACCGTGGCGCTGGGTGAAGCGCTTCTGGGCAAACCGCGGGATGCCGACGAGGCCCGGCACATGCTGCGCCGCCTCTCGGGCCGCATGCACGAGGTGCACACGGGCGTGGCGCTCACCGACGGCACGCGCACGCACGCGCTCTGCTCGACGAGCCGGGTCTGGTTCGCCGCGCTCGCAGACGAGGACGTCGAACGTTATCTCGCCACCGAGGAACCTTGGGACAAAGCCGGTGCCTATGCGTACCAAGGGCGCGCAGCGGCCTTCATCGAACGCATCGACGGCAGCGCCTCGGGTATCATCGGCCTGCCGCTCTTCGAGACCGCGCGTCTGTTGTCCGTTTTCGGCTATCCTCCGTTCCCATGAGCAAAGAATTCCTCGTCAACTGCACGCCGCAGGAAACCCGGGTGGCCGTGGTCGAACAGGGCGTGGTGCAGGAACTGCACGTCGAACGCCTGGCGCACCGCGGGTTGGTCGGCAACATCTACCGCGGGCGCATCGTCCGCGTCTTGCCGGGGATGCAATCGGCCTTCGTCGACGTGGGTCTGGAGCGCACCGCTTTTCTTCACATCACCGACCTGTGGCAGGCCGAGCGCCACCCGGAGTCGCCCCACCGCATCGAGCGGCTGCTCGCCGAAGGCGAGGAGATCACCGTCCAGGTCCTCAAAGACCCGATCGGCAGCAAAGGCGCCCGGCTCACCACCCAGATCAGTCTGGCGGGGCGTTATCTCGTCTATCTTCCGCAGGAGAACCACATCGGCATCTCGCAGAAGATCGAGGGCGAGAGCGAGCGCGAGCTCCTGCGCGGGCGGCTCACGGCGCTATTGCCGCCTGAGGAGAACGGCGGCTACATCGTGCGTACCAATGCCGAGAATGCCACCGACGAGCAACTGGCCGCCGACATCGCCTATCTACGCCGGCTCTGGGCCGACATCCAGGGCGAAGCCTTGCGCCGGCGCGCCCCCGCGCTGATTCACGAAGACCTCGATCTGGCGCTGCGCGTGCTGCGCGACTTCGTCGATCGCGACACCGCCCTCATCCGCATCGATTCGCGCGAAAACGCCCAGCGGCTCCTCGCCTTCGCCGAGACTTACACCCCCCAGGTCGCCCCCCTCATCGAGCATTACCGCGGAGACCGGCCGCTCTTCGAGCTCTACAACGTTGATGACGAAATAGAGAAAGCCCTGTCGCGCCGGGTCGAACTGAAGTCGGGGGGCTATCTCATCTTCGACCAGACCGAAGCGCTCACCACCATCGACGTCAACACCGGCGCGTTCGTGGGCGCACGCAATTTCGACGAGACCATCCTCAAGACCAATCTCGAGGCGGCACAGGCAATCGCACGCCAATTGCGGCTGCGCAATCTCGGCGGCATCATCCTCGTCGATTTCATCGACATGACCAACCCCGAGCACCGCGAGCGCGTGCTCGAAGAGTTCAAGAAAGCCCTCTCGCTCGATCACACCAAGATCACGGTGAGCGGATTCACCCAGCTCGGTCTGGTGGAGATGACGCGCAAGCGCACACGCGAATCCCTCATGCAGCAACTGTGCGAGCCCTGCCCCATGTGCGAGGGACGCGGTTTCGTCAAGAGTGCCGAGACGGTGTGTTTCGCCATCCTGCGCGAGATCCTGCGCGAGGCAAGACAATTCGCCGATGCCAAGGAGTTTCGCATCCTCGCCTCGCCCGCCGTGGTCGACCTCTTCCTGGAAGAGCAGTCGCAGGCGCTGGCGATGCTGTCCGATTTCATCGGCAAGGAGATCTCGCTGCGCAGCGACACCTGCTACACGCAGGAGCAATACGACATCGTGCTTTTGTGAGGGGTCGTCCATGCCCATCCGTTCCCTCTCTCTCGAACCCGATGCCCGTCTGCGTGCTCGCCCCATCGTCTGGCTGCTCGCCACGCGCCCGGCCTTTCTGGTGGTCACCCTCGTCGCGGTGCTGCTTGGGCTCGCGCTCACAGCTTACGAAGGCGCGGCGCTGCGACCCTGGGCGGCACTGGCCACGCTCGTCTTCGCCCTGATGGCCCACGCCGGGGCCAACGTGATCAACGATTATCACGATCGCGACACCGACGGACTCAATCACGACCGGCTCTATCCCTTCACCGGCGGCTCGCGTTTCATCCAGAACGAGGTGCTCACGGCGCGCGAAACCGCCTGGCTCGGTTACGGAGCGCTCGCCCTGGTGGTGCCGGCAGGGCTCGCGCTCGCCCTCACCAGCGGACCGCTGCTCGTCCCCATCGGTCTTGCAGGGCTATTCCTCGGCTGGGCTTATTCCGCGCCCCCTTTGCGGCTTGCCGGCCGGGGGCTGGGAGAAGTCGTCATCACCGCGGCCTGGCTGCTGGTGATCGTCGGCACGCACTACGTCCAGGTCGGCCATCTTTCCGCCGTGCCCGCCTTTGTGGGTCTGCCGTATGCGATCCTGGTCGCGGCCATCCTCTACGTCAATCAGTTCCCCGACGCCAAGGCGGATGCGGCTGCCGGCAAACGCACGCTGGTCGTGCGACTCGGTCCCGAGCGTGCCTCCCGCGGCCTGTCCCTGCTGGGTCTGTACGCCGGCGGCTGGCACCTCGGCCTCATCGGGGCCGGAGGATTGCCCCCCCTCGCGCTCGGCGCATTGTTGCCGCTGCTCGCCCTCGTGCCAGCCACGGACCATTTGAAAAAGCATGCCGGCGAGCCGGCAAAACTGCGTCCGGCCATCACCCGCACGCTTGCCGCCACCATCGGCTACGGCGTCGTGCTCACCCTCACCCTGTGGATTTCGGCATGATCGGACTCGTGCGCGGTATCGTCCGCGAAAAGGCCCCGCCTCGGATCCTCGTCGATACCGGACCCCTCGGCTACGAGCTGCTCGTACCCATGAGCACCTTTTACACCCTACCGGCGATCGGGCAGGAAGTGACGCTGCGCACGCATCTCCTGGTGCGCGAGGACGAACACCAGCTCTATGGCTTTGCCACGGAAGAAGAGCGCCATGCCTTCCGCCAGCTCATTCGCATCGCCGGCATCGGTGCGCGTACGGCGCTCGCCATCCTCTCGGGCCTGAGCGTGCGCGAGCTGCGCGAAGCCGTTTTGCTGCAAGACGGCGGTCGGCTCGTCAAAATTCCCGGCATCGGCAAGAAGACCGCCGAGCGCTTGCTGCTCGAGCTCAAGGACAAGACGGGATCGCTCCAACCCAGCGGCACGACCCCATCGACCGAGGCCGGTTCGATCGGTGCCTGCGCCGTAGAAGAGACCGTGCGCACCGAGATCGTCGCCGCACTCTTGGCGCTGGGTTACTCCGAGCGCGAGGCGCTGCGCGCCGTGGCAGACCTCCCGCCGCAGACCGACACAGCCTCCGGCATACGGCTCGCGCTCAAGTCCTTGGCGCCGGTGGGTTAGGGAGACGCTGAAGAAATGAGCGAGCGGGATGAAGCGCAAGGCGGAAGGTAGCGCAGCGACCGAGACATATTGAGTGGATAGGCGAGGGAGCAAGCACCGCGCAACGCAGCGATTCGCCCGCGCAGCCAATCATTCAGCGTTTCCTTAGCCCGGAGGGAAGAGCGCCAGCACCATCGCCAAGGCAAGCGGCAGAAAGAGCACCGCGGCCAGGTTGCCGACCAGAACGATGGACGCGACCTTGTCCGGTTCTTGGCCATAGCGTTCAGCGAACAGGTAATTGAGCACCGCTGGCGGCAGAGCACCGAAGATCACCAACAGCGCCGACTCGAGCGGCTCCAGGCGCACCCCCATCAACCGGTAGAGACCGATCATCGCCGCGGCGAGCGCCATGCCCGCGAGGGGGCGGGCCACGGCGACGATCGTCCCCAAACGCCAAGCGCGAATGGGCGTCTCGGCCAGGCGCACGCCGAGGCCGAAGAGCATGAGCGGAATCGAAATGTCACCCAACATCTTGATGGTGGTGAGCAAGGGCGGCCAAACCGTCCAACCCGCCGCGCCCACGGCAAGCCCGGCGAAAGCGGCCAGCAGCGTGGGCACGCGCCAGAGATGGAACAGCCGGGCACGGCGATCGAGCAACCACACTCCCAGGCTGAAGTGCAACAAGTTGCTGACGATGAAGAGCACCACCATGGGGGGCAAAGCCACCTCACCAAAGGTCAACAAGGCGAGAGGCAAGCCGAGATTACCGCAATTGTTGAACATCATCGGAGGGGCGAGCGTCCGCACCTCCTGCCGCAGGTGACGGGCAAGTCCCCACCCCATCAGCCCCGAGCCGCACACGAGGACCGCGGCAGCAAGCACGAGGGACAGATACTCCCTGACATCGACATGCCGGCCGGCGAGCGCGGCGAAGACGAGCGCCGGGGTGAAGACGTCCATGTTGAGCCGGTTCGCTCCCGAGAGCTCGGGGCGGTGGCGCTTGCCGACGACGTAGCCCAACGCCACCAAGGCGAAGAGGGGGAAGAGGATTTCGACGATGCGCTGTGCGAGCACGACCGTGCCTCACAGCACGTAGCGTGCCAGATCCTCGTCGCCAGCCAAATCGGCCAGCCGCCCATCGACGTAGGCAGCATCGATCACCACCGGTGGCAGCGGCTCCCCTCCGGCACGGAAAGAAACTTCTTCGAGGAGTTTCTCCATCACCGTGTATAGACGCCGCGCACCGATGTTCTCGACGCGCTCGTTCACCGCCCAGGCGATCTCGGCGAGCCGTCGCACACCGTCGGGGGCGAATTCGAGTTCCACCCCGTCGGTGGCCAACAGCGCCCGGTACTGCTCCACCAGGCTCGCTTCCGTCTCGGTGAGGATGCGCACGAAGTCGTCTACCGTGAGGCTGTCGAGCTCGACCCGGATGGGGAAGCGCCCCTGCAGCTCGGGAATGAGGTCGCTCGGTTTGCTCAGGTGGAAAGCGCCCGAAGCGATGAAGAGGATATGGTCGGTGCGCACCATGCCATACTTGGTGGCCACGGTGGTTCCTTCCACCAGCGGTAGCAAATCGCGCTGCACACCCTGGCGCGAGACGTCGGTCCCTGCCGATTCCTGGCGCGCGGCGATCTTGTCGATCTCGTCGAGAAAGACGATGCCGTTTTGCTCCACGGCCTGCAGTGCTTCCTGCTTGAGCTCTTCGTCATCGACCAGCTTGGCGGCCTCTTCTTCCGTGAGCACTTCCATCGCCTCGCACACCCGCATCTTGCGCGTGCGCCGCTTGCCGCTGCCCAGCGTCTGAAAAAGCCCCTGCAGCTGCTGAGTGAGCTCTTCCATGCCTGGCGGGCCGAAGATCTCGGCACGCACGGCGGGTGAGACCACCTCGATTTCGATCTCTTTTTCGTCGAGCTGGCCTTCGCGCAGCATCTTGCGGAATTTCTGCCGCGTGGCGCTCTCGGTCGGCACCGGCTCGTCGCCGAAGGAACGCGCCGGCGGCAGCAACACGTCCAGGATGCGATCCTCGGCGGCGTCACGCGCTCGGTCGCGCACTCGACGCATGGCCCGCTCCTTGGCCTCTTTCATGGCGATTTCGACCAAATCACGGATGATGGTGTCGACGTCGCGCCCCACGTAGCCGACCTCGGTGAATTTCGTGGCCTCGATCTTGATGAAAGGTGCATTGGCAAGCCGCGCGAGCCGTCGGGCGATCTCGGTCTTGCCCACGCCGGTGGGACCGATCATGAGGATGTTCTTGGGGGTGATCTCGTGGCGCAGCGGCTCGGGCACCTGGGCGCGGCGCCAGCGGTTTCTGAGCGCCACGGCCACGGCGCGCTTGGCCTCGTGCTGGCCGACGATGTACTTGTCGAGTTCCGAGACGATCTCGCGGCAGGTGAGCGGGGTCATTCCAGCACCTCGATGACGTGGTTTTGATTGGTGTAGATGCACAGATCACCGGCGATGCGCAAGGATTCGGCGACGATCTCTCGTGGCGGCAGCGCGGTGTGGCGCAATAGCGCCTGGGCCGCCGCCTGGGCATAAGCTCCACCCGAGCCGATGGCGACGATCCCCTCCTCGGGTTCGAGTACGTCACCATTGCCAGTCAGGATGAGGGAATGCTCGCGGTCGGCCACCGCGAGCATGGCCTCCAGCCGGCGCAGCATGCGATCGGTGCGCCAATCCTTGGAGAGCTCGACCGCGGCGCGCAGCAGATGTCCTTGGTGCTTCTCGAGCTTGGACTCGAAGCGCTCGAAAAGGGTGAAGGCGTCGGCCGTGGCCCCGGCGAAACCGGCGAGGACCTTGCCGTGATAGAGCGTGCGCACCTTGCGCGCCGTGGCCTTGACGACCACGTTACCCAGAGTGACCTGCCCGTCGCCCCCCAGCGCCACCATGGTGCCGCGGCGCACCGACAGGATCGTGGTGCCGTGATAGGGTTCCATGAGACTCCTTCGGTTAATAGACTTTCGTTTGGATCGTGGCGACTTGACTCATGCTCAGTACATCGAAGAGGGCGTTCACCACTTGGCTGACGTTGCGCAGGATCACCTGCTTGCCTTGCCCCTTGAGCGCGGCGAAGGCATTGTAGAGCATGCCCGCAGCGACGAAATCCACACGACGGAGGTCGCGACAATCGATGACGATGGAGTCGTGATCGCGAGAATGATTCAGGATCTCCTGTACCAGGTCGCTGATCGAGCGCTCGTCTACGTCTCCCGTCAGCGCCAACTCGCCTTCCGGAACATCGGGCACGGCAGAGGCATCGCCGGCAGGAGAGGATTCGGCTCCGACACAGGCCGGATCGCTCATCCATACGGGCGGAATGGCCTCGAAGGTTCCGGCAAAATCGACCACCAGCGATTCGGCCCGCTCCATTTGCCCCGCTGCAGTACGCCAAACGATCTCCAACTCCCATAGGGCACGGTCGTCACCTGCCTTGCGGCGCGCTTGCTCCAGCACCGAAAGGGCGACATCGAGGCGTAGCCATCGAATCTTGACCCCTTTGTCGAGCAATTTTTTTAGCAAGGCCAACAACAAGGCCGCCCCCGAGGGCTCGATCCGACGCAATCGGGCAGCATCCAGACGAATTTCCGAGGCCGCTTTGGTCAAGCGCAACAGCCGCTCCTGTAACGGAGCGAACGCAGAAGCATCCAGGTTCATGGGCAAGACGACCAGAGGGGCACCAGGCAGCTTGGATCCATGAGCCTCGCCGTCGTCACCGAGCACGGGGGGAGAGCATCCGAAGTGCACGGCGTAGGCCAGCGCCGCCTCCTCGAATCGTTTGCGATCCCCACGGGCCGCAAGCATGTCGAACAGCACCCACCACGCCTCTTTGGGCGCGGCGCTATCGGCGAGAAAGCGCTCCAGGGTCGAGAGAGCAGAGACCTCGTCCCCTCGCGCCCAATACATCCCCGCCTCCTGCACGGCGTCTCGCCCCATGAACAGGTCTTCGACTGCCAGGGCCGTCGCGGCCAAGGCGTCCTCTTCGAAGGCGAACGGATCGTCCGGATCGTGGTTCATACCGCAGGGCTCCTCCCGATCTTTGCAGTCTACCTGCAGAATCGCGCCACGCCAATCTCCAGAGGCACGGCGAACGATCTTCCCTGCGGCGCAACCACAGGTTTGCCGACCGCGGCGCTCGGCGATTCTTCAAGGGTCTGGCCCCCGGCCGATACGCTATAATCGGCTTCATCATGGATCCCTCTGCCCCTGCCGCTGCCCACACGCTCGAGATCCGCGTCTATTACGAAGACACCGATTGCGCCGGTGTCGTCTATTATGCCAACTATCTCCGTTTTTGCGAGCGCGGGCGCACCGAATTTTTGCGCGCCCTCGGTTTCTCGCAAAGTCGGCTGATGCGCGAACACGGAATCGGGTTCGTCGTGCATCGGCTGCAGGCGCACTATCGCCACCCGGCACGGCTCGACGACCGGTTACAACTGGTAACCCGCGTACACGCCTTGGCGCGCGCCAGCATCGTCTTTACACAACGGCTCTGGCGCGATACGCTGCCGATCTTCGACGCCGAGGTCACCGTGGCCTGCGTCGATCTGCAGCGTGGCCGGCCAGTCGCGCTTCCAGCCGTCTTACGCACGCAGATCCCCCTTTCCTGAGCCCACCATTCCGTCCACCATGAACGTCACCACCGATTTGTCGTTTACCCATCTGATCCTGCAAGCCAGCGTGCCGGTCCAACTGGTCATGCTCATCCTCGTCCTGTTGTCGGTCATGTCCTGGTACTGGATTTTCCGCAAGATTTTCCAAGTCCGGCACGCACGCCGACGCACCGATGCCTTCGAGACGAGTTTCTGGCAGGGTAGCGACCTCGAAACGCTCGCGCGCATGACCGAAACACGCCTACAACATGCCGGTCCCATGGAGCTCGTCTTCCTTGCCGCATGGCGCGAATTCCTGCGCCAGCGCAGTCGCTCGCTCGACCCTGCGGCCGAACTCGAGAGCGTTCGCCGGGCCATGCGCGCTGCCTATCAGCGCGAAATGGACGAACTGGAGGCACACCTGTCCTTCCTCGCCTCCACCGCTTCGGTGGCACCCTACATCGGCTTGCTCGGCACGGTCTGGGGCATCATGAACTCCTTCCGCGGCCTGGCGAACATGACTTCGGCCACGCTGTCGCACGTTGCACCGGGCATCGCCGAGGCGCTCATCGCCACGGCGATCGGCCTCTTCGCCGCCATTCCCGCAGCGGTGGCCTACAACCACTTCACCCATGACATCGAGCGCCTGTCGGTACGCATCGAGACTTTCATGGAAGAACTGACGAACCTGCTGCAACGGCAGCTGCGCTGACGCCGGAGGCATTCCGATGGCCAAACGCAAGTTGATGAACCAGATGAACGTCGTACCCTACATCGACGTCATGTTGGTGCTCCTGGTGATCTTCATGGTCACCGCCCCCATGATCCAGCTGGGCAACGTCGAGCTGCCCAGCGTGGGCAATCTGCCTGCACCTCCCTCGCAAGCAGCGATCGTGATCGTGCGGGCCGACGGTAGCCTTGCACTCAAGCCGAACCCCGCCGCGCCCGAAAAGAACGTCGACGGGCCGACGCTTCTGCGCGAGCTACAGGCGCTCAAAGCCAAGGATCCGAACCTGGCGATCGTCGTGGCCGGAGATCGTCGTGCCACCTACGAGAAAATCATGGACACGCTCGACCGGCTGCGCAACGAAGGCTACACCCGCATCAGCTTGCAGACGAGCAGTTCCCCGCGATCGCCGACCGGAGGCGCCACCGCGCCCTGAGCCCCTCATGGCAGAGCCTTTTTTCCGCTCCTCCGCCCCCTCGCCCCGTCGCAGCAGGCAAGGCAAACTGCTTGCCATGATGCTTGCCGTGGGGCTGCACCTGCTGCTCCTATCCTTCATCGCTTTCTCGGTTCGATGGAAAGTCGGCGAGCCCTCGCCCTTGCTCGTCGATCTCGTGGCCGCACCACAGGCCGCCCACACACAGCTCGCCAAAAACCCGGACCCCACCCCGGGTCCTCAGCCGGCACCCAAGCCCGAGCCCAAACCGGAACCCGCTCCACCCAAACCGGAACCTCGTCCGGAGCCCCCCAAGCCCCTGCCGGAACCGAAACCCGAGCCCAAACCGGAACCGCCCAAGCCGGCGCCGGCGCCTCCGCCCAAGCCCGAGCCGCCCAAAGCCGAACCCAAGCCCTCCGCGCTGGAGAAACCCGACATCGCGCTCAAGGAAGAGGCGAAAAAACCCGAACCCAAGAAAGAACCGCCCAAGGAAGAACCGAAGAAAGAGCCGCCCAAACCGGAAAAAGAGCCCCCCAAGCCCGAGCCGAAGAAACCCGAACCGAAGAAGGAACCGCCGCTCGACGACTTCGCCAAGCTCGCCGAGGCGCGCTTGCGCCAGCAAAGCCCCAACGCGCCAGCGCAGACTCCGAGCACCGGTGGCGCCCCCGGTGGCCCGTCGGAGCAGGCCCGCGCCACCTACATCGACCAGATCCGCGCCAAGGTGCGAGGCAACATCGTCGTTCCACCGGGCGTGCAAGGAAACCCGGAAGCGGTATTCATCGTCGACCAGCTGCCGGACGGGACGGTCATCAACGTCCGCCTGGTACAATCCTCCGGCAATCCGGCGCTCGACGCCGCCCTCGAGCGCGCGATCCGGCGCTCCAGCCCCCTGCCGCTACCCGAAGACAAGCGGCTCTTCGAGCGCACCCTCACTCTCAAGCTGCGGCCATTGGCGCAATGAGCACGTGAATGCGTTGCCAGCAAAGGGAATTTGTGCAAAACTTGCCGCTTCGAATCTTACGGATGATCGCGATGCGGGGATTCGCTCATCACCTCTTCCACTGGCGTCTAGTCGTCACGCTGTTGCTCGCCACCTGCGCGGCGCTGCCTGCACGGGCGCAGCTGACCGTCGAAATCACCGGCGCCGGCGGTCAACGCATTCCCATCGCCATCCCCTATTTGGCCGGTGAAGAGCTCTTGCCGACCCCGATTTCCCAGATCGTCGGTCAGGATCTCGCCAAGAGCGGCATCTTCCAGTTGGTCGATGTCGGCCTCCTACGGCTGCCCGAGGATCAGATCCCAGATTATGCCAACCTCGCCGCGCGCGGCGCCGATGCCGTGCTCGCCGGTAGCGCTACCGTCCTGGGCGCGGGTCAATACGAGGTTCGGGTGCGGGTATTCGACACGCGGCGCCAGGCCGATCTCGGCGGCATCCTTTACCGCTTCACCCCCTCGCAAACCCGGGCCACCGCGCACCGCATCGCCGACTTCGTCTATGAAAAGCTCACCGGAATCCCCGGCTACTTCGCCTCACGGCTCGCCTACGTCGTCAAACAGGGGAATCGATACGAACTTCGCATCAGTGAGGCCGACGGCAGCAACTCGGTCCCGGCGCTCATCTCGCAGGAACCAATCATCTCGCCGACCTGGAGCCCTGACGGCACCAAGGTGGCCTACGTCTCGTTCGAGGCGAAGAAACCAATCGTATACGTGCATGAGCTCGCCACCGGCCAGCGCCGCGTGGTGGCCAATTTCAAGGGCTCGAACTCCGCACCGGCCTTTTCTCCCGATGGGCAAAGCATCGCCCTGGCGCTCACTCGCGACGGCATCTCCCAGATCTACCTCGTACCGGTCATGGGTGGCACGCCCGTCCGTCTGTCGCGCAGCCATGCCATCGACACCGAACCGGTCTTTTCCCCCGACGGCCGCCATATCTATTTCACCTCCGATCGCGGCGGCTCGCCCCAGATCTACCGCATGCCGGCGAGCGGCGGCGCGGCCGAACGAATCACGTTCGAAGGCGAATACAACGTCAGCCCCGACGTCTCGTCCGACGGCAAGCTGCTCACCTTCGTCACGCGCAACCAAGGGCGTTATCAGGTGGCGCTCCTCGACCTGCAAACGCGCCAGCAGCTCATCCTCTCCGATTCCACGCGCGACGAATCGCCTTCGTTCGCGCCCAACGGACGCATGATCGTCTATGCTTCAGAATTCGGCGGACGAGGATCCCTCTTCGCCGTCTCGACCGATGGCAAAGTTCGCCTTCGCCTCTCGGCCGAGGGAGCCGACGTGCGGGAACCGGCCTGGGGGCCGCTACCGCGCTGAGGTCCTTTGTGTTCGTTCCCTTTTCAACCATTGCACAGGAACCGTGAAACAAATGAAAAAACTACTCACTCCCGCGGTCTTTTGTCTCGGGATCATCCTTTCGGCCTGTTCCTCGACCGGCACCGTGGAAGAAGGCACGGGAAGCGTCGAAGACCGCAACGTGGGCGCCGTGACCACGGTGACGCCGACCTCCCCACGCAGCGCCGCACTGGCCGCCCTGCGCGACCCCAACAGCCCCCTGTCCAAGCGCAGCATCTACTTCGACTTCGACAGCTACGTCGTCAAGCCGGAGTTCCAGTCGCTGGTGCAGGCCCATGGTCGCTTCCTCGCGCAAAACCCGGATTTCAAAGTCCTGATCCAGGGCAACGCCGACGAGCGCGGTAGCCGTGAGTACAACTTGGCGCTGGGTCAAAAACGCGCCGAGGCGGTCAAGAACGCACTGCTGACCTTCGGTGCGCGCGAAGATCAGGTCGAAGCGGTGAGCCTGGGCGAGGAGAAGCCCATCTGCACCGATCGCACCGAAGAATGCTACGCGCAAAACCGTCGTGCCGACATTCTATATTCGGGTGAATTTTGACGGAGGCGCGTTCGATGCCCAAGCCCCCTGTCTGGCTGCTCTACGTCCTTATCGCCTCGGCGGCTTTTTGCCGTCCGGCATTCGCGATCTTCTCCGACGATCAGGCGCGGCAGGGGGTGGCCGAGTTACGCCAACAGGTGCAGACCCTCGGCGAGCGCGTCGACAACCTGGCGCGCGCGCAAGTTACCCAGAGCAACGACCTCGAGCGCTTGCGTGAAGAGATGCGCCGCCTCACCGGCCGCATCGAAGAGCTGCAATACAAACTCGAACAGATCGAAAAACGGCAGAGGGATTTTTATCTCGATCTCGATGCCCGTCTCACGGCCCTGGGTGCCGGCGCCACGGGATCGGCCGCGCCCGCCGCCACTCCGCCTGCCCAGCCCACCACCCAAGGCGCCCCCGCCTCGTCTGGCAATGCGAAAGCCGATTTCGATGCAGCCCTCGGAAAACTCCAGTCGAGGGACGCCAAAGGAGCGCTTGCGGCATTCCAGGACTTCCTGCGCCAACATCCCAACGATCCGCAGATTCCTCAAGCGCATTTCTGGGCCGGCACGGCTGCTTTACAGCTCAAGGAATACGAGACCGCACGCCGCCATTTCGCCCGCGTGGTGTTCGATCACCCCAAACACGAGCTCGCCCCAGACGCCATGCTGGGGCTAGCCAATGCTCTGCAAGGCATGGGCGATGAAGTCGGCTCCATCGACATGCTCAAGCGTCTCGTGGAACGTCATCCCAATACCCCGGCGGGTCAAGTTGCCCGCCAACGTCTGGGGCGATGAAAACGCGAGATCGTCTGCGGGTCAGCGAGATCTTCGCCTCCATTCAGGGAGAATCGACGACGGTGGGCGTGCCTACCGTCTTCGTGCGCCTCACCGGCTGTCCTCTACGCTGCCATTGGTGCGACACGACCTACGCCTTCAGCGGCGGCGATCGTCTCTCGATCGACGAAATCCTCGAGCGGGTGGGCGCCCTGGGGCTATCCGAAGTCTGCGTCACCGGCGGAGAGCCTCTGGCACAGCCGGCCTGCCACGAGCTGCTCACGGCGCTACTCGATGCGGGGCATCGCGTCTCGCTCGAGACGAGCGGGGCGATCTCCATCGTCGGACTCGACCCCCGCGTGCGCTGCGTGATGGATCTCAAAGCCCCCGGTTCGGGCGAAGCCGACAAGAACCTGTGGGACAACCTCCAACACCTGCGCGCGCACGACGAGGTGAAGTTCGTGCTCGCCGACCGCACCGACTATGAGTGGGCCAAGGATGTGCTCGAGCGCCACGGGCTCGCCCGCCGTGCCACCGTGCTCTTCTCACCGGTAGCCGGGTCGCTGCCGCCCGCGCTGCTGGCCGAGTGGATCCTGGCCGACCGCCTGCCGGTGCGTTTCCAGCTGCAATTGCACAAAATTCTTTGGGGCGACACGCGCGGCAAGTAACGCCTCATCGCCCATCGCCTCTTGAGCGAGGACCCCTGTGATGAATGATGTCCCCTCCCGCAACGCCGTGGTGCTGCTCTCCGGCGGGCTCGACTCGAGCACGGTGCTCGCCATCGCCCGCACCGAAGGCTTTCGTCCCTATGCCCTGTCGGTGGCCTACGGCCAGCGGCACGACGCGGAACTCGCGGCCGCGGCGCGCGTGGCCCAAGCATTGGGCGCCGTCGAGCACCGCGTCGCCCGGGTCGATCTGGGCGTATTTGGCGGCTCGGCGCTCACGGATGCGGCGATCGCCGTGCCCGAGACACCGAGCGAAGGCATTCCCGTCACTTATGTGCCAGCGCGCAACACCGTGCTCCTGTCGGTGGCGCTCGCCTGGGCCGAGGTGATCGGGGCTTACGACATCTTCATTGGGGTCAATGCCGTGGACTATTCCGGCTATCCCGACTGTCGGCCGGAATTCATCGCCGCCTTCGAGGCACTGGCCAACGTCGCCACCAAGGCCGGGGTCGAAGGGGCGCGTTTTCGCGTCCACACCCCGCTCATGCGGCTCTCGAAAGCCGAGATCATCCGCCGCGGGCTGGAACTCGGCGTGGATTATTCCCTCACCGTTTCCTGCTACCAAGCCGATGAAGCGGGGCGTGCCTGCGGCCGCTGCGATGCCTGCCGGCTGCGCGCCCAAGGGTTCGCCAAAGCGGGGGTCCCGGATCCGACCCCTTATCGCTAAGGACACGGTCGTTGCTTGGCAAACACGCGGCGATCGTCGTAGCATTGACACCAAACCGCACGGTCTAGCGCACGATGGCCCGTACTCCTACTCCACCGGAACTGCCCACTGCTTCCAGCCTCGTCGGTCCCGGCGATCGGCGCCGGCTCGACCTGCTGCTCGCCGGGCTCGACCTACTCGACCAGGCGATCGCTGTATTCGATGCCACCCCCAAACTCGTGGCCTGGAACCGGGCCATGCAGCGTCTGCTCGATTTCCCCGAAAACCTCGTCCATGAAGGCACGCCTTTCGAAGCCTTCGCCCGTTTCAACGCCGAGCGCGGCGAATACGGCGAGGGCGACATTGAGCGCCTGGTGGCCGAACGGGTGATGGCCGCGCGCGCCTTCCAGCCGCACTATTTCGAACGCGAACGCCCCAACGGCCGCATCCTGGCGGTACGCGGCGTGCCCATCCCCAACCTCGGGTTCGTGTCGCTGTGGACCGACATCACCGAGCAGCGGCGCTACGAGCGCCTCATCGAAGAGCAGAACCAGACCTTGGAAGCCCGGGTAGCCGAGCGCACGACGGCGCTCGCGCGGGCCAACGAAGAGCTGCGCGCCGCCCAGGTCGAACTCGATCAGACCGCCGAGGCCTTGCGCCGCTCGGAAGAGCGTCTGCGACTCATCCTCGACTCGATCCCGGCCATGGTGGCCTATCTGGATGCCGACGAGCGCTACCGTTTCGCCAACCGGGTCTACGCCGAATGGTTCGGTCTCGAACAGGACGAGATCGTGGGCCGCCCAGTGGCCGAAATCACCGGACCCGACACCTACACCCAGATCGCGGCCCACTTGACCCGCGCCCACGCCGGCGAGACCGTCAGCTACGAATACGCCCGCCGCAACGCCCAGGGCCGGCTGGTCCATGCCCGTAGCACCGTCGTGCCTGAATGCGACGAGCATGGCGCGGTCGTGGGTTTCTTCGTGCTCTCGATCGACATCACCGAGCAGAAAGCACATCAGAACGCCCTCATCCAGGCGCAGAAGATGGAAGCGATCGGGCAGCTCACGGGTGGGGTCGCGCATGATTTCAACAACCTCCTCACCACCCTCATCGGCAACCTCGAAGGACTCAAACGCTATCTCGGCGACTCCAGCGCCGTACGCGAATACCTGGAACCGGCCCTCGCGGCGAGCACCCGGGGCGTGGCGCTCATCCGCCGCCTGCTCACCTTCGCACGCTCGCAGCCGCTCGCACCGCAGGCGGTCGAAGTCGGCGAGCTGGTACGCTCCATGGGTGTGATCCTCGAGCGCACCCTGGGGGAGACCATCGCCATCGTGCTCGACCTCCCCTCGGCTCCTCTTTACGCCTACGCCGACGCGCATCAGCTCGAGAATGCGCTCCTCAATCTCGCCTTGAACGCCCGCGACGCCATGGCCGAGCGCGGCGGCACACTGACGATCCGAGTCCGCCCCTGGCACCGCGATGAAGGCGTGGCCTCCGACATCCCCGTCGGCGACTATGTGCGCTTCGACGTCAGCGACACGGGATGCGGGATGGCCCCAGAGCAACTGACCCGTGTCTTCGAGCCGTTCTACACCACCAAGCCGTTCGGCCAGGGAAGCGGCCTGGGGCTGGCGATGGTCTATGGCTTCGTACGTCAGTCCGGTGGCGACATCCAGGTACGCAGCGAACCCGGCCGCGGCACGACCTTCTCCTTTGCCCTACCCCTGGCACCGGCAGCGGCCGACGTTCGAGGAGCAAACCGAGAGGAAGAGGCCGAGACCCCGCCCTCTCCTCCCCGCATGGTGTTGCTGGTGGAAGACGAACTGCCGGTGCGCCACGTCCTGCGCCAGCAGCTCATGGCGTTGGGACACACCGTGCTGGAAGCGGCCAACGCGCACGAAGCGCTGGAATTGCTCGAACACGTGGAGGAGATCGAACTCCTCGTCACCGATGCCGTCATGCCGGGGGAACTCGACGGGCGCCGTCTCATCGCCCGTGCTCGTATGCTACGATCGGCACTGCCTACCGTGCTGGTCACGGGCTATGCCCACGACGATGGCCCCCCGGTGGATGGCTACATCGTCCTGCCCAAACCCTGTACCCAGGCCCAACTCTCCCGGGCGCTCGTCGCCGCCCAGCGCCTTGCCGCAGGAATGCCCCGATGAACGCTCCCGACGCCCATCTGCTCGTCGTCGAAGACGACCCCGACGTCGCCCGTCTCATCTGTCGCAGCCTGAGCGAATTCGGCTTCGCGTGTGACGTGGCTGCGAGCGGCCGGGCCGCGCTCGACGCCGTGCGCACCCGTACGCCGGAATTGGCCATCGTCGACCTGGGGCTACCGGACATGGACGGGCTGGCGCTGATCGCCGAGATGCAACGCCTGCATCCCTGCGCCGTGCTGATTCTCACCGGCCGCGCAGGCGTGGCCGACCGCGTGCTGGGACTGGAGCTGGGAGCGGACGACTATCTCGTCAAACCCTTCGAGCCGCGTGAGCTGGTGGCCCGGGTCCGCTCCATCCTGCGCCGCTATCAGAAGACCGCCACCCCCTCCTCCGACGCGGCACGGGGCATCGCACATTTCTCCGGCTGGCGCTACGACCCGGCAAGCCACACCCTCACCGATCCGCAAGGAGACAGCACGAGGCTCTCCACCGCCGAGGCGCAGCTGCTGATGCTCTTTCTCAGCCACCCCAACCGCATCCTCTCGCGCGAGCGTCTCGTGGGAAATCGACCCGTCGAATCGTACGATCGCAGCATCGACGTGCGCATCTCCCGGCTACGGCGCAAGCTGCGCGACGATCCGCACGACCCGCGCCTCATCAAGACGGTCTATGGCGCGGGCTATCTCTTCGCCGCTCCCGTGCGCTGGGAGTAGAATCCGCTGGGAGTAAAATTATTTTTTTTCCTTCCCCGCGACCGAACCCATACCATGACCATGAACGATCCTTCCCGCCCATTCCGCATCCTCGGCATTCAGCAGATCGCCCTCGGTGCGCTGGACAAAACGCGGCTCGCCCGCCTGTGGGTCGAGCTCTTCGGCCTGCCGGTGACCGGCACTTTCCGCTCCGAGCGCGAAAACGTGGATGAAGACATCGTCGCCCTGGGCGCGGGCCCCTTCAAGGTCGAGGTCGATCTGATGCAGCCGCTCGATCCGGAGAAAAAACCGGCAGTGCACGCCACCCCACTCAACCACGTCGGGTTGTGGGTCGACGACCTACCCAAGGCGGTCGAGTGGCTCTCGGCGCATGGCGTGCGCTTCGCCCCCGGCGGCATTCGCCGCGGCGCGGCCGGCTACGACATCTGCTTCATCCACCCCAAGGGCAACGACGAATTCCCCGTGAGCGGCGAAGGCGTGCTCATCGAGCTCGTCCAGGCTCCGCCGGAAGTGATCGAAGCGTACGCGACGATCGCCGCTGCGGCACGCTGATTTTGTCTGGAAGCTGTCGAGTGCTGGCAGGAACCAAGGGACACCCATTTTTTACCCCTGGGTCGCCCTCCAGCGCACGGGTCTAGCGCGCGTGTGCACGCGCGCCAGGTTCCTCAAACCCGGACGGCTACGGATCGTCGCATGAAACTGCTCTTCATCCAGCGGCATTTCCCCGGCCAGTTCAAGCACCTCGCCCCGGCGCTCGCGCGGCAGGGGCACGAAGTGGTGGCGATGACGATGCCGCAAGTGCCCGTGCGCCAATGGCAAGGGGTGCGGCTCATTCCCTATGGCGTGACGCGCGGCACCACGCCGGGCGTGCACCCGTGGGTATCGGACTTCGAGACCAAGGTGATCCGGGGCGAGGCGTGTTTTCGCGCCGCGTTGCAGCTGAAAGCCCAGGGCTTTACGCCCGACGTGATCATCGCCCACCCCGGTTGGGGCGAGAGCCTCTTTCTCAAGGACGTCTGGCCGCAGGTCAAACTGGGGCTCTATTGCGAGTTCTACTACCATCCGCAAGGCACCGACGTCGGCTTCGATCCCGAGTTTCCCGCCACCGACCCGGGCGAAGTCTGCCGCATCCGTTTGAAGAATCTCAACAACCTCATGCACTTCGAGGTGGCCGATGCCGGCATCAGCCCCACGCACTGGCAGGCGAGCACCTTTCCGCCGCGCTTTCGCGACAGGATCACCGAGGTGCACGACGGCATCGACACCCGCACCCTCGTGCCCAACCCGCAGGTGCGCCTGACGGTCAACGGCGAGCTCACCCTGACCCGCAGCGATGAAGTCATCACCTTCGTCAATCGCAATCTCGAACCCTATCGCGGCTACCACGTCTTCATGCGGGCGCTGCCTGCCATCCTGCGCCGCCGCCCCAAGGCGCGGGTCTTCCTCGTGGGCGGCAACGACGTGAGCTACGGCGCCCGGCCCGACCCGGCGCGTTATGGCGGCAAACGCACCTGGCGCGAAATCTTCTTCGAAGAAGTGCGTCCGCAGCTGCCCGACGCCGACTGGGCGCGGGTGCATTTCCTCGGCAACATCCCCTATCCCCAGTTCGTGGCGCTCTTGCAGCTCTCTTCCGTCCATGTCTATCTCACCTACCCCTTCGTGCTCTCCTGGAGCCTGCTGGAAGCGATGAGCGTGGGCTGCGCGATCGTGGCAAGCGACACCGCCCCGGTGCGCGAGGCGATCCGCCACGGCGACACCGGCCGGCTGGTGGATTTCTTCGACCTCGAGGGGCTCGCAAACGAAGTGTGCGCCCTGCTCGACGATCCGGCGGCGCGGCAAAGACTGGGCGCAAATGCGCGGGCATTTGCCCAGGCGCACTACGATCTGGCCACGGTCTGCCTGCCCAAGCAGATGGCGTGGGTGCGAGACCTGGGTAGAACGAGAGGACACCCGTTTCTTTCTGCCCCCGCTCCGGCGGGTGGCTGATGTGCTAACCTTCCCCCGTCCTTCGCCAGAGGGGCGGGGGATTTTCCTCAAGGGCATTGTCGATGCCCAGGGCCTTTAGAAAGAGATGAAAAATGCAGAAAGATTCTGTCGTGATTTCTGTCTCCGGAAAGCCAGGGACCGGTGCCACATACAGGGATTTTCAAGAAGCACTGCGCAAAATGGGACTTTTCGAGTACTTTGAAGTGGCGCAGATAGCTCTACCTGTTCATTACTTTCGCCACGAGATTGCCGATTATATCTATGAGCATGGATTAACATCACTCTTCATAACCTCCTTTGCTATGGAGGACATAACGACACCAAGAATGAATGTCGACGAACTTGAGAAAGTAATTGAAAAGTTCGTCCGATCCCTCGCAGGCGCGCGACGTTTGATTATTGTTGATCCTTACTTGTATGGCAACAGCAACGATCTGGCATGTAGCGAACAAATAAACTGTCCGGACTTGTAGCACGAGGTTTGTCCGGTTTTCATTAGGTATGGAAGGAGGTGCCTAATGAGACGGACGCAGTTGCTACAGGAGGTACGGAAGATGCGGTTTGAGGAAGCGTACGAGGGCTGGCAGTCGGGTCGGCTGACGCAGGAAGAGGCGGCCAGGCTCCTGGGGGTGTGTGACCGGACATTTCGGCGCTACATCGCCCGCTACGAAGAGGAGGGGTTGGAGGGCTTGGTTGATCGGCGTCTGACGCAGGTCTCGCACCGCAAGGCGCCGGTCGATGAAGTGATGGCGCTGGTGGAGCGCTACCGTAGTCGGCATATGGGCTGGAACGTCAAGCACTTTCACGCCTGGTACCAGCGCGAGGGCGGCAAGCGCAGCTACACCTGGGTGAAGAACCGGTTGCAGGAGGCCGGGGTGGTTGAGAAGGCCCCGGGCCGGGGCAAGCACCGCAAGCGGCGGGAACGCGCCGCTTGGCCGGGGATGCTGTTGCATCAGGACGGCTCGCGGCACGAATGGGTGCCTGGGCAGTATTGGGATTTGATCGTCACTATGGACGATGCCACCAACGAGCACTACTCGATGTTCTTCGTCGAGGAAGAAGGGACGGCCTCGTCATTGCGCGGTGTCAAGGAAGTGATCGAGGCGCGCGGCTTGTTCTCGGCGCTCTACACCGATCGGGGCAGCCACTACTGGCACACGCCGCAGGCGGGCGGCAAGGTGGACAAGGTCCATCTCACCCAGTTCGGGCAGGCCATGGCGCGACTGGGCATCGAGATGATCCCGGCCTATTCCCCGGAGGCGCGAGGGCGCTCGGAGCGGATGTTTCGCACGCATCAAGACCGGCTGCCCAAGGAGCTGGCCGCGGCCGGGATCACCGACATGGCCTCAGCCAATCGCTACCTGAAGGAGGTCTATATGCCCGCGTTCAACGCCGAGTTCATGCAGCCGGCACAGGAGGAAGGATCGGCCTTCGTGGCCTGGGTCGGGGATGAGCTCGACGACTTCCTGTGTGAGCACTACGAGCGGGTGGTGGGCAAGGACAATTGTGTCGCGTTCGAGGGGCTGAAGTTGCAAATCCCGCCGGATCGCTATCGCATGCACTACGTGAAGGTCAAGGTGCGGGTGCATCGCTACCTGGACGGACGGTTGGCGATCTTCCATGGCCCGCGAAGGCTCGCGCGCTACACGGCGGACGGTCAGCTGCAACCCCCCGAACTACAGGTCGTCGCGTAGGTCCGCCGCGGCGCCTTCCGGGGTGGGAAGGCGCTCCGGGCTACGCCCTTCACGCCTTCCCACCCCGGCTCGAAAAAGCGGACAGTTTATGTGCTACGAAACCGGACAGTTCTATTTGTTGACAACACAGCAACGATCTGGCATCGGTATCCAGTCGCTTTGCGAAGATGATTGGCTGGCTTGGTGATGAGCTTGAAGAAATAATTACCTATACCAATGGTAATGGTCAGTCCCAGGTAAAGCATCAACTTCAGCTGGCTGTGGCTTCAGCACGGGCATCAGTCAGTTTTGATGACCGTGTCCAGACTGACTTGCACGACCGATTCTGGATTGACCCGGACGAGAAACGAGGGATAGTTTTTGGTACATCACTGAATGGGCTCGGTTTGAAGCTTGCTCTTGTTGATCGGCTGAGCAACGATGACGTGGAAACTATTCTCAGCCATCTGCAGGTCTGACCGCGGCGAAACAAAGGGACACCCAGTGCGCCGGGACGAAGCCGGCAGAAAATTGGAGGCAAAGCCCGCCAGTGGCTTCCAAGACACACACAAAGGGACACCCACTTATTTGCACTTATTTGCACGAGCTGGTTTCCAGCCCCAAGGTCACCGACTTGGACGGCGGCGACCGCTCTTTTTGGCGAACAGCTGGTGGTGGGCCTGCAGCCAGTCGGCGAACTCAGCCACCGTGAAGATGGGAATGTGAAACTGGCCTCTGACCGCCTGAATGTCGCTGTCGCCACTGACCAGTGCATCAGCCTGAGCCACGGCGGCGAGCGCCAGGAAGATCACATCGTCGGGATCACGAATCTCCGGCAACCCCCCGGGCCTTGCCTCGACCTTAACGGTTTCCACGAACGGCAGAAATTCAGCCAGTAACGTTTCTTGCTCGTCCTGACTCAGATTGAACTTGGGGTAGGCAAGGACATGCAGCAGTTCGCTGACCGTGTCGCGACTGGCCAACGCGATGAAGTGCTTGGCCTGCCATGCCTCGCGCAGCCAAGCAAACTTACCCCGCGAGAAGATCAGGGCCGAAACCAGGCAGTTGGTGTCGAGGATAACGCGCGGGATACTGCTCATGTGCGCTTTCTCGCCCAGGCGATGGCCTCAGCCACGTCATCTTGCGTGATGCCCAGTTCCTCCAACTTGGCGCGTACCGCGTCGGCCTGCTGCAGGCGAACCGGCGTCAGCACGATCTTGCCGTCCTGAACCGTGACGTCGTAGTAGTCGGCCTCGCCCACGGTCTGGACGATGGCCTTGGGCAAGGTGACCTGGTTCTTGCTCGTGCGCTTGGTCAGCATGACAATCTCCGAAAGTAATGAAGTAAGAAATCAAATTTTAGCGAGTTTTCAGGCCGATGCCACCCCAACAAAAAGGCACCCTGTCACCAAAGGGACACCCACTTATTTACTGGATCGTCACCGACCCTGGTGACAACTCAAGCGAACCCCGCAAAGTGTGCGCGCGGCAGCATCCAGCGGCCGGGCTGGCCGGGAAGTTCAATGAAACCGAAGTGCTGGTAGAACGCAGCCGCTTTGGGCGACTTGGCGTCGACGACGAGGGCAGCCACCGCGAGGGTTTTGCTGGCGGCCGCAACGCGCTTGCACGCATCGGCCAGCAGGATCGAACCGAGTCCCTGTCCCTGAAACTGCTGGCCCACGGCCAAACGGCCGAGTAATGCCACAGGCACGGGGTAACGGGGCAGTTTTTTACGCCACTTCTCGGGCAGCGTCTCAGCGGCGATGCTGGCGGCACTGAGCGTGTAGAAACCGGCAACCACCCGGGGTTGCGCGGCCGGGCTCGCTACAAAAACCCGTGCCACGCCACGCTTGATGTCCTGACTGGCGTAGCGCTGCAGGTATTCGTCGAGCGCTTTCTCACCACAAGCGAAATCAGCCGTCCGTGCATCGCCGTCGAGCGCGCGAATGGAATAAGCCATTTACTTCACGTGCTCGGCGTGACGGGCGAATGCGCGCTGCAGTGCCGCATTGGCTTGGGGCTGCGTATCCAACGCATCGAGAAACGCAGCGAAATCATCCTGAGACAAGGTGATGCTTTCGTGCGCCTGCACGACCGACTTGGCTTGCTCGATCGCGTTCCTGAGCACGAACTCCGACACGCTCATATGCGCATACGCAGCCGCCTTGTCGAGCAAGCGACGCATTTCCTGATCGCAGCGGATGTGCAACCGGGTATTTTTGGCAAGGGTTGTCATGGTCGACTCCTGATGGCACTTGGCACTAAATTGTGCGCCATTTGTGCGCACAATTCAAGCCCAAAACAGAATACTTCAACGGTTTAGGATTGCCAATGCGAAAGTCGTCGGCGTGACGATACGCGCCCGGCCGATGCTGCCGCGTTGCAACAGCCCGGCGCGGCGGTCGCCGGTTACCAGGTAGTCGGCCGCACCGGCGAGGGCCATCGCCAGCAGGAAGGTATCGTTCGGATCGTTCGCCTCGAGGTTTTCCGGCAAGGTCGGCAGCACTTCCAGAACGATGGCATGCTGCATGTTGTTGAGCATCGTGCCGATGCGGTGCGCAGGCAGGATGGTCTTGAGCTTCGGGTAGCGGCTCACACGCCGCAGCTCGTCGAGCTGCGCCCTCGAGGTCACCAGTTCGAAACGCGCCGCACGCCAGGCGCGATATATGATGTCGGGCGGACCGTGTGGAGAGATCAGCGCACCGAGCAAAACGTTGGTGTCCAGGATGACACGCATCAGTGCTCACGTGCCCACTGTACCGCCTCGTCGATGAGATCGTCGAGATCGGCCTCGCCCATGCCAGAAGCAGCGGCCTTGGCCTGCTCGACGGCGCGCTCCAGGAGATAGGCGCGCACGGCTTCCTCGATGAAGCGCGACAGATCGCCCTTGCGCCCGCCGCCTTGTGCGGCAAGGAACATGCGCACGGATTGATCGACGTCCGACGACACGGTGATGTTCCAACGCACGGTATTCATGATGCCCTCCAAATCAGTGTTTGAGCACATAGGTGTTTATACACCTTGAGAAGAATCCCCGCAATGGTTGCCAGAAAGCAAAAAGCCGACCCCCAGAGGCCGGCTCTTTCTCTTCACCCTCGCGAGGGAGGAGGATCACTCGAATTCGAGGATCACTTCGTCCACCGCCAGGCTGGCGCCCGGTTTGGCGACGATTTTCTTCACTTTGCCGTCCTGCTCGGCGCGCAGGATGTTCTCCATCTTCATCGCCTCGATCACGGCGAGTTTCTCCCCGGCCTTGACCTCCTGCCCTTCGGCGACCGCGATCTCACGCAGCAGCCCCGGCATGGGCGAGAGGAGGAATTTGGACATGTCGGGCGGCGTCTTGACCGGCATCAGCGACCAGAGAGCGGCGATGTGGGCCGGCAGAACGCGGGCACGCAGCTCGGCGCCGTGGTGGCGCAGGACGTAGAGGATGCCCTCGCGTTCGAGCTGCACCGTCATCGGCGCATCGCCGATGCGCACCTGGAGCACGATCTCGCCCAGGCGCCAGCGCGGGTCGAAGTCGATCTGCAGCACCCGATCACCCGAGCGCACCACGAAGCGGGTGTCCGAGAGTTCCTCGACCGTGGCCGCCGTGGCACCCTGCGCGTCGATCACCTGGTAGTTCGGCGAGGGCGTGTAGCGATGGCCGTTCATCTGACCCGAGAGGTGGGCGTTACGCAGGCGCAGCTTGTGTTCGACCGCCGCGAGGATGAGGCGCAGCATCAAGGGGTCTTCGTGCGGCACCATCTCCGGCGTAAATCCGTCAGGAAACTCCTCGGCAATGAAACCGGTGGTGAGCCGCCCCTCGCGGAAGCGCGGATGCTGCATGAGCGCCGCCTGGAAGGGGATGTTCGAGTGGATGCCGCGGATGACGAAGGCGTCGAGTGCCTCCTGCATTCGCTCGATCGCCTCCAGCCGGTCGCGCCCGTGCACGATGAGCTTGGCGATCATCGAGTCGTAGTACATCGAGATTTCGCCGCCTTCATAGACGCCGGTGTCGACGCGCACTTGGCCCGACACTTCGGCGGGCGGACGGAACTTCACCAAGCGCCCGGTGGAAGGCAGGAATCCGCGGAAAGGATCCTCGGCGTTGATGCGGCATTCCATCGCCCAACCGTCGATGCGCAGCTCGGATTGCGACAGCGGCAGTTTCTCGCCAGCGGCGATGCGAATCATCCACTCGACCAGATCGAGCCCGGTGATCATCTCGGTGACCGGGTGCTCGACCTGTAGCCGCGTGTTCATTTCGAGGAAGTAGAAGGACTTGTCCTTGCCGACGACGAATTCCACCGTGCCGGCGGACTGGTACTGGACCGCGCGCGCGAGCGCCACCGCCTGCTCACCCATGGCGCGGCGGGTGTCGGGGTCGATGAAGGGGCTGGGCGCCTCTTCCACGACTTTCTGGTGGCGACGTTGCACCGAGCATTCGCGCTCGAAGAGATAGACGTAGTTGCCATAGGCGTCGCCGAAGACCTGGATCTCGATGTGGCGCGGCTCCTCGACGAACTTCTCGATGAAGACGCGATCGTCTCCGAAGGCGTTGCGCGCCTCGTTGCGGCAGGATTCGAACCCTTCGCGGCACTGGGCGTCGTCGTAGGCCACGCGCAGCCCCTTGCCCCCGCCGCCGGCCGAAGCCTTGATCATCACCGGGTAGCCGATATCGCGGGCGATGCGCACCGCCTCCTCTGCCGATTCGATCGGATCGTTGTAACCGGGAATGGTATTGACGCCGGCCTGCATGGCGAGCTTCTTCGAGGCGATCTTGTCGCCCATCGCGGCGATCGCGGTGTGTTTCGGGCCGATGAAGACGATGCCTTCTTCTTCGAGCCGACGGGCGAATTCCTCGTTTTCGGAGAGAAAGCCGTAACCGGGATGGACCGCCTCGGCGCCGGTCTGTTTGCACACGGCGATGATTTTGTCCATCGCCAGGTAGGATTCCTTGGAAGGCGCCGGGCCGATGCATACCGCCTCGTCGGCGAGCTGCACGTGCAGCGCGCGCCGGTCGGCCTCGGAATAGACCGCCACGGTGGCGATTCCCATCTTGCGCGCGGTCTTGATCACCCGGCAGGCGATTTCACCCCGGTTGGCGATCAGAATCTTTTTGAACATGGTGGTGTTTTCCCTCATTGCGATGAACCGTTGGCGTGCCGCCTCACAGCGGGATGTTGCCGTGCTTGCGCCAGGGGTTTTCGAGTTTCTTGTCCTCGAGCATGGCCAGCGAGCGGCAGATGCGCTTGCGCGTGGCGTGCGGCATGATGACGTCGTCGATGTAGCCGCGCCGCGCCGCCACGAAGGGGTTGGCGAACTTCTCGCGGTATTCCGCTTCGCGGGCCGCGATCTTCTCGGGGTCGTTCTTCTCGTCGCGGAAGATGATCTCGACCGCGCCCTTCGGCCCCATGACCGCGATCTCGGCGGTGGGCCAGGCGAAGTTGACGTCGCCGCGCAGGTGCTTGGAGGCCATCACGTCGTAGGCACCGCCATAGGCTTTGCGGGTGATGACGGTGATCTTGGGCACCGTGGCTTCGGCATAGGCATAGAGGAGCTTGGCGCCGTGCTTGATGATGCCGCCGTATTCCTGGGCCGTACCGGGGAGAAAACCGGGCACGTCGACGAAGGTGACGATGGGGATATTGAAGGCATCGCAGAAGCGCACGAAACGCGCCGCCTTGATCGAGGATTTGATGTCGAGGCAGCCGGCGAGCACCATGGGCTGGTTGGCCACGAACCCGACGGTTTTGCCTTCCATGCGCCCGAAGCCGACGACGATGTTCTTGGCGTAGTCGGGCTGGATCTCGAAGAAGTCCCCCTCATCGACCACCTTGAGGATGAGCTCCTTGATGTCGTAGGGTTGGTTGGGGTTGTCGGGCACGAGGGTGTCGAGCGAGGGTTCCATGCGCTCGGCCACGTCGCTGGTGGGACGCACCGGCGGTTTCTCGCGGTTGTTGAGCGGCAGGAAGTCGAAGAAGCGGCGCAGCTGCAAGAGCGCCTCGATGTCGTTCTCGAAGGCCGCATCGGCCACGCCCGAGCGCGTGGTGTGGGTGATCGCGCCGCCGAGCTCTTCGGCCGTGACTTCTTCGTGCGTGACGGTCTTGACCACGTCCGGACCGGTGACGAACATGTAGGAGGTGTCCTTCACCATGAAGATGAAGTCGGTCATCGCCGGCGAATAGACCGCGCCGCCCGCGCACGGCCCCATGATCATGGAGATCTGCGGGATCACGCCGGAGGCGAGCACGTTTCTCTGGAACACGTCTGCATAGCCGCCGAGCGAGGCCACCCCTTCCTGGATGCGCGCCCCGCCCGAGTCGTTCAGACCGATCACGGGAGCGCCGACCTTCATCGCCTGATCCATGATCTTGCAGATCTTCTCGGCGTGCGCTTCCGACAGCGACCCGCCGAAGACGGTGAAGTCCTGG
Source organism: Tepidiphilus sp. J10 (assembly GCF_006980785.1). Taxonomy (NCBI): domain Bacteria; kingdom Pseudomonadati; phylum Pseudomonadota; class Hydrogenophilia; order Hydrogenophilales; family Hydrogenophilaceae; genus Tepidiphilus; species Tepidiphilus sp. J10. The sequence goes on from NZ_SBHP01000001.1 coordinate 472,908, forward strand.
CTGAAGACGAAGACGAGCCGGCCGTTGATGGTGCCGTAGCCGGTCACCACGCCGTCACCGGGGATGTGCTCCTCGTCCATCCCGAAATCGGTGCAGCGGTGCTCCTTGAACATGTCCCACTCTTCGAAGCTGCCCTCGTCGAGCAGCACCTCGATGCGCTCGCGCGCGGTGAGCTTGCCCTTGGCGTGCTGGGCGGCGATACGCCGCTCGCCGCCGCCCAGCCGGGCGCGGGCGCGTTGCTCTTCCAATCGACGGATGATGTCCTGCATGGTTTATCCTCACTGACTGATGGTCTGGCTCGCATCGAGCAGGCGCCGCGCCGCAACCACCGGCGCAAGCCGCCCGCTCTCCACGTCCCGTTCGATCGCCGGCAGCATCGTGCGCACGGCAGGGTGTTGTCGGAAACGGCGCTTGAGTTCGGCGTCGATCCGTTCCCACATCCAGGCGAGCGCCTGACGGCGGCGTTTTTCGGCAAGTGCTCCGTTTTTCTGCATCGTGTCGCGAAAGGCGAGCACCGTCTCCCAGAAGCGATCGAGCCCCTCGCGCTTGAGCGCCGACACGAGCAGCACCGGCACGCGCCAGTCGGGATGCGTCGGGCGCAGCATGTGCAACGCCGTCTCGAGCTGGGCCTTGGCCCGCATCGCCGCGGCCGAATCGGCGTCGGCCTTGTTGATGACGATGAGGTCGGCGAGCTCCATGATCCCCTTCTTGATGCCCTGGAGATCGTCGCCAGCGTTGGGCAGCTGCAGCAGGACGAACATGTCGGTCATGTTGGCGACCGCCGTCTCCGATTGCCCCACGCCCACGGTTTCGACGATGACGACGTCGAACCCCGCCGCCTCGCACACCAGCATCGTCTCGCGCGTCTTCTCGGCCACGCCCCCGAGGCTGCCCGCCGAAGGGCTGGGGCGGATGAAGGCGCGCGGATCGCGACTCAGGCGCTCCATGCGCGTCTTGTCGCCCAGGATGGAGCCGCCCGAGACGCTGGAGGAAGGATCGACGGCGAGCACGGCGACGCGATGCCCGCGCTCGATGAGATAGAGGCCGAGCGCCTCGATGAAGGTCGACTTGCCCACCCCCGGCACGCCGGAGATACCCAGGCGCAGCGCCCCGCCCGTGTACGGCAGCAACGCCTGCAGCACGGCCTCGGCCCGACGCTGATGATCGGGCCGGCTCGATTCGATGAGGGTGATCGCCTTGGCGAGCGGCCGTAGCTGGCGGTCGAGCACGCCTTCGACGAGGGCGCGATCCTCCTCGCCGAGTTCGGGCTGCCCGTCAAAACGCTCCGGTACCGCTTCCTGCTGCGACACGGCTCACCCTCGGCCACGGGCGGCACGGATCGCCGCGAGTACCTGACGCGCCGCTTCGGGAATGGGCGTGCCCGGCCCGAAGATGCCCTTGGCGCCGGCCGCATAGAGGAAATCGTAATCCTGCGACGGAATGACCCCGCCGACGAAGACGATGATGTCCTCGGCCCCCAGGCGCTTGAGCTCGTCGATGAGCGCGGGCACCAAGGTCTTGTGGCCGGCAGCGAGCGTCGACACCCCCACGGCGTGGACGTCGTTCTCCACCGCGTGGCGCGCCGCCTCTTCGGGTGTCTGGAACATGGGACCGATGTCGATGTCGAACCCGAGATCGGCAAAAGCGGAGGCGACCACCTTGGCCCCCCGGTCGTGCCCATCCTGGCCGAGCTTGGCGATCATGATGCGCGGGCGACGGCCCTCTTCCTCGATGAAGCGCTCGATCTCGTCCTTGAGCATACGCCACTCCTCCCGTCCTTCGACCACGGCGCCATAGACGCCGGTGACCGTCTGCGGGTTGGCCTGATAGCGGCCCCACACTTTCTCCAGGGCATCGGACACTTCCCCCACGGTGGCGCGGGCGCGCACCGCTTCGATCGCGAGGGCGAGCAGGTTTCCTTCGCCCGTGGCGGCACAGCGCGTGAGGGCCTCGAGCGCCTGCTGCACGCGCACTGGATCGCGCTCGGCGCGCAGTTTCTTCAGCCGCTCGATCTGCTTCTCGCGCACGGCGCGGTTGTCGATCTCCAGCACCTCGATAGGGTGGTCTTCCTTCTCCAGACGGTATTTGTTCACACCCACGATCACGTCGAGCCCGGCGTCGATGCGCGCCTGCTTCTCGGCGGCGCACTCCTCGATCTTCATCTTCGCCCAGCCGGATTCGACCGCCTTGGTCATGCCGCCCATCGCTTCGACTTCTTCGATGATGGCCCAGGCCTTGTCGATCATCTCCTGCGTGAGCGTCTCCATCATGTAGGAGCCGGCCCAGGGGTCGATGACGTTGGTGATGTGGGTCTCTTCCTGCAAGATGAGCTGCGTGTTACGGGCGATGCGGGCCGAGAACTCGGTGGGCAGCGCGATCGCCTCGTCGAGCGCGTTGGTGTGCAGCGACTGCGTGCCGCCGAAGACCGCGGCCATGGCCTCGATCGTGGTGCGGATGATGTTGTTGTAGGGATCCTGGGCGGTGAGCGACCAGCCGGAGGTCTGGCAGTGGGTGCGCAGCATCATCGAGCGCGGATTCTTGGCGCCGAACTCCTTCATGATGCGCCACCACAGGTAGCGCGCCGCGCGCAGCTTGGCGATCTCGAGGTAGAAGTTCATGCCAATGGCGAAGAAGAACGACAGCCGCCCGGCGAACTTGTCGATGTCCAGGCCGCGCTTCATGGCGGTGCGCACGTATTCCATGCCGTCGGCCAGGGTGAAGGCGAGCTCGAGCGCCTGCGTGGCCCCCGCCTCCTGGATGTGGTAGCCCGAGATCGAGATGGAGTTGAACTTGGGCATGTGCTCGGCCGTGTAGGCGATGATGTCGGCGACGATGCGCATCGACGGCTCGGGCGGGTAGATATAGGTGTTGCGCACCATGAATTCTTTGAGGATGTCGTTCTGGATTGTGCCCGAGAGCTGATCCTGCCGCACCCCCTGCTCCTCGGCGGCCACGACGTAGCCGGCGAGTACCGGCAGCACCGCCCCGTTCATGGTCATGGACACCGAGACCTTGTCGAGCGGTATACCGTCGAAAAGGATCTTCATGTCCTCGACCGAGTCGATCGCCACCCCCGCCTTGCCGACGTCGCCGATCACGCGGGGATTGTCGGAATCGTAACCGCGGTGCGTGGCCAGATCGAAGGCTACCGAGATGCCCTGCCCGCCGCCGGCGAGCGTCTTCTTGTAGAAGGCGTTCGATTCCTCGGCCGTGGAAAAGCCCGCGTACTGGCGGATGGTCCAGGGTTTGACCGTATACATCGTCGGCTGCGGCCCGCGGATGAAGGGCTCGAACCCGGGCAGCGTGTCGGCGTGCGGCAGGCGGTCGAGATCGGCGCGCACATAGAGGGGATGAACGACGATGCCTTCGGGCGTGTGCCAGTCGAGCCGGCTCAAGTCGCCGTCGGGCGCCTGCTTGGCCGCGGCTTTTTTCCAGGCTTCGAGATCGGGTTTGGGATAGCTAGGTGCGGATTTGGACATGAAACGACCCTCGACGAGGATGATGGCTGCGCCTTCGCGCCAGCGAGACGGCGAGCTTCAGCTGAGGAGACAAAAAAAACGAAAACAGAAAATATAATATGTAATCCATAATTATGGAAGCCCCTGGGAGCCCTCGCCGATGACTCCACAACGCATCGCGCCCCAAGCACTTTACCAGGAAGTGGCCGAGAGGCTGCGTCAGCGCATTTTCGCGCACGAATTACCACCGGGACAGCCGATCGACGAGCTGGGCCTGGCGGCCGAATACGGGATTTCGCGTACCCCCTTGCGCGAGGCCCTGAAAGTGCTCGCCGCCGAGGGGCTGGTGACCCTGATCCCGCGGCGCGGCGCTTTCGTCAGTCAGATCTCCGCCTCGGAGCTGGATGCGATCTTCGACGTACTCGCGGTGCTCGAGGGGCACGCCGCGCGCCGCGCCGCCGAGCGGTTGGACGAAGGAGCTGCCCAGCGGCTACGGCGACTACACCAGCGTCTGGAGGAAACGGCACACCCCGGCGCGATCGACGAATTCTTCGAGGCGAACCAGGCGTTCCACGCCGAAGTCTTGCGGCTCGCGAACAACCCTTTCCTGTCGAGCACGATCCAAGATCTGCGTCAAAAGATACGGTTGAGCCGTCACCATTCGCTCTACGACGAAGGGCGCCTGGAACGCAGCCTGCAGGAACACCGCGAGCTGCTCGCCGCCCTGCTCGAGGGCGAGGCCGCGGCCGCCGAACGGTGCATGCGCGAGCATCTGCGCTCCGGACGCGAGGCGATCGCCCACCTGCGCCGCGATGCCACCCCCACCCTAGATACTGAAGAATCCTCATGAGCGGAACCCTGCACACGACCCCACACCCCGAATCGGCCTGCCTGGTCGTCACCCTCGAGAATCCGGGAAAACGCAATGCGCTCGATGCCGCCCTGTGGCAGGCGCTGGGCGATCTCTTTCTCGAACTCACCGCCGAAAATCTTCCCTGGCGCAGCGTGATCCTCACGGGTGCAGGCAACGCCTTCGCCGCCGGGGGCGATCTGGAAGAATTCCCCCGCGTCCGCGCCGACCTCGCCTCGGCGCTCGACTACCACGAAGGCAAAGTCGGACGGGCGCTGCGCGCGATCGCCGAGTGCCCGCTGCCGGTGATCGCGGCGATCGAGGGCCCCTGTATCGGCGGCGGGCTGGAGATCGCCGCGCTATGCGATCTGCGCGTGGCCGGACACGGCGCCCGCTTCGGTGCCCCCATCGCCCGGCTCGGCTTCTGGATGTACCCCGGCGAACTCGCCCTGCTGCACGAGCGTCTGCCGGAAGGTCTGCTCGCGCAGATGCTGCTCGAAGGGGCCGTGCTCGATGCCGATCGCATGTGGCGACTCGGCGTGCTGCATCACTGCGTCGAGGACGGTCGGGCGCTCAAAGAGGCGCTGGCCGTGGCGCGACGCATCGCCACCGGAGCACCGCGCGTGGCGCGAATGCACAAATATTGGCTGCGCCGCCTACGACGGTGCACGCCGCTATCCGAGGAAGAAAAACGCACCGGGCTGGCCTTCCTCGACGATCCCGACTACCGCGAAGGGCTCAGTGCCTTCCTGGAGAAACGGCCACCGTGTTTCGGACGCCACGGCCAAAGCGAGAACGAAGGAAATCCCGACGAACATTGATTGCGTTCGCATCCGCTTCACGCTAAGATCATGGAATCGCCCTTGTCATTCCCAGGAGATAGCATCATGCGCTTCGATCCCCTGCCCATCGCCGCCGCGCTGGGTGCCGTCCTGCTCGGCGGCTGCACCAACCCCGGCGCACCGCTTCCCACCGATTTCGCCCAAGAACCGCAGCAAAAAATCCAGGCAGTACGGCAATGGCAAACGGTGGCCACGAGCCTGGCCGAGCGGCTGAGCGTCATGATGATCCGGGACAATGCCTGCACGCCGCAAGCCGCCCTGTGCGACACCCTCTACGTGCACCCGGCAGCCTACTCCTCGACCTTCGATGCCGCCTTCCGCGAAGCCTTCGTCAGCTATCTCGTCGGGCGCGGCTGGAACGTCGCCCAGCAAGGGCCGGCCGACATCGAGATCGACCTCGACAGCCGCTACGCCAAGCTCTCCACCGCTCCCGAGGTCGAAGTGATGGTCACGGCATCGGCGCGGCGCGGTGACCGCTATCTCGCCCGTATCTCCGACGTCTATTACATCACCAGCCCCGAGCTCTACGCCAAAATGGCCTCTTCCAACCCCTCGTACGAACCCACTTGGCTGACGGTGCAAGGAGACTGACCATGCGGCATTCGCTCTCGATCCTCATGTTCTCCGGCGCCCTCGCCCTGTCCGCTTGTGCCACCGAGACCCTCCCACCCCTACCCAAGGCCGATCCCGCCGTAATCATCAACAAAGCCTATGAGACGGCCGACACCCTGATCGACCAACTCCCGCCCGATCTGCGCGCCGGCCCCGTGCTCTTCGCCACCTTCGTCGACGTCGATGCACTCGATCGCTCCACCACCTTGGGGCGCACGCTCACCGAGCAAGTCGCCAACCGCTTCGTGCAGCGCGGCTTCGTCGTCACCGAGCTCAAACTGCGCACGGCCGTCTTCGTCAAGCGCGACACGGGCGAGCTCATGCTCGCGCGCGAAGTCGACCAGATCGCCCGCGACCACGACGCCCGCCTCGTCGTGGTCGGCACCTATGCACCGGCCAAGGAAGCCGTCTATCTGAGCGTCAAGGCGATCAATCCGGGCACGGGTCAGGTGCTCGCGGCTCAGGACACCATCGTCCCCATGGACAGCAACGTGAAAAGCCTGTTGCGCTGAGTTCGAGCGGACGAAGAAACGCCGCCCGAAGGGCGGCGTTTTCGCATCAACTTCAGGACACGCCCAGCATCCGCCGCCAGTCGCAGTGCGCCTCGATCGCCGCGGCCAAGCGTTCGATCGCCGCTTCGCGCCGTTGCACCGCATCCTCGGTGGATAGCGCCGCCCCGGCCCAGTGCGCGAGCGCGGCGAAGGCGGGGCCCGAGTCGAAGAGTCCGTGCCAGTAAGTGCCGAGGATCTGCCCGTCTTCCCCGATCGCCCCGTCGGGAACGCCGTCCTCGCCGATCACGGCAGGATGCGCGAGCGCCGGCCCTTCGCTCACGCCGAGGTGAATCTCGTAGCCTTCGACCTCCGCACCGCCCAGTGTGGCAGCAAGCCGCCCGCGACAGCGGCGCAGCACCTTCCGGGAATCTAGCCGCGTGCGCAAGGAGAGCAACCCCAGGCCGGGCCGGCCGCCCGGCGCACCTTCCAATCCCAAAGGGTCGTCGAGCCACTCACCCAGCATCTGAAACCCTCCGCACAGGCCGATGAGCTTGCCGCCGTAGCGCAGATGTCGGCGCAGCAGCGCCGGGCCGCCATGGGATTCGAACCAAGCCAGATCCGCCTGCACCGCCTTGGAGCCGGGCAACACCACCAGGTCGGCTCCGGGCCAGGGACCGCCGTGCCACCAGTGGAAGTTGACCTCGGGGTGCAGGCGCCAGGCGTCGAGGTCGGTGTGATTGCTCACGCGCGGCCAGGCGATCGCCGCCACCCGCAGCCGCGCGCCTTCGGCGCGCTCCGCCGGCGCGAGGCCGTCCTCGGCCTCCAGCGCGAGCTTCCCCAAATGCGGCAGCACGCCGAAGACCGGTTTGCCGGTACGCTCCTCCAGCCACTGCAGGCCCGGTGCAAGGAGCGAGAGGTCCCCGCGAAAGCGGTTGATGACGAAACCGCGCATGCGCGCACGCTCGCTCGGCGAGAGACATTCGAGCGTGCCGACGATCTGGGCGAAGACGCCGCCGCGGTCGATGTCGGCCACCAGCGCCACCGGGATGTCGACCGCTTCGGCGAACCCCATGTTGGCGATGTCGCGCGCGCGCAGATTCACCTCCGCCGGACTGCCCGCGCCCTCGACGAGGATCCACTCGAATTCCTCCTGCAGTCGCGCCCAGGATTCGAGCACCGCCCGTAGCGCCACCGGCTTGTAGGCGTGATAATCCCGCGCCGACAGGGTATGCACCGCCCTCCCGTGGATCACGACCTGGGCGCCGATGTCGGTGGTAGGCTTGAGCAAGACCGGGTTGAAATCCACCCGAGGTTCGAGTCCGGCGGCGAACGCCTGCAGCGCCTGGGCGCGCCCGATCTCGCCGCCGTCGGCCGTCACGGCGGCGTTGTTGGCCATGTTCTGCGGCTTGAACGGGGCCACACGCACGCCGGCACGCGCGAGCAGGCGGCACAATCCTGCCACCAGCGTGCTCTTGCCGGCATCCGACGTGGTCCCCTGGATCATCAACGCGTGCGCCATGCTCGCCTCCGCGGCCGGAAAGCGCCCGATTATAATGGGCGACTTCGTCCGATCTCTGCCCGGCTCCCCTTCCATGTCCGTCCTTTTGGCCACCGTGCTCGCGCTCGCGCTCGATCGGTTGCTCGGCGAGCCGCCGCGCCGGCACCCGCTCGTCGGCTTCGGCCGCTGGGCTGCCGCGCTCGAAACCTTCGTGCGCCGGCACCTCGGCGAGGGCGTGGGTGCAGGAATGCTCGCCTGGGCGCTGGCGGTGCTGCCCTGGGTGGGGTTCGTCGCCGCTTTGGGGCGAGTGCATCCCTTCGTCGAAGAAGCGCTCGCGGTCGGCTGCCTGGCGCTCGCCCTCGGGGCACGCAGCCTGCGCGAGCACCTCGAACCGGTGCGCGACGCGCTCGCCGCCGCAGATCTGCCCACCGCCCGGGCGCGGGTGGCCTTCCTTGTGAGCCGGGACACGGCGGCAATGACGGGCGAAGAGGTGGCGCGCGCTGCCACGGAATCGGCGCTGGAAAACGGCCACGACGCCGTGCTCGCCCCGCTGGTGTGGTTCGCGCTGCTCGGCGCGCCCGGCGTGGTGCTGCATCGCCTGGCCAACACGCTCGATGCCATGTGGGGCTATCGCACGCCGCGCTACGAGCGTTTCGGCAAGTGCGCCGCCCGCATCGACGACGCGCTCGGCTGGCCGAGCGCACGGGTCACGGCGCTCCTCTATGCCCTGGGCGGACGCACGACGGCGGCGTTGCGGTGCTGGCGTCGCCAAGCCCCGCAGTGGGAGAGCCCCAACGCCGGCCCAGTGATGGCGAGCGGCGCCGGCGCGCTGGGCGTCACTCTGGGCGGCGAAGCCTCTTATGGCGGAACGCGGCACGAGCGCCCCCTGCTCGGCGAAGGCCCCGCGCCGGGCGCGGCCAGCGTGGCCGCCGCCATGGAACTCGTCGAACGGGCCGTCTGGAGCTGGCTGCTCCTGCTCGCGCTCCTCACCCTGGCGGGAGGTGCGCGATGAGCCGACCGGTACACGGCGGGCGCCTGCGCGAGGCGGCGCGTCGCCACGGTCTGCCGCCCGAGTGCTGGCTCGACCTCTCCACCGGCATCAGCCCCTGGTCCTACCCCCTGCCGCCGGTCCCCGAGGAAGTCTGGCGGCGCCTGCCGGAAGAGGACGACGGGCTCGATGAACTCGTGCATGCCGTCTTCGGCCGCCCCGCCCTGGCGGTACCCGGCACCCAGGCGGCCATTTCCCGCCTGCCGGCCCTCTTGCCCGACGTGCGCCGCGTGCTGGTGCCGCATCCCAGCTACGGCGAGCATGCCCATGCCTGGCGCGCGCACTGCCTCGTGCGCTGCGCCCCCGCCACCGACGAGATCGACACACGGCTCGACGAAGTCGACGCGCTGGTGCTCGTCCATCCGAACAACCCCACCGGGGCGCGCTTTCCCTCCCAGAACCTCTACGCATGGCATCAGCGGCTCGCCGGGCGCGGCGGCTGGTTGATCGTGGACGAAGCTTTCCTCGAACCGGGCGAAGAGGGCAGCCTCGTGACCGAGACCGGGTCGCCCGGCCTCGTCGTCTTGCGTTCGCTGGGCAAATTCTGGGGGCTCGCGGGTCTGCGCTTCGGCCTCGTCTTCGCCCCCGAACTGCTGCACGAGCGCCTCGCCGCCTTGCTCGACCCGTGGGCGGTGAGCCATCCGGCGCGTTGGGCGGCCCGGCTCGCGCTCGCCGATTCCGCTTGGCAGGAACGGCAGCGCGAGCGTCTTGCCGCTGCCTCGCTTGCCCTGGCGACAATGCTGGAAAGATCCGGTCTCGAAGTGAGCGGTCGCACCGCCCTTTTTGCCTGGGTCGAGACGCCGCGGGCACCGACGCTCGCCGCGGCGCTCGAGCGCCGCGCCATCCTGGTGCGCCGTTTCGACGACCCGCCGGGGTTGCGCTTCGGACTGCCCGCCGACGCGGCCCAGTCAGAGCGGCTGCGGGCGGCGCTCCTCGAAGCAATCGCCGAGACTTCAAGGATTTCATCATGAACGAATTCGCCCTGATCGAGCATTTCTTCGCCGATCCCGCCGCGCACGAACCCACCCCGCCTTGGCTGCGGCTGGGCATCGGCGACGACGCGGCGCTGCTCGTCGAGGAAAACGGCTGGGAGACGGCGATCACCTGCGACACCCTGGTCGAAGGGCGGCACTTCCTGGCCGGAACCGATCCGGAAGCGCTCGGCTGGAAAGCGCTGGCGGTGAACCTCTCCGATCTGGCGGCCATGGGCGCCGTCCCCACGGGGTTCCTGCTCGCGCTCACTCTGCCCGAGGCCGATGAAGCCTGGCTCACGGCTTTCGCCCGGGGGCTCTTCGCCTGCGCCCGGCGGCACGGCGCCCGGCTCGTCGGCGGGGACACCACCCGCGGCCCACGGGCGATCACGATCACGGCGCTCGGGCGGGTACCGGCGGGCGAGGCGATATTGCGCAGCGGCGCGCGCGAAGGGGACGACGTTTGGGTGAGCGGACAACCCGGACGCGCTGCCTTGGGTCTCGCCGTGCGATTCGGGGAACTCTCGCCGAACTTGCCCGGCGCCGGTGAATGGCGCGCCGCGCTCGATCGTCCCGAACCGCGCCTTGCCTTGGGACGCCGCTTGCGGCGACTCGCGCACGCGATGCTCGACGTCTCGGACGGATTGCTCGGCGACCTCCGGCACCTCCTCGAACGCTCGGCACCGCCCCTCCTCACGGCCGAGATCGAGGTGGCCAGACTGCCGCTCGCCCCGCTCATCGCCGGCGGGGCGCCGCCGGAGCGGGCACGGACCGCCTTGCTCGCCGGTGGCGACGACTACGAACTCCTCTTCACCGCCGCGCCGGGATCACGCGACCGAATCATCCTTCTCGGCAGGGAACTCGACCTGCCGCTTTCCCGCATCGGGCGGATCGTATCAACGGAGCAACCGCCCATCGTGCTCATCGAGCCCGATGAGCGGCGTACCCTGCCCGAAGTTTTGGGCTATGATCATTTCCGCCCATGAAAGGAGCGCCCATGTCCGCCGAGCGCACACGCCCCTCCGTCGCCTTCCTCCTCCAGCATCCGGCGCACTTCATCGCGCTCGGATTCGGGGCGGGTCTCTCTCCCCGGGCTCCGGGCACGGTCGGTTCGCTCCTTGCCTGGGCGCTCTACCCCCTGCTGCGCGCCCCGGTCTCCGAGGGGCTCTTCCTGCTGCTGCTCACCTCCTTTTTCCTTGCCGGCGTCATCGCCTGTGACCGTACGGCCAAGGCGCTGGGCACCAAGGATCCCGGCGCCGTGGTCTGGGACGAGATGATCGCCGTCTGGCTCGTACTCTTCTTCTGCCCGCCGGGGCTTGCCTGGCAGGCGGCGGGCGTGGCGCTCTTTCGCCTGTTCGACATCGCCAAACCCGAACCCATCGCCACCCTGGAGCGGCGCTTCCGCGGTGGCTTGGGCATCATGATCGACGATCTGGCCGCCGCCGGCTACGTACTGCTCGTGCTCGCCCTTGCGGTGCACTTCCTGGGAGAAGGCGCGTGATCCACCCCGAAGATCCGCTGGGACGGCTCGCCCGGGAGTTGGGCATGCTGCTTGCTGCCCGCGGCTGGATGCTCGCCACCGCCGAATCCTGTACCGGCGGGGCCGTCGCCGAAGCGATCACGGCGATCGCCGGCAGCTCCGGCTGGTTCGAACGCGGTTTCGTCACCTACTCCAATGCCGCCAAGATCGAAGTGCTCGGCGTCGACCCCCTCACCCTCGAACGCCACGGGGCCGTGTCGGAAGCCGTGGCGCGCGAAATGGCGCTCGGTGCACTCACGCACAGCCAGGCCGAGCTGGCCTTGTCCATTACCGGTATCGCCGGGCCCGACGGCGGCACGCCGGACAAGCCCGTGGGTACCGTCTGTTTCGGCTGGGCCTGGGATCGGACCCGGCCGCGGGTACGCAGCGAACGGCGCCACTTCGCTGGCGACCGCATCGCCGTGCGCGCCCAGGCCGTGCGCACGGCGCTCTCCGGTGCCATCGCCCTGTGCCACCCCTGAACCATCCTGTGCCATAATCGGTCGAAGCGTTTTCGTACTTGCCAGCCAAGGAATTTTCGATGGACGACAACAAACTCAAGGCGCTGCAGGCGGCGCTCGCGCAGATCGACAAACAGTTCGGCAAAGGCTCGGTGATGCGCATGGGCGACGCCCAAGTGGTGCGCGACATCCAGACCGTCTCCACCGGCTCGCTCGGGCTGGACATCGCGCTGGGCATCGGCGGGCTGCCGCGCGGGCGGGTGGTGGAGATCTACGGCCCCGAATCCTCGGGCAAGACCACCCTCACGCTGCACGTGATCGCCGAAATGCAGAAACTCGGCGGCGTGGCCGCCTTCATCGACGCCGAACACGCCCTCGACGTACAGTATGCGAAGAAGCTGGGCGTCGATATCGACGATCTCCTCGTGTCGCAGCCCGACACCGGCGAGCAGGCGCTCGAGATCGCCGACATGCTGGTGCGCTCGGGCGGGGTCGACATCGTGGTGATCGACTCGGTGGCCGCGCTCACCCCCAAAGCCGAGATCGAGGGGGAAATGGGCGACTCGCTCCCCGGCCTGCAAGCGCGGCTCATGAGCCAGGCGCTGAGGAAGCTCACCGCCAGCATCAACAAGACCAACACGCTCGTCATCTTCATCAACCAGATCCGCATGAAGATCGGCGTCATGTTCGGCAACCCCGAAACCACCACCGGCGGCAACGCGCTCAAGTTCTATTCCTCGGTGCGGCTCGACATCCGCAAGACCGGCACGATCAAGAAAGCCGACGAGGTCGTCGGCTCCGAGACCCGCGTCAAGGTCGTCAAGAACAAGGTCGCCCCACCCTTCCGCGAAGCGATGTTCGACATCCTCTACGGCGAGGGCATCTCGCGTGAGGGAGAGATCATCGACCTGGGCGTGGAGCACAAGCTCATCGACAAATCCGGCTCCTGGTACGCCTACGAGGGCGAGAAGATCGGTCAGGGCAAGGACAACGCGCGCGAATTCCTGCGCCAGCGCCCCGAGCTCGCGCGGCGCATCGAGAATCAGATCCGGGCCAAGGTGGGCTTGCCCCCGCTGCCCGAGATCGCATCCGCCGCGCCCAGCGCCGCCCCGAGCGAATCCGCCCTTGCCGCTCCGGCGGCCGAATAAGCCTACGTCATGGCGATGAGCGGGCCGAGCGTGTGGCAAAGAGCGCTGCGGCTGCTCGCGCGCCGCGAACACAGCCGCGCCGAGCTCGCGCGCAAGCTCGCCCCCCACGGCACGCCCGAGGAAATCGCAGAGGCGCTCGCCCGCCTCGAGCGCACGGGACTCCTGTCCGACGAGCGCTGCGCCCGCGCCTTCGTCGCCGCCCGGGCCGAGCGCAGCGGCCGGCGCCTTCTGGAGCTGCGGCTGCGCGAGCGCGGGCTGGACGACGCCCTCATCGACGACGTCCTCGACGCGCTGGAAGCCGAATCGAGCGAAGCCGAGCGCGCCGCCGCCCTGTGGCGCAAACGCTTCGGCACGCCGCCCGCCGACGCCAGGGAATGGGCCCGGCAGGCACGATTTCTCGCCGGCCGCGGATTCTCCCCGTCCCTCGTCACCCGGCTGCTGCGCGACCCGCCCGAAGACTTCACCGAACCTTTCCCTGACACCGAACCCTGAGTCCTCCATGTCGCTGCTGCACGTCGAACGCCTGCGCAAAACCTACGGCAAACGCACCGTCGTCGCCTCGGTCGATCTCACCGTCGAAGCCGGCGAGATCGTGGGGCTGCTCGGTCCCAACGGGGCGGGCAAGACCACCTGTTTCTACATGATCGTCGGGCTCGTGCGCGCCGACGACGGCAAGATCGAGCTCGACGGTCAGGACGTCACCCACGAGCCCATCCACCGCCGCGCCCGGCATGGCCTCTCTTACCTGCCGCAGGAAGCGAGCATCTTCCGCCGCCTGTCGGTGCGGGAAAACGTGCGTGCCGTACTCGAACTGCGGGGGCTACCCAAAGAGGAGATTCGGCAGAAAGAAGACGAACTGCTCGCCGAACTCGGAATCGCGCATCTGGCCGATCAGCCCTCGGTGTCGCTCTCCGGCGGCGAACGGCGCCGCCTCGAAATCGCCCGGGCGCTCGCCACCGACCCGAAGATCATCCTGCTCGACGAACCCTTCGCCGGCGTCGATCCCATCGCCGTGATCGAGATCCAGCGCATCGTGCGGTTCCTGCAAGAGCGCGGCATCAGCGTACTCATCACCGACCACAACGTGCGTGAAACGCTCGGCATCTGCAACCGCGCCTCCATCCTCGCCGACGGCCGGGTCATCGCCTCGGGCCGCCCCGAGGAGATCATCGACGACCCGCACGTGCGCCGCGTCTATCTCGGCGAACATTTCCGCCTGTAGCCATGAGCCTCGAGCCCCGCCTACACCTTCGTGCCAGCACCACGCTCGCCCTCTCCCCGCAGATGGCGCAGGCGCTCAAGCTCCTGACGCTGTCGGCCGTCGAACTGCAGCAGACCCTCGAAGAAGCCCTGCAGGCGAACCCCCTCCTCGAAGTGGCGGAGACCGACGAAGAATCCCCCGAAGAAACGCTTCCCATCGCAACCAACGAAGGCAATGAATCCGACGACTGGCAGGCGCAACTCCTCGAGCGTCCCAGCGCGGAGTCGCCCGGCGAAGCGCACGAGCACACCGAAGACGCCCTCCAGTCCGCGCCCGAAGAACAAACGAGCGCCAACGACACCGAATCCTTCGACGACGAGCTCCTGTGGCAGGACGCCCGCCCCGCGCGCGACGACGACGAGGCGCCCGACTTCACCGAGTGGCACGCCGCCGCCACCGATCTGCACCACTACCTGCACGAACAGGCCGCGCTCACGCCGCTCGCCGAACGCGACCGGGCCCTCGTCGCCTTCATGATCGAAGCGCTCGACGACGACGGTTACCTGCACGAAGACCTCGACGAACTGCTCGCCAGCATCCCGCCCGAACTCGAAGTCGGCCGTGAAGACCTCGAGATCGCCCTCAAGCTCATCCAAAGTTTCGATCCCCCCGGGGTCGGGGCGCGGGATCTCGGCGAATGCCTGCGGCTACAACTGCGCGAACGCCCCGATACGCCGGCACGGCGCCTGGCCGAACGGCTGGTGAGCGAAGCGCTCGAACCGCTCGCCCGCAAAGACTACACCGCCCTCAAGCGCCAATACGCCTGCGACGACGTCTTGCTGCGCGAGGCGCTCGTCCTCATCGCCGCCCTCGACCCCCACCCGGGCAGCCGCATCGGCGGCGAACCACCCCCCTACGTCATCCCCGACGTCATCGTGCGCCGGCGCGACGGCCGCTGGCAAGCCGAGCTCAACCCGGCCGTCGCCCCCCGGCTCACCCTCAACCAGCGCTACGCCCAGATCCTCAGCGAGCGGCGCGACGGCACCGAATCCCTGCGCGAGCGGCTCGCCGAAGCGAAGAACCTCATCCGCCAGCTCGAACAGCGCGGCCGCACCATCCTGCGCGTCGCCCAGGAGATCGTCGAGCGCCAGCAAGACTTCTTCGAGCACGGCGAAGCCGCCATGAAGCCGCTCACCCTGCGCACGCTCGCCGAAGCGCTCGAACTGCACGAATCCACCATCTCGCGCGTCACTCAGGGCAAATACCTGCAGTGCCCACGGGGCGTCTTCGAATTCCGCCACTTCTTCGGCGGCGGCATCGCCGGTGAAGACGGTGAAATCGCCTCGGCCACCGCCATCAAGGCCCGGCTGCGAGCCCTGATCGAACGTGAAAACCGGACAAAACCGCTGTCGGACACCCGCCTCGCCGAGCTACTTGCGGCAGAAGGTATCCCCATCGCCCGCCGAACCGTGGCAAAATACCGCGAGCAGATGCAAATCCCGCCGGCGAACCGGCGCAAAGCCTTGTAATCACCACCACAGGAGTGTGCGATGAACTTCACCATCACCGGCCATCACGTCGAAGTCACCCCCGCGCTGCACGACTATGTCACGGAAAAAGTCGAACGGGTGCTGCGGCACTTCGACCACGCCACCTCGGCGCAGATCATCCTGCGTGTCGAGCGCAACACCCACAAGGCCGAAGTCACCGTACACGTCAAGGGCAAAGACTTCTTCGCCGAAGCCACCGATCCGGCCGACCTCTACGCCGCCATCGACGCGATGATCGACAAACTCGACCGTCAAGTGCGCAAGCACAAGGAAATCGTCACCAACCACCACCAGCCGGCCGCCCCGGCCGCTCAAGGCGAGTGACCGTCCCTGGGGTGGCCCCAGCCGCCACCCTGGTGCCCTCACCCTCGACTCGGCCATGAACCTCATTGCCAGCCTCCTCGACGTCGAGCACATCGCCCTCGACATCCCCGCCGCCGACAAGCAGCAGGCCCTGGGAGCCGCCGCCCTGCTCTTCGCACGCGACGGGCTCGACCCGGCCAAGGTGCAGGCGGCGCTCGCCGAGCGCGAACGGCTGGGTTCGACCGGCATTGGCGAGGGCGTGGCCATCCCGCACGGCCGACTCAAAGGCCTCGCCGCCCCCCGTGGCGCCTTCGTGCGGCTCGCCACCCCCGTGCCGTTCGACGCCTGCGACGGTCGTCCCGTACGGTTCATGTTCGTCCTCCTCGTACCCGAGCAGGCCACCGAAGAACACCTGCAAATCCTCTCCCAGCTCGCCGAACGTTTCAGCGACCCGGACGTACGTCAGGCGCTCATGACCGTTTCCGATCCGGAATCCGCCCTTGGTCTGCTGACCGGCGCCGATGGCTGAACCCGCGAGATGAGAGAGACCTCGCTGCGTGCCGTCATCGAGGCGATCGACCCCGAACTGCACCTCACCCACGTCACCGGCTCGCTCGAACGCACCCTCGCCGTCCTCGACGAGCGCCTATGGCCGGCCGACCTCGTCGGCCACCTCAACCTCATCCACCCGGGGCGCGTCCAGATCATCGGCGCCGCCGAGATGACCTGGGCCCGACGCCTCGGACAAAAGCGCATCGCCCGCCACCTCGAGGAAATCTTCACCGCCAAACCCCCCGCCCTCATCGTCGCCGACGGCTGCACCCCCCCGCCCATCCTCGTAGCCCTATGCCGCACGCACGACGTGGCACTCTTCACCACCGAGCGCCCATCGGCCGAAGTCATCGACCGCCTGCGACACCACC